>DASYRW010000099.1:0-29491 GCA_036003985.1 Thermoplasmatota archaeon
ACGACCTCGTTGCCCTTCACCGCGACCGTCTGGATGGGCACGACGCCCTGGTTGAGGATGCGGCCGAAAGGCCCCCACTCGCGGCCCATGCTGAAGACCATGTTGCTCTGCTTCTTCTCGGTCACAGCCAGGTAGCGGTACTCGCGGATGGCCTTCACGACCTCGTCGCGCGTGCGCGGCTGCTTGAGGCGCAGGTCGAACCAGATGGTGTGCATGTACTGCGTGGGCAGCTTGAGGCTGCTCGAGTAGAGGTCCAGGTCGTGGCCGAGGGTCTGGAAGACCGCGTGCACGTCGGTGGCGTGGTGCGTCCCCATGGCTTCCTTGTGCTTGTCCACGGCCGGCGCGGCCGCGATCTTCTCCTCCCCCACGTCGCTCGCGCGGCGGATGCACACGAAGCGGCCCTCTTGCAAGTTGGGCTGTGTGCCCTGGAACGCGATGGCCTTGATGAGGGCTGAGATGTTGTGCGTGTTGCAGCTCACCACCTGCACGAAGCCGCTCGCCTTGGGCGCGTCGTCGTTGATGCCGAGCGCGTAGGGCGTGCCCCACTCGTTCTCTTCGCCACCCTGGGCCAGGAAGAGGCGCGAGCCGTCGTGGAGCTTGTCGTAGACCGTGGCCTTGAGGTTCGCGTCGCCCGGGGTGCAGTCGATGATGACCTTGGCGCGCTGGATCGCCTCGGCGAAGCCCAGCTCCGGCTTGAGGCCCAAGGTCTCGAAGTCCTTGCGCTTGTCCTCGTGGGTGGCGAGCCGCGCGCCCCTCTTGACCAGCGCCTGGACCATGGGTCGGTGCTCCGCCTTGGGGCTGTGCTTGGAGAACGTGACCTCGTCCACGCCCAGCTCGTTCTTGTGCTGGGCCAACAAGCCAATCAGGGGCTCGCCGATGGTGCCCGTGCCCACGACGTGCACGATGTTGCCGGCCATGCGCTCACGGGGGCGGCCATGGCGGCTCGGGCTATTCAAAGGTTGGCACGAACTCCGCGGGCCGCCCTAGACGGTGGGCACGGGCGCCGTCTGCAGGATGTCCTGCACGATCTGCGTGGTGGTGATGCCCTTGATGCGGGCCTCTGGCCGCAGGATCATGCGGTGGCTCAGGCCCGGCACCGCGACGCGCTTCACGTCGTCGGGCGTGATGAAGTCCCGGCCCTTCACGGCAGCGTAGGAGCGCGCCAGCTTGAACAGCGCCAGCGAGCCGCGCGGCGACGCGCCCACGAGGATGCGCGGCTCCTTGCGCGTCATGGTGATGAGCTTCGCGATGTAGTTGAGCAGCGCGTCGTCGACGTGGATGTTCTCCACGACCTTCTGCATGCTGACGATCTGCTCCGGGTTGGTCACAGCCTTGACGTCGAACTCGTCCTTCTTGCGCACCATGCGCCTGCGCAGGATCTCGGCCTCCTCCTCCTCGCTCGGGTAGCCCATGCTGATCTTCATCAGGAAGCGGTCCATCTGCGCCTCGGGCAGAGGGTAGGTGCCTTCCTGCTCGATGGGGTTCTGCGTGGCCATGACGATGTACGGCTTCTCGAGCTGGTGGGTCGTGCCTTCCACCGTGACCTGGCGCTCCGCCATGGTCTCCAGCATGGCCGCTTGCGTCTTGGGCGGCGCCCGGTTGATCTCGTCCGCCAGCAGGAAATTGGTGAACACCGGCCCCGGCCGGAACTCGAACTCGCCGGTGCGCTGGTTGTAGATGTAGATGCCCGTGATGTCCGCCGGCAGCAGGTCCGGGGTGAACTGCACGCGCTTGAAGTCGCACCCAGAAGCGCGCGACATGGTGTTGGCCATGACCGACTTCGCGAGGCCGGGGAAGTCCTCGAAGAGCACGTTGCCTGCGCTGAGGACGTTGACCTGCACGAGCTCGAGGACCTCGCGCTTGCCCACGATGACCTTGGCGACCTCGCCGATGATCGACTCGCTGATCCGCTGCACCTGCTTGACCGCGCCGCCCAGGTCGCGGCTCACGCCCGCGTCCGGCTTGCGCGCTTGGGGGGTGGCCGCGGCGACCTTCAGGCGCTTGATCTCGGCATCCACGGCCATGGGGCTACCTTAGGAAGCTGGCTAAGGCCCGAGCCCTCTTGAAGCTTGCCTCCGGGGGAAGGCCGCCTGCGGGACCCTGCCAAGCTCCGACGAAGCGCGGTGTGCGCAGGCTCACTTGCGCAGGACGCCCACGGCGATGGCCACGAGCGCGACGGCGACGGCGACGCCCCCCAGGATCACCAAGTTGGTGTCGAGGCCCTGGCCGCGCCCCGCCCGCGCCTCCGCGAGAGCCTCGGCGGCGAAGTTCGCCACCACCAGCTCGGTCCAGCCCCGCACGATGCCCGCGTCGCTCGGGTCCTCCGCCGCGCGGTAGGCCGCGTGGTTGCGCGCGTCGCCGGTCAACGCGCCCAGGTAGCCCGCGTTCCGCATGCGCGGAAGGGGCGAGGGCGCGTCCTGGAACGTCGCATCGTAGCGCGGCACGAGGTTCGGGCTCGCCAGCGCTCCCTCCACGAGGCTGCGGAGCGTCGCGCCGTCGATGCCGCCCCGCTCCAGCAGGAAGCCGAGCGCGTCGCGGGTGCGCGCCTCCTCGAAGGCCAGGAAGCGCGCCACCACGAGCAGCGTGGGGCCCGTGCGGTTCGCCGCTTGGAGCTGGCCGGCGGCGCGCGTCGCCAGCGGGCCGGGCACGCTGGCGCTGTCGGGGTCGAGGAGGAAGCGGCGCTGCACCTGGGCAAGCAGAGCTTCCTTGGCGCCCTGCTGCAGCTGCGGGCGCGCGCCGTCCTGCGCCGCGCGCTCCGCGAGGCCCAGCAGGTCGCTCGCGAAGCCGAAGTAGGCGGGGGCCGCTTCGGTGCCGAAGAAGGTGACCAGCACGAGGTCGTCGCCGACGGCCGTCGCGTTGCGCACGCGCTCCGCCGCGTCGGCCAGCGTGGCGGCGTCGGCCTCCGCTTCGATGGCGGCCAGGGTGGCCATCACGCCGTACTCGAGGGCGTGGGTGGTGCGCGCGCTTCCTTCGAGGGTGCGCAGGCGGCCGAGGAAGGCGTCCCACGACGCGGTGGCCTCGCGCGACGCGTTCTCGATCCGCTGCAGCAGCGCGGCGCGGCGCGCCTCGCGCTCCTGGGGGGCGGTGCGGTTGAACTCGAGGAAGGCCACGGCCACGTGGCCCTGGTAGACCTGGGTCATGGCGAGGGTCGGCTGGCTCCGGTTCACGAAGTCGTCGGCGCTGATCGCGAAGGCCTCGGGCGAGGTCGCGTTCACCGGGCCCGTCGCGGCGAGCGCCGCGGTGCGCGCCCGCAGCTGCTGCACCCACCCGTGGCCCAGGTCGAGGAGCTCGCCGGGCAACGCTTCGTTGGCGGGTGGCGGGACTTGCGCGACCGCGGCCGGCGCGAGGGGCGCGAGGGGCGCGGCGAGGACGAGCACCAGCAGCAGCGCCCGCGCGCACCCGGCCATGGGCGCGCATCGGGGCGTGGCTATTTCACGCTTCCGCGCAGCCCGCCGAAGCGCGCTCCAGCAGGCAGCGCGCAGCTCCGCGGTCCGTCAGGGTGGGCAAGGCCTTCCGAGGGCTTGGGGCAAACCTTATGGTCCGTAATCCCGTCCCGCGGCCCCTGAGGCCCATGTCGCCCCGCGCCGCTGCGCTGCTGCTCGCCGCGTTGCTCGCAGCCACGTCGTATCCCACGGCGCCGGCCGCGGCGCAAGCCCCGGGCCCGCCGGCGCGGTGCGACCCCGACGCGGTCCGCTATGTGACCTGCATCGAGGCGCTGCACCGCGACCCCATCATGGTCGACGTCGGCTCGCACCTGTACCGCGTCGCGTGGCGCCCCGTGCCCACGGCCGTGCCGGGCAACCGCACGCTCAGCGACGCGCTCGTCGTGGGCGGCCTGCCGGCCTACTTGCCGGGCGTCGCGCCCCACGGGCTGGTGCTGCTGTACGACGGCGTGCGCCTCGCGAAGCTGTGGGACAAGGAGGGCCCGCAGTTCGTGGACGTCGCGTGGCACCCCTCGGGGGGCTGGGCCCTCGCCATCACCGATCAGAAGGCGATCTACCGCGTGGATGCGCCCGGCCCCAACCGGCCGCAGTACACGTTCCGCAACCTCTGGGACGACTGCGCGCACGTCGAGATCGCGGGCTGCCAGGACGCGTACTTCCAAGGCCGCCACGTGAGCTTCAACCCGAGCACGGGCGAGGCCTGGATCGCGGGCAGCTCCCTGCTCAGCTACGACGGCTCGACCCTCAGCGTGGTGGAGAGCGGCGCCGACATCGCGTACCGCGCCGTGTCCTGGGCTCCGGACGGCAAGACCGCCCTGCTGAGCGCGCTGGTCTGCGTCAACCAGAACGACCTCAGCGTCGACACGGCCTGCCCCAGCAACATCACCGCGAGCGAGATCCTCGGCGGCCGCGTGATCCTCGCCGACACGGCCACCAACAAGCTCTGCGAGGTCTACACCTACGGCCGCTTCAACCCGCAGCGCGCCGAAGTCAACGACATCACGTGGCATCCCTCTGGCGACTATGCGCTGATCTACGGGGACGACGACTTCCGCGGCACCATCCTCAAGTTCGACGCGCGGCATGGATCCGAGGGCCAGACCAGCCAGGGCTGCCCCAAGCTCGGGGGGAGCTTTGCCTACTTGGAGGACATGAAGGACGAGGGCGAGTTCAACAAGATGAGCTACAACGCCGCGACGGGCCGCTTCTGGGCCGCCGCTGGCGCGGGCAAGGAGCTGTGGGAGGGCACGGGCACGCGCTTCCTCGACATGCTCGGCGAGCACGACATCACCGGCGGCCGCGGGACCATCTACTACGGCGTCGCGTGGGATCCGTCCAACACGTACGTGCTCGTGAGCGGCTTCCGCGGCCTGCTCTACAAGATCGTGCCCGCCAACGCGCCCTTCGCGCACGTCACGACGCCCAAGAACAACACGCTGGTGACGGGCGACGTGCTCCTCGCCGGCAAGGGCTTCGCCACGAGCCAGTTCGAGCACATCACGCGCATCGAGGGCAGCGTGCGCCCGGTGCGCCTCGACGTGGCCGAGCAGGGCAACGGCACGGGCTGGCGCGACGCAACGGTCACCGCGACCAACGGCCGGCTGCCCAATTGGCGGTTGTCGTGGAACGCGTCGGAACTGACGGAGCGTCACTACGTGCTGCGCGCGCAGGCCTTGGAGGGCGCAGCGTGGGTGGACCTTGGCTCCCGGCTCGTGAGCGCGCAGCCCAGCGCTGCTGCAGCGGACGCGGGCTTCGAGGTCGTGCCGCCCCTCGAATTGGCGTCGAACTTCACCTACGAGTGGCAGCCCGTTGCCGGCAATGCGAGGCTCTTCACCGTCACGGCCAACGCCACGCGCGCGGCCATCGCGGCCAACGCGGGCCAGGGCGCGACCCCCAGCGCGGTGCGCGTCGAGGTGCGGCCCGCGGTGCTCAACGTGGTGCCCACCGGTCCAGCCCAGAACCTGACGGCGGTGCCGGGCGACGACGTGCGCGGCGTGCGCAACTGGACCGCGGCGTGGGCCACCGGCGCGCTGCCCGAGGGCCTGTACCAGATCGAGGTGCACGTGCAGCAGGACGCGATCGGCAGCAACACCGCGCGGCGCACCGTGCAGGTCGTGCGGCCCCAGGCCCTGGAGGTGCCGGTCTTCGCCGAGGGCTTGCCCACGAACAGCAGCGACGGCAGCTACGACGTGCGCTGGCTCGCCGTGGACGGCGAGGACCTCACCTACGAGGTCGAGGAGTCCGTCCTGCCCCCCGAGTTCGCGCAGGCGGGCGCGGTGGCGCTGTCGAGCGGCGTCGGCTTCGGCGGCGAGGAGCGGCTCGTGTTCCGCGGCCCCGGCTTGGCGCTCGCCGCCGTGGGCAAGGACGACGGCGTGTACCTCTACCGCGTGCGCGCGCGCAACCCCGTGTCGGTGAGCGCCTGGAGCGCCCCGCTGGCCGTCAGCGTCGCGGTGGACACGGACGGCGACGGCTTCTCCGACCAGGAGGAGGTGCGGTGCGGCTCGCAGCTCACCAACGCGGACTCGACGTGCGACGACATCGACGCCGACGGCGTGCCCAACCCGGGCGACGCGTTCCCCCTCGACCCGCGCCAGACCAAGGACACGGACGGCGACGGCGTGGGCGACAGCTTCGACCGGTTCCCCCTCGATTACCGCGAGTGGGCCGACGCGGACAATGACACGTGGGGCGACAACGCCGAGCGCCGCCTGGGCGCGGATCCCTTCAATGCCGCGTCGAGCCCCGAGACCGACGACGACGGCGACGGGTGCCTCAACAAGGACGAGGCCGCGGCGCGCACCGACCCGAAGGACCCGGCCGCGGGGCCCGGCTTCTGCCTGCGCACCCCGACGGGCCCGCCGGGCACGAGCAACCCGACGCCCGGCGCGGGCGCGTTCGCGGCGCTGGCGGGGGCCGCGTTGGCCGCCGTTGCGATGCGTCGGAAGCGCTGACCTGGGCGCGCGACGTCACGAGGACGCGTCCACCGCGCGCGCGATCCGACCCACGCGCGACGAGGGTCCCATCAATTGCCTTGGGAACCCGTGCAAGGCGCGGTCTCCGATCCACCACGAGGGAGCACAAAGCTTAATATCCCTTCCAGCGAACGGGCCCCTCGGAGGAGAGGTCGGGCCCCGCCGCGCAGGAGGAGCGCGGCAGAGCTCAGACGGGGAGAAGGAGGACGATGGCCACGCCTAGGTTCACCAGGGCGGCAGCCTGCGGGCTCGCCCTGCTCACGGTCTTGCCAGCCTTCGCGCTGGCCGACTTGGCGTTGCAGCCCGCCTTGCCCGCGCGGCTCGCGCCCCAGGACCTCGCCGCGCACGCCCTCGCGGAGCGCGCGTTCCTCGGCGCCTTCGAGCAGCTGCAGGACAGCCCTGACGCGCAGGAGCTCGCGTCCCTCCAGCCGACGCTCGAGGCCGTGCTGCGGTTCTACGCGCGCGACCGCGGCTTCACGCTCACCCCTCCGCAGTTGCCGACCCCGCAAGGCCCTGCGCCGCTGGGCGACGCGCTCCTCGCGATGGGGGCCCTGCTCGGCAAGCCCGTGCCCGAGGACCAGCTCGTCGCGGGCGCGGCCCTGCCGCCCGAGTTGCAGCAGGCCTTGGCGCTCATCGTGCTGGCCTACGTGCAGGCCACGCAGGACTACACCAGCGCCCTCGCGGGCGTGACCTACCAGGACCTCGCTGCCCTGACGCGCGGCGAGGCTCCGACCGTTGACGTTGACGGCGGGAAGCTGGCCAGCGCCGGCCTCCTCGTGGATCGCGCGGTGCGCGAAGCCACCCCGGCGCTGCGCAAGTGGGCGCTCCTCTTGGCCATCGAGGAGCGCACCCGCCACCCGGCACTGGGCGACGTGGCGCCGGAAACCCTCCTCCGGGCCGGCGCCGCGACCCAGTCCCTGCGCGACATGGCGAACTTCGGCATGGCGATGCAGGGATGGCAGCCGATCGAGGCGCGCTTCGCGCCCACGAGCACCGCGCCCAGCGAGGCGCTGCTCAAGATGTACGAGCGGCTCGGCGTGCCCGTCTTCCCCGAGGACCGCCTCGGCTTCGGGCTGCTGGACGTGCAACCCCTGCCGAAGCAGCAGCTCATGATCGTCATGGCCGACGGCGTCGCCGCCGCGGCCGAGCGCCTGCTCCTCGCCGACCAGCTGAGCGCGCCCGAGGACGAGAGCGCGGCCAGTTCGCTGGTCGAAGCGCTGGACTGGGAAGCCCTGCGCGGCATCGAGCCGGCGCAGTTCCCGGCGCGCGACCTGCAACCGCTGCTCGACGCGCTCGAGCGCGCCGACCGCGCGCTGCAATTGCGCCTCGAGGCCGCCGCCGTGCTGGGCGACGCGCTGACCATGGCCAAGCTGCTGAGCCCCGACGTGGCTGGCTTGGGCGGCGCGCAGACCGAGAGCACCCAGACCATCGCGATCCCGGAGCTGCCGCCCACGACGCTGCCCATCCCCGGGCTGCCGTGCAGCGTCAGCTTCGCCCACCACCAGCCCGTCGCGTCGTGCGGTGTGACGGGCCCCGTGGCCGCGCCGCCGGTCAAGGTCAACGTCGACGACGGCTACCTGCAAGTCATCGTGTTCGCCGACTACAACGACAACAACGTCAGCGAGGAGAACGAGCGCATGCTCGTCAGCCCGCCTCTGGCGGACCCTCTCAATGACATCATCCTCAAGGACCCGTGGGGCTTCCTCCTCGTCGGCGGCGAGGGCTCGTCGCAGTACGATGAGCGCTACGGCTCCACGAACCTCTCCATGAAGATCGAGAACGGCACGCTCATCGAGGAGCGGCGCTTGTTCAAGCAGGGCACCACCGGCGGCCTCTTCGCGCCGATCTTCGACAACCGCGACCTCAACCGCACCTTCTTCGAGCCGCAGGAGAACGGGTTCATCAACCTCACGATGAACCCGCAGAACCACTCGCTGCTCATCGTGGACCTCGGCGGCGACGACGTGTACACGAACAAGCCGGCCGGCGTGAACACGAGCCTGATGCTGTACAACAGCAGCGTGCCCGAGCGGCTGGCGCGGACAGACCCGACCTTTGCCGATTGTTTTGGGCCGACGCAGGCCTTCGGTCCCGTGGGCGATGTGGCAGAGAGCTTGTTCGGGGGGCTTCTCGACGGCGACGGAGGTGGCGGCGGGGGCGGCGGCCAAGGCATCGGTGGCCCGTTCGTCTTCGGCGTCGCCTACCTGGGCCACTGCACCGGCGGGTCCGACCCCTTTGCGACGGACAATGGTGTCGTGATCTTCGTGTCGGGTCCCAACCCGCAGGACCCCGATTCCTACGGCAGCTCGGCGACCTACATCAACACCACCAACACCACCGTCAACGTCCGGCTTGCCGCGATCCTCGACACCAGCGGCAACGAGGACTACAACTGGACCGGCCGCGACTTCGCGCTCGGCGCCGCGGACCGCGGCGTCGCGCTGCTGTGGGACGCGGAGCGCTGCGATCCCGGCGACCAGCACCCGCAGTGCGCGAACTTCTCGCCCGGCAACGACGACTACCGCGGAAAAAACAACACCACCGCCGTGGGCTGGCATCGCGCCGTGGGCTTGCTGCTCGACGAGAAGGGCGACGACACGCACGTGAGCCGCAACCACAGCATCGGCGCCGGCATCGAGCGCGGCGTCGGCTTGGCGGTGGACCTGGCAGGCAAGGACACGTACTTCGGCGCCAACTACACCATGGGCTTCGGCGGGCGCGAGGAGCTTCACCAGTGCGGCCCTGAGCCGGACGACAACAACCCGCAATACCTTTGCCTCTTTGGCGGCGGATCCATGGCTCCTCTTCCCCTCGTCTTCCACGACTTCTTCGGTTCGGAGAGCCCCTACGGCACCACGAAAGCAGGTTTTGGCCTCCTCCTCGACCGCCGCGGGGACGACACCTACGGCCAGGTCAACGCCAGCAGCAACCAAGGCAAGGGCTGGCCCGCGCTCGGCGTGCTGCTCGATCTGGCCGGCACGGACCAGGGCCTCCAGGCCCCCATCGCGACGAGCTCGCAGCTCGGCGCAATCAACGTCGGGCTCCAGGACAACACGCTCCTGCAGTTCAACCACATCGTGGTCAGCACGACCCCGGGCGACATGCCCGGCGTCTACGAGGTCCTCGCCGAGGGTCAGGGTGGCGGCATCGTGGTCGACGCCGAAGTCGGCGACACGCCCGCCGCGCCCGACGCGCAGTCCGTGCAGAACAACGGCATCAGCTTGTCCGCCACGGAGGTGGAGGGCCCGCTGCCGGCGATCGCGTGCCCAGCGCGCGACGCGGGCGCGATCTTCGGGGCCGCCGACACGCCCGTGCAGGAGAACGTCTTCGGCACGACGGCTGGCGAAGGCTGCCTCAGGGAGGACGACGGCGACTGGGACTGGCGCGCCTTCTCGCGCCAAACCATGATGATCCGCGTTCCGGGAGCGTTCGGCCTCGGCGGCGTCCTGAGCAACGACGGCGTCGAGGCGCCCGCGTCGATCGAGGAGCACCTGCTTCACATCGACCTCGACGGCAACGACCTGTACCAAGCTCCCTTCGCGGGCGCTGCGAGCCCGGATGTCGGCGCGCTGGACACGAAGGGCTTCGATCCGGGGCAGGGACGGCCCAAGTCGTTCGTGGAGTACGGCCCCGTGCTCCGCCCCGGCGTGGTGGCACCCGTGGCGATCACCATCGACGTGGGCGGCGCTGACACCTACGACGCCCGCACGGGGTTGCTGGGCCACAACAACACGACGGGGCTCGCCAGGCGCGTGCCCGTCCAATCCCCGTCCCTCGGCGGCGCGTACATGGGCCTCGGGTTGCTGTACGACCTTGGCCAGGCGGGCAACGTGACGTTCCCAGGCCTCGCTGCGCGCGCCATCGCTCCGGCGTTCTGCGCGGGCCCGGGTGTGCAGGACGCGTACATCGGCAACAACCGCACCATGGGCTTCGGCGCCCTCTTCGGCCTCGGCGCCCTCGTGGACCAGGAGGGCGACGATTGCTACGATGCAGAGTCGCTGCCCCTCCGCTTCGTGCACGATGGCATCACGACGAGCGGCAGCGACGTGGTGCGCAGCGCGTCGGCCAACTTCACGGTCGCCGACATCGGGCATGGCTTGGGCGGCGGCAGCATCGCTGCCGGGGCCATGATCAAGCACGTGGTGAATGCCACCACCGTCATCCTGAACAAGACCGCCGCCGCCAGCGGGACGCGCGTCGTGCTCACCATCGAGGCCGAGCAGACGCGCGTCGCGAATGACGCGAGGATCATCGCCGACTTCGTCAACACGACGGTTCCCGGGTTCGGTCCTGCCGACGTCGGGCAGATGATCCGTGGACCGGGGATTCCCGACGGCGCGCGGATCGTCGAGCTGGTGGATCAAGAGCACGGCAGCGTGCGCATCAGCCCGCCGACGCCCTTCCTCACCGAGCAAGTGGGGCAGAGGATCACGCTGGAGCGCGCGGCGTCGGCCTCCTTGGGTGCGGGGCGGTTCGCGGGCGTCGGCGTCGTGCTGGACGCGCGGGGCAATGACACGTACCGGTCGGGCCTGCAGAGTCAGGGGTCGGGCATCCTCGAGCCCGTGAACCGCCGCCTGCCCAGGGGGCTTCCACCGTCGGTGGCGTTCCACGACTGCCAGTCGCCTTGCGGCGACAACGCCCCCGAGACCTTCCCGAGCTTCGGCGCCTTCGTGGACGGTCGCGGCCGGGACGCCTATCTTGCGGCGGAGGCCTCTGCACAGGGGTATGGGGCTTCGCTTCCCAGCCCCAGCGCCACGCCGGGCCGCACGCCACCCGTCGAGGTCCTCGCGGGGCTCTTCGTCGACGACGGCTTCGAGCGCGACGTGTACACGGATCTCGTGCAGGACCCGCCGCTCCTGCTCCCGGCCATGGACCACCACGACAACGCCGTCTGGTGCAGCGACCCGCAGGAGGGCGCCGCCGTGCGCCGGCTGGGTGGGGTCACGCCCCAAACCTTGGTGGACGCGCAGACGGTCGTGGACACGGCCAACGCCACGCTCCAGGGCGTGTCGCCGGAAGCCGCGCGGATCGTCGTCGGCGTCGCCGAAGGAACGAACAAGCAGGCCACGTGCCTCGAGCTGAGCCTGGTCGTGAACAGCGCGAGCACGGCGAGCACGACGCACGTCGGCAGCCTCGGCCGCGGCTACGACAACCTCGACTTCCTCGCCAACTTCGCGCTCGCTGCCGGGACCTTCGGCCAGGAGTGGGCGCGCGCGCGCAGCGTGCTCAGCGCGCCGGCCATCGTGGATCTGGAGCTCTGCACCGGCAGCGACCTCGCCTGCGATGCGGCGGAGCGCGTGGCCTCCGACGACGTCCAAGCTCGCGCCCGGGCGCTCTGGGGCCCCGCGAGCCTCGCCTACAACTCCCTGCAGCTGCTCCGCGCGGTTTGCGCCAAGGACACGGGCCTGGCCCAAGCCTGCCAGGACCTCATCGGCGACTCGCCGCTGGCGCTCTGCCAGCACCTGGGCGGCGGCGCGGCCTGCGACAGCGTGCCCGCCAGCGTCGCGGGCGTGCCCCTGCGGCTCAACATCACCGGCGACGCGCTGCGCTCCATCCCGGGCCAGGACGCCACGGACTTCCTCAACCTCAGTTCGCTCGGGATCAACGACACGCGCCTCGGCAACGCGCTGCGCCGCGTCACCTTCGCGCTGCGCCCGCCCGGCGCCGCGCCTGCCTTGGACCCGTGCGTCGCGGGCCAGAAGGGGGGCGAGATCCCGCTGGGCGTGTTCGACCGCCGCGACGGCCCCAGCTGCTCCAGCCTCGAGCCGACGGAGGCCGCCGTGCTGGGCGCCGTGGTCGTGGAGGACGGCAACATCACGCTCACGTGGAACACCACCGAGCTGCAGCGTTCCGAGCAACAGGTGCGCCGCCGCACGCCCGACGGCGCCTACGACCTCGTGGCGCGCGCGGCCTTCCAGCTCGACCATGGCCTGGGCACGCTGCCCGCGGACGACGAGCGCTACGTGCTCAACCACCTCGGCGACGAGTACGGCTTCTACCCCGGGCTGGGCATGCTGCGCATCGCGGTGGACAACGCGCCGGTGCTGTACAAGCTCCAGTACCCCGACCTCAGCTTCGACAACGACCAGGACCCCAGCGACGACCTCGCCCCCAACCGCGAGCTGAACCTCTCCCTCGAGCTGGCGCCGCGGCTGCTCGACGCGGACCTGCCCGTCGGCGTGGCGCCCGAGCAGAACCTCAGCTACACGATCGAGGTCGTGCCCCTCGACGCGCCCGGCGGGCTCCCGGCCGAGGTCGCGAGCTGCGGCGCCGAGGCGACGGAGATCCTGCTGCCCACCACCTGCGACGGCGCCGTGGGCGACGCGGTCCACCGCGCGAGCCTCGGCTGGCAGCCCGGCACCTTCGTGCTGGGCGACGGCCAGTACCAGCTCCACGTCACCATCACCGAGCCCGCCCACGGCAGCTTCCAGGCGCGCGTCGCGGAGGCCTGCTTCTACCAGCACGGCGGCGCCCTCGCCGAGGCGCAGTGGCGCGACGGCAAGTGCATCGCGCCCCTCTGGGTGGACAGCGTGCCGCCCTGGACGGAGGCCCTGTTCGACCCCGCGCGGGCCATGGTGCCGGAGTTCCTCGGCCTCGAGAGCGGCTCGGCCCTGGTGCGCATCCAGTTCTACGACGGCAAGGCCTTCCAGCCCGAAGGCGCCCCGGACGGCACGCTGGCGTGCGCAGGCAACGTCGTCGCGACGATGGGCATGCCCTCCTTGGCCGGGGACCTCGATCGCATCCCCGGCAACGCCCTGTGCGCCAGCTTCGAGGTGGACCGCCACGGCGTCGTCGAGCGCTTCAGCGTCGGCGGCACGCCCACCGGAGGCCTCGCGACGGTCACGTTCACGCGCGACCAGGGCGAGGACGCGTGCGCGGGCGACGTCGTGGAGCGGTTCCAGCTGCCGATGGACCTCGAGCTTGACCGCATCCCCGCGTGGGGCGAAGCGCGGTGCCTCCACGCCGTGGCGATCAACGTCACCGGCAACGGCGCGACCAACCTCGACCGCACCGTCGCCCTCGACGCGTTCTCCGTCGGCGTCCACGCCGTCAGCCGCGCCGCGAGCTACGGCGCGCTGCGCCTCGAGTTCCTCGACGGCCTCCTCGCCGAGCGCTTCGGCCAGCGCGGCTGCGAGGGCCGCGTCGTGGGCGCGGTGAGCGTGCCGCGCCTGTACGGCGATAGCTTGCCAGGCCAGGACCTGGCGCGCTGCGCGCGCGTGACCCAGTACAGCGCGGGCGGCGTCGTGCAGCGCTTCGACGTCGGCCTCGTCGCGGTCGGCGAGGACGAAGCCCCTTCCAGCGCGAGGATCCAATTCTTCCCCGACCCAGCGTGCGACGGCGCGCCGCGCTGGAACCTCAGCTTCCCCTCCGCCCTGGGCGACCTCGCGCCCGAGCGCTTCGGCAGCGACCCCGACGATCTGACCCTCGCGGGCTGCATGCGGGCGGTGATGGCCCGCGGCAGCGTCGAGCTGCTCAACCGCACCCTCACCGACCTCCAGGAGTTCCAGCTCGCGGAGGGCGACCCGGCGAAGATCCCGCTCCGCATCGTCCAGCGCGACGCGGGCGGCAGCCCCATCCAGGGCTACCAGGTGCGCTACCAGCGCCGCGTGCTGCGCGACCTCCCGCTGGACGACCCGCTGCCGGCGTGCGTGCCGGTGGGGACGAACTGCAAGGGCTGGGAGAAGGTGAGCGACGCGGGCACGCCCAGCGACCGCCTCGCCATCCCGGTCGATCTGTGCCCGCCCGGCCCCAACGGCGTCGGCTTCGAGGCCGGCCTCGGCTGCATCGAGCCCATCGACGGCGAGCCGACCCGCAGCGCGTGGCCTGTGCACGTGAACGTCGAGGTGCGCGCGCGCGACCTGGCCAACAACGTGGAGCTGTTCCGGTGGACCACGTGGGAGGACGTCGGCCTCCTCGACCTCGACCCGCCCGTCGCGGTGCTGTGCGCGTCGCTGCGGCCGCAGGCCGCTGGCGACCCCGACATCCCGCGCCGGCGCACGCGCGACCTCAGCATCCCGATCACGTGGGACCCCGAGGCCGTCGGCTGCAGCCACGACCAGGAGCCCTTCGACAACGTGGGCGTCGAGGCCGTGGACATCCGCTACAACGTCACCAACCCCCTCGAGGCCCAGTTCCCCGCGAACTTGACGCGGGTCTGGACGCCGCCGCCGGCAGCGCAGGCCGCGGAGCGCGCGCTCTTCGACGCGCGGGCGCGCGGCCTCGCGGGCGAGCTGACGAACAACCGCTCCCTGCATCTCATGGCCAGCGCGCGCGACTTCGCGGGCAACGTGCAGGACCGCCTGCAGAGCCTCGCGAAGGTCATCTACGACACGCAGGGCCCCGCCGTCGAGCTGCTGAACATCACGACCGAGCACGCCTCCTTGGCCATGACGTGGTTCGCCAAGGACCGCGAGTCCGAGGGCCGCATCGCGCGCAGCTGGGTGAAGTGGGGCCTCGTGGACCCCGCGACCGGCTTGGCGAACTTCACCTACGAGACCAACGCCACGCAGTTGGGCCCGACCGCGACCGCCCTCCTCCCCGACCCGGCCAACACCACCGCCCTCGACGGCAGCGCGGTGCCCCTGCGGCTCACGTCCTCCACCCTCTACGCCCTGGAAGCCTGGAGCGTCGACGACGTTGGCAACCCGAGCGTGCTGCCGGTGCAGCGCGTGCTCACCGACCCGCCCGCCCACATCACCATCGACAGCCCGCGGCCCGGCGATACCCTGGTGGGGCCGGTGCGCCTCGTGCTCAACATCAGCGGCGTGCGCGTGGACCCGCTGCTGCACTACAACATCTCGCTCATGGAGGTCGTGGGCAACACCACCCTCACCTTGCCGGTCGAGAACTTCACGCGGCGCGAGTGCCTGCCCCCCGAAGGCGGCTGCCTCACGGCCGAGAACGTGACGCAGGCGATCCGCACCTTCGCGTCGGCGCGCTTCCCCGACAGCCGCGAGGCGTACTTGATCGTGGCGGTGGAGAACGCGCTCAACCCGGGCCGGCCCGTGCTCGTGAGCGTCGGCCCGCTCAAGGTGGACAACACGCCGCCCACGACGAAGCTCGTGGTGGACGCGCCCGGGGGGCCCGAGTGGTTCCGCGCCAGCGCGCTCGTGCGGCTCGTGCCCGAGGACGCCGTGAGCGAGATCGCGCGCATCCAGTACAGCCTCGACAACTTCACGTTCGTCGAGTACAACGCCAGCGCGCCGCCCATCTTCGACCGCGAGGGCAGCTTCCCGATCTTCTTCCGCTCCACCGACGCGGCGGGCAACGAGGAGCTGCTGCAGATCCGCAGCGTGGGCGTGGACCGCCAGCGGCCCGAGGGCAGCGTGCTCATCAACGGCGGCGCGGCCGCGACGAACGACCGCAACGTGACCCTCACGCTGCAATTGCTCGACACGCTCGCCGGCCTGGGCAACGTCACGATCGATGCGGGCGGCCCCGCCGAGGCCCTCGAGGGCCCCAGCCGCTTCGCGGTGCCCCGGGACCTGCCGTTCCGCCTGCCCCCAGGCGAGGGCGACCACCGCGTGCGCGTGCGCGCGCTCGACAGGGCCGGCAACCTGCTGGAGCTGAAGGCGGGCATCGTGCTCGACACGACGCCGCCGACGATCGAGGGCGTCAAGGTCGAGGACGCCGGCCACACCACCGCCACCCTGAGCTGGCGCACGAGCGAGCCCAGCGGGACGCGCGTGGACTACGGCGCCCAGGGCGCGCAAGTGCTCACGAACCGCTTCGAGGGCGGCGAGCTCGGCCGCAGCCATGTGGTGGTGCTGCAGGGCTTGCGGCCGTCGCAGGTGTACGCGTTCCGCGTCGTGGCCGAGGACGTGCTCGGCAACCGCGCCACCTTTGCGGGCACCTTCGAGACGCTGCCCGACGTGGCGGCGCCCGGCGGCGTCCGCGACCTCGCGGCCCAAGACCTGCGCAACGGGGTCGTGCGGCTCGCGTGGGGCGCGGCCTACGATGACGTGGGCATCGACCACTACGTCGTGTACCGCGGCGTCGCCGGCCAGCTGGAGGAGCTGGCGCGCGTGGCCGAGGACCTCTTCCTCGACGACACGGGCCTCCCCGGCACGAGCTACGATTACGCCGTCCGCGCCATCGACCTCGCGGGCCACGAGGGGCCCCTCAGCCATGCGGTGCGCGCGCGCGCCACCACGCGCCCCCACCTGCTCGAGGCCAAGGTCACGCCCGACCGCGGGGCCGCGGACCAGCTCTTCACGTACAGCGTCGTCGTGCGCGACGAGGACGGCGACGCGCCGCTGGCCGTGCGCGTGAGGATCGGCGACCGCGCCTTCGAGCTGCAGCCGCAGTTCGAGGGCCGGGCAGACTTCGCGCGCGGCGTGCTCTACCAGCTCAGCCTCAAGCTGCCGCCCACGACCCTGACCAGCGGCTTCCCCACCTACCAGTTCGAGGCCGACGACGGCGCGGGCAGCGTGCGCGCGCCCGAGCTGCCCGCTGCTGGCCCCGCCGTGCTCGGCGCCAACGCGCTCCTGCCCGGGCTCAGCGGCGCGCGCGGCATCCTCGGCTTGCCCGGTCTCGGCTTGCTTGGCCTCGTCGCGGCCGTCGTCGCGGCTGTGCTGCTCGTGCGCCGCCGGAGGTCTGGGCCATGAACCGCGGTCCCGCGTTGGTCGTGCTCGCGCTCCTGCTGCTGCCCAGCCTCGCGCCAGCGAGCTTCGCGCAGGCGCCGGACGTGCCCCCGCCGGACGCGCCCGCGACGCCGCCGCTGCCCGTCGAGCCCCCGCAGCTGCCGGCGCTGCCGGACCTGCCCACGTCGATCGTGCGCCTGCTGCAGGACCTCCTCGGCGGCGCGAACGAGGCGCCCGAGGTCGTGGACCACCTCGCGCCCGGCGGCACGCCCGACGTGGGCGTCGTCAGCGGCGACGTCAACGCGGCCGTGCAGGAGGTGCGCGAGGACGCCTTCGAGATCCGCGACGAGGGCCTCATCCGCACGCTCTACAAGGAGGGCTTCGAGGGCCCCGCGACCTTGGAGGAGCGCGGCTGGCTGCAGGAGGTGCTCCGCGGCGAGGCTCCGTGGGGCGTGCTGGACGCGCGCAACCACACCGTCACGCGCGGCACCGGGGAAGCCTTCACGCCCGAGTTCGAGGGCAGCGCCAACCCGCTGCAGGCCAAGGACGGCCGCCACGCGGTCACCATCGTCAACGCGGCGGGCCGCTACGACCGCCGCATCGACGCGCGCCTCGTCAGCCCCGTCCTCGACCTGCGCTACGTGGCGGGCCAGAGCTTCGCCACCGACGAGGCGTTCCTCAAGATCGTCAACGACCCCACGCTCTCGGAGCCCTGGCAGCAGCTCGCCGCGCTGTGGAAGCTCGTGCCGGTGCTCGGCCAGGGGACCGCGTGGCTCTTCACCACGCCGCCGAGCGAGATCGCTCGGATCACCGGCTTGAACGGCGTCGACAACGTATGCACGGGGCCCGTGGCCGATCCGCCGTTGATCGGATGCGCCCTGGCCGCGAACTTCTTCAACCCGCTCCAGGAGCGCTTCGGCGTCGGGCTGATCAACCTCACGTTCTACCACAAGTACGACCTGCGCGAGGTGGGCGACTTCCCCACGTTCCTGGACGGCACCTTCCTGGAGATCCGCGTCGTCCACGACGACGGCACCACGGGCCCCTGGCGCTTGCTGCTGGGCGACACGCTCTTCGAACCGACCCTGAACGAGGGCGGGTTCGTCGGCGCGATCGGCAACGGCTTCCTCGGCGCGGCGCGCCCGAGCGGCCTCGGCGAGACCGTCGCAGCTCGGCTGAGCGGCGACAACGCCTACAACCCGCAGTTCAGCCCCTACAACGGCCGCGTCCAGCTTCAGTCTCCGCAGCGGTGCGCCACCGACCCGCGCTGCGCGACGGACGTGCCGGCATGGGTCGCGGCCAGCGGCGGCCTGATGGTCAAGAGCCACTTCACGCTCAACGGCTACGCCGGCCAGAAGGTCCAGGTCGCGTGGCGCGTCCACAGCGACAGCGTCAGCGCGGACGAGGGCTTCGGCTGGATGTTCGACGCGGTGCGCGTCGAGGCCCTCCTGCACGCGCGCGATCCCGGCGTGCACGACGTGGCGCAGCCCCGCGCGGGCGACATCGTGCCGACGGACGCGGTGATCCAGCCCTCGGCGGTCATCCGCAACTACGGCGCCCTCGCCGTCGCGGGCCTCCAGGTCAACTTCACCATCGAGGAGGACACGCCCCAGATCACGTCCGACACGCTGCGCGACGCGGCCCAGCGCGACCTCGACCAGGCCCAAGCCGACCTCGCAGCGGGGCAGGCGCCGACGAGCCCGCTGGCGAACACGACCGCGCTCGTGCAGGGCGGCGCGCAGCCAGCCAACGTGCTGATGCGGTCCAACGCGACGGTACCGTTCCTCGACGGCCTGCAGGAGGTGGTCGTGCGCAGCCCCATCGCGTGTTCGGCCTGCGTGCCGGGCAAGTACCGCCTGCGCGTCGACGTTGCGGCGATGCCCCTCACCGGGGGCGCGCCCGGCTCGCTGCCGCTGGACCGCATCGAGGACGGCAACCTGGCGAACAACAACGTCACCGTGTACTTCCAAGTCCGCGACGTGGCGGCCGCCTCGCTGGAGCTGGGCGCGAACGCCCTCAGCGTGCTCACCGACCTCAACGAGCCGAAGACCTTCACCATCGCCCTCACGAACCTCGGCAACCGCGCCCTCGTCGGCAGCGTGGACCTCATGGCCGAGGCCGTGGACCCGGTCTCGCTGCTGCCCTTGCCGGGCGGCGCGGAGGTCCCGGTGGGCAGCGTGCCGATCGGGCCCGGCGACCTGCCTGCAGGGATGCGCATCACGAGCTTCGGCGGCGACCGCGACACCTTCGCGGCCAACCTCACGTGGACCCCTCCTTCCCTCGCGCCGGGCGCGTACCGCGTCGAGGCGGTGCTCCACACGACCCCCGCGGTCTTGCCCCTGGTGACGGACGCGATCACGGTCTTCATCCGCACCACGCCGCCCGCCTACTACACCAACGACTTCGAGGGCCCCGTGGCGCTCGCGGAGCTGCGCGAGGGGACCTTCGTGCCGCGCGACCTGCGCGTGGCCACCGACACGATCCTGCGGCTGCGCAACGCGGGCAGCGCCGACCACGCGGTCGAGGCGCGGCTCCTGCCGGCCCCGGGCAAGTGGGACGAGGGCGAGGTGCTGCTCAACGCGACCCTGAACCGCAGCAGCGTGCTCGAGCTGCCGCTGTCCGAGGCTGGCGCCTACGAGGTCCGCGCCGGGCCAGCCGGCAGCAAGCCCGTCGCAGCAGGAGCGCTGACGCTGCAAGTGTTCTTCGAGGACCACTTCTCCCGGTCGAGGCTGCCCTTCGTGGGGTTCGACACGCGCGGCTTCCGGAGCGTCCACAACCGCGACATCGGTGAAGTCGGCGACTCCCTCGTCGGCGCCAAGGCCATCGAGCACTTGACGGTCAGCACCAACCACACCTGGGACGGCGTCGGCACGGAGGGCGCGTTGCTGGAGGCCTCCGTCCTGGGCCTCCTCGCCGGCCCCCCCTTCGGCCTCGCGCCGGTCAACCCGAACCTCCAGCTGCCCAGCGGCTTGCCCGTGAACCTCCAGGCCGGGCGGATCGAGCTGGGGCCGGGCCGCATCGTGGCGCACCTCAACACCACGGGCGAGGTCGTGCTCGAGGTGCCCTACAGGATCACGTTCCCGCAGCCCGTGATCGACCCCGCGCTCGTCCCGGCAGGCGCAGACCTGGGTGTGCTGCCGCCCGTGCCGCCCGTCGAGGGCGCGCTCTCGCTGCGCGTGCCCCTCGGGCGCAACTTCACCCTCGAGCTCGGCGGGCTCCACGTGGTGCCGCCGCGCTTGCTCGTGTCCCAGGAGGAGAGCGGCTTGCGCATGGAGCTCACGGGCGCGCTCGTGCGCTTCGGGGGCGTCGTGGTGCATCTCGGCGACGCGCCCGAGAGCTCCGCGACGCCGATCCCCTGGCCCTCGGACATCCCCGTGCCCCCGCAGGATGCGGAGGCGCCCGGGCTGGCGGTGTGCGGCCCCGGCGAGCCGCTCTGCAGCCTTCCTGTCCCCGCCGGCGTGTACCCGCCGGTGCCCGACATCGCGGTCGAGCCTCAGCTCGTCACGCTCCCCGAGGTGGGCGCCGAGCCGATCGTCATCCCCATCAGCTACAGCCTGCCGGTCGGTGGCGGCACGGATGGCAGGATCAGCCTCGTGCCTGGGCAGCTCACGGTGGGCCCCGCGCGCGTCGAGACGGGCTCCTCGCCCGCCGTTGTGGTCCCGGTCCGCTTCGACCCGCCCGTGGGGCTGGTCGCGCTGCCCCTCGTGGGCACCGTGCCCGTGAACCTCACCGGCCCGGCCCACGACACGCTCGCGGCGCTCGGCGTGGACCAGGAGATCCGCATCGACCCCGGCGAGCTGCCGGGCGGCCTCAACCTCTCGCTGGTCAGCGTGCACTTCGACAACGCGGACATCGTGATCCCGCGGCTCGTCATCACGCGGCAGAGCAGCACGACGCTGCGGCTCGTGGTGACACCCGGCCTGGTCAAGCTCGAGGGCGGCGTGCTGCGCACGCCCGGGGGCGACGTCCCCATCGGCACCGTTCCCACGCTGACGACGCCCGGCCAAGGCCCCTTCCCGATCACCGCCACCGGCCCCCCCCCGGGAACGTACCCCGACCCTGGCGTGGTGCCCGACAGCCACGGGCCGCTCAACGTCCCCGACCAGAGCGATGGCGGCGGCGGCTCGATCGTCGTGCCGGTGCCCGCGCAGACGATCACGTTCCCGCCGGGCGGCCCCATCGAGGAAAGCGTGGACACGAGCACGCTCGCGGCGGTGCTGGGCTCCGCCCAAGGCGCCATCACCACCGTGGGCGACACGATCGCCAAGACCTTCGGGCAGAACTTCGCGTTCGTGACCTTCAGCGACGAGGGCATCTGCATCACGGCGGAGACGCCCACCGCGACGGCGAACTGCCAGCCCCGGGACGGTTGCACCCCGGATGCGTCGCTCGAGAACACGTACTTCGCGTACGACTGCCTCGATCGGACCATCTTCGCCCAGCAACCCGATCAGCCACCTCCGCAGGCCACGCGCAGCGTCCTCCACGACTACTACCTCGGCCAGCCCCTCGACCTGCGCAACACCACGTGCATCCCGCCAGCCTGCCGGCCGACGCTCACCTTCACGCATCTCAACAACTTCAGCTGGGCCGGCCTCGGCGTGGACCTCACGCTCCCCGGCGCCGTCGGCGGCCCGCCCAAGGTGCCGGGCGGCATCGAAGGCGTGAGCCCGGACCAAGTCAGCGACGACCGCAGCCGCGGCCTCGTCGAGGCGACGCTGCTCGACGCCGGCCCCGTGCCCATCACGCGCGCCCCGGCCGACCTCGGCCCCCGCGACGTCGCGGGCCTGGCCGGGGCAGACGTGCCGAGCCTCTGCGACACCGCCGGCTCGCTGTGCGAGCAGACGTGCCTCGAACCTGGCACGGCGGGCGCTGGCGCGGGGAGCCTGCCCCTCATCGGGCAGTGGTACGACGACCACCTCGGCAGCGGCAGCGCGTGCGCGCTCCGCGTGGCCGACGATCCTGCCGCGACGCCCGTGTCGCTGGCGGCGTTCACGGAGCCCGAGCACGCCTGGCGCTCGGAGCGCATCGACCTCAGCCCCTTCGTGGGGCACGAGATCTTCCTCGCGTTCCACCTGCAGACCTCCCTCGCGCGCAAGAGCATCACGCAGGACAAGGAAGATTGCACGACGGAGACCCCGCCCTTGGATCAGGTCGACGACCCGATCGGCTTGGATGCCCGCCACGCCGTCTCGAGCCTCGCGTGCGACCTCACCGACCTGGAGCCGTGGGCCCTTGACAACATCCGCCTCGAAGGCTTCCGCGCCGATGGCACCCTCGAGGCCCTGCAGCCCTCCTGCGAGGAGGCGGTGGCGGACCTCGACGAAGCCTGCGGCTTCTTCGACTCCGCAGGCGACGTCACCCAGGTCGGGGAACTGCAGAACCTCAACTGGACGCGGTGGCAGCGCTTCCGGACGCTGCGCCAGGCCGCGGACGCCAACGTCGCCCTCGCCCCGGAGTGTTTCCTCCTCGCGCCACGGCCGATCCGCTTCGACCAGCCGCTCGGCCCGGGCAACGCCCAGAGCGCGGCGGCCACCTGCCTCACGGCGTCCCAGTTCACCGGTCCCGCCGGCATGGTCTACGACGGTCGCGGCTGGGACATCTACCTCGCTGACGCGATCCGCATCGAGGGCAGCACGGCCGACCCCAACCCCCACCTGGACGGCTGGTTCGTCGACGAGACGGCAGGATTCCAGGCGGCGGGCACGGAACTTGGGGGTTCTGTCGAGGGACTCCGCTGGGGTGGCCCGGGCAACGGGGGGACGTACCCGACCGGCGGGCTGATGGGCGACGGCTCGGATCTTTCGGTCAAGGCGCGGTCGCTCTATGGGATCGCGTCGACGCCGCTCATCCCTCTGGTTCGGGCGTCGCATCCGTTCGCGGAGTTCTACACGCGCTACAGCTTCGCCCTCGACGCTGCGGAGATCGTCCCGTACGTGAACGAATCGTCGGGCGAGGACCCGTACAACAAGTACGATGCCCACGTGGACGTCGACCACATCTACCGCGACGGCGGCACCGTCTACTTCGCCCGCTATGCGCCCGACCCGGCGACGGGGCGGTACGTGCTGGACCGGTCTGTGCACGTCGTTCCCGAAGGGGGTTACCCCGCCTACGTGGGCCGCGACGGCGGGATCGCGGGCATGGATCAGCACGTCGTGGGAGGCGACGGCTGGGTCGTCCCGGGGCCCGACGGGAAATTCGTCAACAACGGCCTCGCGAAGTTCTCGGAGGGTTGGGAGCGCTACCGCTTCGACCTCCTCGAAGCCTTCCAAGACCTCTGCCTCAAGCGCGAAGTCACGGCCGACGGGGGCGTCCTCCGCTCCTTCGATGCCGACGCGTGCGCGGACTTCAACAACACGGCCCTCTATGAGTGCTCGGGCAACCAGTGCGTGAGCCTGACGACGGGGTCGGTGTTCGAGGACGTCGAGACGCCCGACTTGGACACCGAGGGCCTCTACGCGCTCGAGTTCCACGCGATGAACGGCGACGGCCTCCACCAGGCCAGCGGCTGGGTCGTGGACAACCTCGTGATCAAGGAGCAGTTCCTCGCCAACGACATCGGCGTCAGCGCCATCCTCGAGCCCGCGCCGGGGCGCCTCGTGGGCCCCGGGCAGCAAGTGCAGCTGCGCGCCAACGTCACGAACTACGGCTACTTCCCGCAGCGCGGGTTCAACGTCCGCTTCAACGTGAGCCAGGAGGGCGTGCAGGTATTCCCCCCGCTCACCACGAACGCCTCGGTGCTGCCCCCGGGCTGCGACTTCCAGTCGTGCGGCCAGGTCACGCCGCTCAGCCAAGTCTTGCAGGGCAACCGCGTGCCCGAGGCGGACCACAACGTCACGGTCAACCTTGAAACCCCGTGGATCCCCGAGAAAGCTGGCGTGTACGCCATCACGGTCTGGACCGAGCTGCGCGAGGAGCACGGCAGCAGCGGCGCGATCCCGCTCCGCGATGAGGACCTGCTCAACGACCGGTTCACGCTCGTCGCCGAGGTGCGCGAGGAGCACAGCGTGCGCTTCCTCACGCTCCAGGAGCTGCCCGACGACGAGGTCGTGCAGCCCTTCGTCGGCGGCGCCGCGGACGCACGCGCGGTCCGCATCGGCCTGCTCAACGATGGCACCATGGAGGAGGGCACCGACGGGCAGAAATTCCTCAACCTCACCCTCACCATCCAGCGCGAAGGAACCGCGGCGCCCGAGATCTCCACCACGCAGAGCGTCGCGCGCGTGGGGCCTGGTCGCCAGGCCATCGTGGACTTCGGCGCGCGCGCGTGGAAGCCGCAGGGCGGCGGGCTCTACACGCTGACCTTCCAGGCGCACCTCTCCACGACGAACGCGCCCGACCCCGTGCGCGTCGTCCGCGTGCTCGTGCTCACGCCGCTGCTCCCGACGGAGGGCCAGGACTGGGCGGCGTACTTCAAGCCCGAGGGCCTCGGCTGGACGAGCGACGCGCCCGGCGACGCCAACCTCACGACCGCCAACGGCCCTTGCCTGGAGCGCGGCGGCTTCGGCGCGTGGCGCTTCACGCGCGGCGACACCTATGCCCCGGGCGACGCGGGCGACATCGTGCTGTGCACGCCCGTGGACCTGACCACCTTCCGCGGGGCGGTCCTGGCCCTGCGCCACCGCTTCGACTTCGAGCGCGGCTACGACGGCGGCGTCGTGGAAGTCAGCGCCGACGGCCAGACGTGGGAGAAGATCACGCCCCTCGGCGGCTACCCGGGCAACCTCACCAGCTCCAGCCCCGAAGTGGGCATCGGCGCCGCGGCGCACGCAGGGTGCGCCCTGCTGCCGGCGAGCGTGCCCGACTGCCGCGCCTTCACCGGCGCGAGCGACGGCGTCATCACGAGCGTCTTCCCGCTCGGCCAGGCCGCGGCGGTGCGCACCGACACCGTCGTGCTGATGCGCGACACCTTCGACACCGGCACGCTCCTCCTCGGCTCGGAGCTGGCCGACGACACCGGCCAGTGGGTCGAGCTCGTCAGCCGCTCCCCCGTCGCGGCGGACGGCGGCGCCCGCACAGCCTGGTGGGTGGACAAGCGCATCGCGTGGCGCGGCGGCTCGCCACTGGAGCTCAATGAAGGCGGCGCGACACCGGGTCCGGAGACCATCGACCGCAAGTCCCCCCTCGAGGGCACGAAGGACCTGCGCAGCGCGCCGTTCCGGGTCCCGAGCACGCCGGCGAACCTGCTGGTGGAGTTCGACGACTGGCGCGCGCTGGGCCTCGTGTCGCGCGACCAGAGCATCCCGGTCCCCAACACGGTCGAGGTGTTCCTCGAGTTCCGCGACGGCCTCGGTCAACTCCAGCGCTTGCCGGTCGTGGGCCGCTCGGCCACCGAGACGAACCAGTACGGCGACAACTACCAGGACTGGACCCACCGCGCCATCGTGATCCCGCGGAGCCAGGTCACGCGCATGGCGGGCCTCGACGTGCAGCTGGTGTTCCGCCTCAACCTCGCCAACGGCGTGGGCAGCGTGAGCAGCGCTGCGCTCGCGGAATCGGTGGTCCAACAGGACGCCAGCGGCAATCGCGCCCCGACCGGCGAGCCCGACGACACCGACAACCTGGCCGCCCACCTGGGGTGGGCCGTCGCGCACCCGCAAGTGGCCCTGCTGTCCTCGCGCGAGGCCTGCGCCGCCGCGAACCTCACGCGGCCGGCTGGAACGGAGCCCCTCCGGTTCGAGGGCGGCCGTTGCAAGCTCCGCGACTGGATGCTCGACTACCCCGTCGCGGACGCCGCGGCGGCGCGCGCCGACTGGGGCGCGGCGTGGAGCACGACGCGCCGGAACGCGCAGACGCAGCTCGTCCAGTCGAAGCTCGACAGCAGCGTGGCCGGCGGCGACCCCTTCGTCGAAGCGGGCTGGCGGCTCGTCGAGGCGACGGGCGATCCCGCGGGCAAGCCCGTGTGGGACCTGCGGGCCATGAGCCCCGCCAACAGCGGCCACGGCCGCGCCGCCGAGGCCACCGGCCAAGGCGTCGACGCGCGGCTCGTCGCGCCCGTGGGGCTGCGCGCGGCCGTCGGCGCCGTGAACCTCACCCTGGACCAGAGCTTCAAGTTCACCGACCTGACCAAGCGCAGCTTCGGCCGGCAGCTGGTGGGCGGCGCCAGCGGCGGCCGCGTCGAGGTGAGCCGCGACGGCGGGTTGACCTGGGAGCCCGTGGCGCCCACGGAGGTGCTGGCGAACGGCACGTGGCGCTCCCTCAACCCCGACGGCAGCGCGGTCACCCACACGACCGGCACGGGCAAACCGGACTTCGGGCTCGCCTACGTCGGCTACCGCCGCATGTTCAACATCGGCGCGACCCTCGCGGACTGCTTCGCGACGCCCGTGCAGCAGGTGGACCTCGGATGCCTCCACCCCGGCGCCGAGGACGAGTTGCCGGGCAACTGGACGGCCGCGGCGCAGGACGCGCGTTGGGTGCCCATCGCTGCGGAGAGCGCCTCGACGCCCTTCGGCGGCCGGGCGCGCGACGTGGAGCGCGACAGCTCCTTCGGCCTGGGTGGCAGCGCCTTCAGCGGCACCACCTGCGGGGCGCTCAACACCGCCGGGAGCCGCCTCTACGACAGCGAGCTGTGCGAGGGCCCCGAAGGCTGGCAGTCGCTCCGCTTCGACCTCAGCAAGTACGCGGGCGAGGACATCCTCGTGGGCTTCCACGCGTGGTTCACGACCCACCGCCACGCGGTCGGCGACGACCTCGTCGCGCCCGACTTCTGGCGCGTCGACAACGTGCAGGTCGACGCGCCGGTGCTCGACGGCAAGCCGCTCCTCGTACGCCTCCGCGCCTTCAGCGACCGCTCCGGCGAGGCCGCGGGCTGGGACGTGCTCAACGCCACCATCCTCGGCGACGAGCACGTGCGCAACCTCGGCGTGCGCATCGACCACCCCGCGGCGGGCGAGCCGCTCGCGCTCAACGACACCATCGTCGCCAAGCTCGTCAACAAGGGCCAAGTCAGCGCCGGCGGCGCGGGGCTCTTGTGGGTGGAGCAGGACGGCGCCGAGCCCGCGCCGCTGTCGGAGCTGCGGAACGCGAGCTTCAACCCGCCGGCGATCCCCACCGAGGGCGAGGACTGGATCGTCGTGCAGGGCACGGCGAGCCCCGCGGATCCACTCCTCGCGGCGGGCGACCCGACCGGCAAGGCCCTGGCCATCCAGGGCACCCTCGACGACCCGCGGTTCGAGCTCGTGCAGAACCTCACCTTGCCGCCGGGCCTCTACACGCTGGACGGCACCTTCGGCTCCCAGAAGCTGACCGGAGGCCCCGAGGCGCCCGGCAACACCAGCCGCGATCTCGTCGTCGGCAGCGGGCGCGACGCCTACGACCTCGGCTCCACCACGGTCCCCGACCTCGCTCAGGTGTTCCCGGTGCCCGAGGGCGCGCGCGAGCTGCAGCACGTCAACGTCTCCGTCCGCGTCGGGCTCACGCCCTCCGCGCAGGGCGAGCTGCGCGCGCAGGTCGTGGGCGTCGATGGCGCTCCCTTGAGCGAGGAGCGCGCGCTCGCGGTGGGCGGGGCGCGCACGGCGGCGTTCGCGGGCCCCGAGAATGCCGACGCCGGGTGGGTGTCCTCGATCCTCGCGCTCGTCAGCGACGACCGCTACGCGACGTTCCCCCTCAGCACGGTGGCCAACGCGACGTGGATGCTGTCCAACGACGACGGATTGCTCGAGGACATCCAAAGCATCCGCCACGTCGTGGTGAAGGCGGAGGTCGGCATCAGCAACGCCGCCGGGGCCGCGGACGACGGCTTCAAGCTCGAGGCGTGCTTCCAGACGAGCCCCGACCAGCCGGCGTTGACCTGCCTCGGGGACGCGGGCACGTTCCTCGCGAACGCCACCGCCCCCGCGGGCTCGCCGGCGCGGCTGCTGGCGGACGGACAGGACGCGGTCCTGACGTGGGACCTCTTCGACCTCGACGACGGCGGCAACCCCGTCTTCAACCAGAGCCGGCACCCCAACAACCCCTTCTCCACGTCGTGGACCCCCGAGGACCTCGACAGCTTGGCCGTCAGCATCCAGCCCAACATCACCGTTGCGCGCGACGGCGTCTGGCGCGTGGACACGGTGTGGGCCGAGGTCGAGTACGAGGCCTCGGCGCTGTTCAACTTCACCGGCGCGCGCGTCCCCGACGGCGCGGCCGTGGCAGCGGTGGGCTTCCGCTCCGCAGCCCTGCCGATGGCGCTGCTCGGCGCGTCCGACGTGCTCGAGCCCGGCCGGCTCAGCACCCGCGACGATGGCTACCTCCTCGGCCTCGACCGCGCGTCGGGCCAGCTCGTGCCGCGCGAGGAGGACGACGGTGCCGTGGGCCACGACCTGAACGTGAGCCTCACCTTCCGCCGCGACGGCATCGTCACGTTCGACGTCGTGGGCGCCGAGGCGCTCGGCGGGAGCGTCGCCGGCTTGGGCATGGCGGGGCCCCTCGTGCTGACCCAGCCCGAGAGCGCGCCCGCCTCGCCGGACGGCGTGCCGTTCTCGCTCGACTTCGTGGTGCCGGACCAGCGCCCCCTCCAAATCCGCCTGAGGGGCACCGACTGGCCAGGCATCGCGATGCTCGACAACCTGCACCTCGCGCGCCGTAGCGTCGCTGCGCAGCCCTTCGCGGGCTCCATGGCGCCCGGCGCCTCGCTCGAGGTCGAGCTGCCCCTCGAAGGCAAGCCCGGCGCGACGTACGCGATCCACGTCGCCGCGCGGCCCTCGGAGGCTGCTGGCGGCCGCTCGGGCGAGCCGCTGCTCGGCGACAACCGGGCCATGCGCTCCACGCCTGCGACCCTCGGGCCAGGCCTGCTGCGCGTCGTCAGCGTGGACGCGGTGCCGAACAACGTGAACCTCAGCCTCGGCCAGCCCGTGGTCGTGCGGATGAAGGTCGAGAACAAGGGCGGCACCGAGGCTGAGGCGCGCGAGCTGGATGTGTCCATCCTCGACCCCAGCGGCCTGGGCTCGGTCTTCCACGGCTCCGCGACCGACCTGGAGCCGGCGCCCGAGTCGCTCGTGGTCGAGGCCGGCCAGACCGAGGAGTTCCGCTGGCTGTTCTTCCCGCCCCCCACCCTACCCCACGGCGTGTACAAGCTCGAAGGCTCGCTGCTGCAGGTGGGCGACGACACGCGCGTCGACGGCAAGAGCCGGCTCTACCTCGGGACGGACTTCAACAGCCAGCTCGGGTTCTCGTGGCCGTTCTTCAACGCCACCACGAGCGACGACCCGCCGATCCCCATCACGGACGACCTCTTCTTCGGCCTCGAGCAAGATTTCAACAACATCTGGACCTCCTACGCAGTGTGGACGCCGCAAGCGCCCTGTCAAGATCCCAGCGACATGGACGTCACGCA
Source organism: Thermoplasmatota archaeon (assembly GCA_036003985.1). Taxonomy (GTDB): domain Archaea; phylum Thermoplasmatota; class SW-10-69-26; order JACQPN01; family JAIVGT01; genus JAIVGT01. Next base: position 29,321 of record DASYRW010000099.1, read on the forward strand.
CCCCTGCATGTGGCCCGGCACCGTGCCGATGGGCTCGCCAACTCCGGACTCCACCCGCACGTTGAGCGCCCAGGGGTGCAACTGGGCCTTCACCAAGACGCGGGCGTTCAACCTGAGCGCGTTCCGTTCCATCACCCTGGGTGGCGACGAGAAGTACCCGCTCCGGCGCGT
>DASYRW010000100.1:0-3429 GCA_036003985.1 Thermoplasmatota archaeon
TCCGCCTCTGGGCCGCCTGGCGGAGTCATGCGCGGAGCGTTGCTCGTGGGAATCGCTGCATTGCTGACGATGGCCCCTGGCGCGGTGGCGGGGGCGTTCACCTACGACCAGACCGGCGGAGCGTGCTGGGCCGTCGTCATGGGTAACGAGGTGTTTGCCCTCAACAATGTCGGCCTCACCGGCATGTGCATCGTCATCGAGCAGGGGATCGTCTCTGCCGACGTCGCGGATTGCACAGCCACCCAGTGCCTCATCACGGCTTACGGCTCGGTCTATGGAGAAAGCGAGCTCCGCGCACCCCTGCGCGTGCTGAGCACGTTCTGGGTCGACCCGCTCGGAGAAGAGTTCTGCGACGTCACCGAGACCCTCGCGACCTCGTCCAGGTGCTCCGGCACGGTGCAACTCCCGGCGTCCATCGCCCCCGGTGAGTGCAACAACCTCGGCATCACATCGCACGTCCACTCCGGGCTCGAGGGCGCCGTGCACCTGCGGTCGGCCGTGGCGCTGTCCCTCAAGGTGTGCCGAGACGCGGCGGGCGTGCCGACGGTGTCGTATCGGTGACCATCGTCACGGCAGCCGCGCCGCGTACACGTACGCGTTCGTCGGATGCCTCCGCGCGGCGCGTTGCCGCCATATCGCGTGCTCTGACGTTCGAGAGCTCTAGCACGAACGGTCCGACGCGCTCCCGATGCCGCACATGCCGGTTCGATGCCTTGCCAACAAGATATGCGTGCCTTCGGCGACCGTCTGCGATGTCCATTTCGAGATCCTCGGGCCCGTGCTCGCGACGCTCAACCCGCTCCTGAACGGCTTGATCGATCAGATCTGCGCCGCGATTCCCTAGGGCAGCCGCGCCCGCGCCGCGTACACGTAGGCATTCGTCGCGTGCCCGCCGCGCGGCGCGGCGCCGCCCTCGCTGGCAGGGCCCGCGCCCTCGTCGAGCAGGCTCGCCGCGAAGGTCACGTGCACCCACCCGTCGCGCCACGTGACCGCGGGGTAGTCCAGCAGCTCGCGGTCCTCAGGACAAGCGGCACCGTAGGGGCAGAACGTGCCCACCTTGACCGGCCACGGCGCGACCTGGACGGGGCCGAGGTCCTCCGCGGCGCTGTTGCCAATGACGATGGCCCACGCGTGCCACTGCGTCGCGTTCGGCGCGTCGAGCGCGTACATCGGCGCCGGGTTGCCGTAGTACGCGATGACCGCGCGACCCGGCCCCGCATGCGCGATCCACGGCAGCAGCGCGGTGCCATTGCTCCAGCCCACGACGCGCGCGGGCGTCCACGTCGCGCCCTGGTCGGCGCTGCGCGCATAGAGCAGCCGCGAGCCGCCCGCGGGATCGCGCGCCATCCACGCCATGTGCAGGAGCCCATCAGGCCCGACGTCCATCTGCATGGGCCAGAGGCCGCCGACGCCGTCCGGCGCCTCGCCCGCCACGAAGCGCTCGAAGGTCTGGCCGCGGTCGCGCGACACCGCGACGACCATCGTGGCGGTCTCGTTGAAGCCGAGCGACGCGACCCATGGATAGTAGACCGTGCCGTCCTCGCCCACGCGCAGGCGCGCGATGAACGCATCGCTCGTCGCGGTGCTCTGGAAGGGCTGGCTCATCTGCGCATAGGTCCTGCCGAAGTCCGTCGAGCGCAGCAGATGCAAGCCCGCGTCGGGCGCGTCGATGGGCACGGGCAAGCCGAAGCCCGCCCGCGCGTAGCTCAGGTACACCTCGCCCGGGTCGCGCCCGGCGGTGATGTATTGCCGGTCGTTCGCGAAGGCGCGCGTGACCGTGACGAAGTTGCCCGGCGCCCACGTCGCGCCGCCATCGGTGCTCGCTTCGGTGGTGAAGCCGTTCTGGCCCGGCGCGCCGACCGGCAGCGGCACCGGCGCGTCGGGCAGCTGGCCGAGCGTGTGGTCCACCGGGTTCCCCACCCAGAAGTCGGTGAGGTACACCGTGCCATCCGGGCCTAGGTCCACGTCCGTGTCGCAGCTGCACCAGGTCCCGTTCTTGTCCTGCGGACCCGGGTCGCGCTGCCGCTCCCACGTCGCGCCCTGGTCCGCGGAATGCCAGAGGTTGACCTTGCCCTCGTTGATGTTCTGGGCTGGATCCGCCAGCACGCTGCCGACCGCGATCACCCACACGTCGCCGTCGGGGCCCGCGACCATGTTGGGCTCCGCGCCGAGGAAGTCTCCAGGCAGCTTCTGTACCTCGAACGCGAGCGCGGCGGCGGCGCCGGGCGGCGGTGCGGAGGGCGCGGGCGGCGTCGCGACGCAGCCGGCGAGCAGGAGCGCGAGGAGGGGGAGGGCTGGGCGCACGGGCGCGGCAGCCCCGGCTCACCCAATCAAGCTTGCTGCGCGGCGCTCAGCGCGCGACCTCGTGCTCGATGTGCCCGGCTTCCTCGCGGCTCAGCCCGAGGGTGACGCGCAGCTGCTCGAGCATCGCGCGCTCGTTCTTGTCGAGGATGCCGTCGGCCCACGCGGTGCGCGCGGCGTCGCGGAAGATGACGGCCTTCTCCCCGGGCTCCAGCTGCAGGGCAGGCTTCGCGTTCGGCACGGTCGCGCGCGCGACGCGCTCGGCGAACGCCTGCAGGGGGGCCAGCGCGAAGAGCAGCATGCCCGCGGCAGCAATGCCGAGCGCGGGGCCGACTTCGCTCGCGAAGAACTGCTGCGCGGCCTCGCTCACGACGAAGAACAGGCCCACGAACGCCGCAGCGAGGGTGCTCTGCCGCACCGCGAACCGCAGCTTGAGATCGATGCCGAAGATCTGGTGTCGCAGCAGCGCGTACCCCACCAAGACTGGAAGCGCGAAGTCCCACAGGGTCTCGAAGGACGGCGCCAGGCCGCGTGCGGGGCCAGCGATCACCGAGAGGGCCGTGGCCAGCAGCACGGCCAGGGCCCCGAGGTACTTGCGGGCGCCGTTGCGGAGGACGAGGTCCTCGCTGCGCGTGGCGAGCCAAGCGAGGTACGCGGCGAGCAGCCCGAAGATCGCCAGCTGCGGCCACGCGGAGACGCCGAGGTTCTGCGCGCCCGATCCCGACTGCTGCTGCACGCCGGCGAAGATGTTCACAAGCACGTCGTACGCTTGGATGAGCGCGAAGCCCATGCTCAGGAGCAGCAGCGAGTTGCGCCGGTTCCCCGCCGAGCCCGCCGCGGCGTCATGGGCGAACAGGAGCGCGGCGATCGGGAACGCGATCGCCAGCAGGCCCAACAGCAACGACAGCGGCCCCAGGCCGTCCGCGCGGAGGTAGAGCGCGTGGTCGCTCGCGTAGGCCACCTCCAGCGCGGCGATGCCCACCAAGAACGGGAGGGCCGGGACCGCGAGCTTGGAGATCCAACGCCGCAACTCCGGGTACACGCTCGCGAGGTAGAAGACGGCGGGGAAGTAGGCGAGCGCGAAGTACGGCTGGACGCGCGGCCCGAGCGCGAGCAGCTCCGGCGAGC
>DASYRW010000101.1:0-25897 GCA_036003985.1 Thermoplasmatota archaeon
CGCCTACGCGAAGCAAAGCGGCGGATTGCACGGCGGCACCCGGTGAGGTGATCGTGAACGGCTGCGGTATGTTCAACGAGCGCCCCACGCGCAACCTCACCGCAAAGGCTTTTGTGCGACGCGCTGAGCATCGGTCGGTGCCCATGCGCCTCCCCATCGTTGCCCTAGCCTTGGCCGTTGCCTTCGCCGGCTGCACGGCCGAGCCCGCGACGCCCCCGTCGCCGGAGCCGTCGCAGCCCCTCACCCCCACGAGCCCGGCCCCCGAGCCCGCGCCCGCGCCCCCCGCAGGGCCGCTGGTGCTGGTGTTCAACGGCACCGTCGGCGGCGGCGGCGCGCCCGGCGGTCCCAAGCTGGCGCTGGCGCCGCTGGGCACCAACAACTTCGCCTTCGACCTCGCCAACGGCAGCACCGGCCTCGTGCTCGAGCTCGCGTGGAGCACGACCGACGCGCTCGAGCTGATCGCGTACATCCCCCAGGAGTACTGCGGCAACGCGACCGATCCGGCCGGCCTCACCGCCACCTGCGACAACCCCGACAGCGTCGAGGGCGCGAGCCCGCTCAAGATCGTGGTGCAAGATTCGCAATACCTCGCCTACGTCGGCTCGTGGACGGGCGTGGCGTTCGCGTCGGGCGCGACGCCAGGCACGGCCTTCACGATGTACGCGAGCGTGTTCTCGGGCGCGCCGCCGGCGGACAGCTATTCGGCGATCGTCGGTGCCTGAGGCCGCACAAAGGCTTATCTGCGTGCGCTGTGTCCTTCGCCCCGCCATGGCTCGGAAAGTGGAGCTGCTCGCTCCCGCGGGCAACTTCGAGGCCCTGCAGGCGGCCGTGGAGAACGGCGCCGACGCGGTCTACCTGGGGGGCAAGGGCTTCCACGCGCGCGACCGCGCGGTCAACTTCGGGGACGAGGAGCTTGCCAAAGCCTTGGATTACGCGCACGAGAAGGGCGCGTCGGTCTACCTCACGGTCAACACGCTGCTCACGAACGCGGAGTTCCAGGACCTCGGCCCCTACCTCGCGGGCGCGCGCGAGATGGGCATCGATGCGTTCATCGTCCAAGACCTCGGCGTGATGCAGTTCGCGCGCACGCACTTCCCCGATGTGCCCATCCACATGAGCACGCAGGCCAGCATCCACAACGCGCGCTCCGTCGAGCTCCTTGAGAAATGGGGCGTCGAGCGCATCATCCTGCCGCGGGAGCTGGAGCTGCCCGAGATCAAGGCCATGGCGGCGAGGACCAAGGTGCCCCTCGAGGTGTTCGTCCACGGCGCGCAGTGCTACTCGTACAGCGGCCAGTGCCTGGCGAGCAGCCTCATCGGCGGGCGGAGCGGCAACCGCGGCAAGTGCGCCTCGACGTGCCGCTGGCCGTACGAGCTGCTGAAGAGCGAGGGCGCCGTCGCGACGGGCGCGGAGAACAAGCCTGGCTCGATGGACGACTGGACCTGGACCAAGATGGAGACGCCCGAGGGCGTGTACCTCGAGAGCAGCCGCGACATGTGCACCATCGAAGCCCTGCCCCAGATCATCGACGCGGGCGTCGTGTCGCTGAAGATCGAGGGCCGCATGCGCAGGCCCGAGTACGTCGCGATCGTCACGAACATCTACCGCCGCGGGCTGGAGCGGCTCGCGAAGGGCAACTTCTACGTCACCGCGGAAGAGCAGCACATGCTGATGCAGGCGTTCAACCGCGAGTTCGCGCCGGGCTACTTCCTGGGCAACCAGGGCAACGCCTTCGTCAGCGCGGTGCGGCCCGACAACCGCGGCATCTGGGTCGGCGAGGTCGTGCGCGCCAACCGCGACCGCATGGAGGTCAAGCTCCGCGCCCCCCTCAGGGTGGGCGACGGCGTCGAGGTGTGGGGCCAGAGCGGCGACTTCGGCGAGCGCGTGCAGCAGATGTGGGCTGAAGGCCAAGCGATCCGCGAGGCGCGCGCGGGCGATGTCGTGCAGCTGCCCAAGCGCGGCGGCTTCGCGGCGCCGGGCGACCGCATGTACAAGAGCAGCGACGCGCAGGTCTTGGCTTGGGCGCAGCGCACGTTCCATGGCGAGAGCCGGCGGCTGCCGGTGAGCGTCCGCGCGACCCTGCGCGACGGCCAGCTCGCGCTCGCCGTGCGCGACGACGAGGGCCGCGTGGGCGAGGCGACCGCGGAGGCGGTGCCCGCGACGGGCCACGCGTTCACGCCGGAGCTGCTGAAGGGCCAGCTCAAGCAGCTGGCGAGCGCGCGGGTGAAGCCGCGGGCCTTCGAGGTGGACGTGCGCGGCCGGTGGTGGGTGCCGCGCGACCACCTCGAGCGCGCGTGGGCCCAGGCCGGCACGGCCCTCGCGGAAGCGCGCGCCAGCCAGCGGCACCGCGCGCCCGCGCCGCTCGCGAAGGCCTTCGGCGAGTTCCTTTCCCTCCCAGCAAGGCAGGGACGCGCACGGCCCGAGCTGGCGGTCGCCTGCCCCAACCTGCCCAGCGTGCGCGCGGCCCTCGCCGGCGGCGCCGACGCCATCTACTACGCGCCCCTCGACTACGGCGGCGACCACAGCGAGTGGAGCTTGCCCAAGCTGCGCGAGGCGATCCAGCTCTGCGACGCTGCGGGGAAACCCTTCTGGCTGCACGCGCCGTACATCACGCGCGACGCCGACCTCGCGTACATGGAGGAGCTCGCGCCGGCCTTGGAGGAAGCGGGCGTGCGCCGCGTCATCGCGGGCAACTTGGGCGTGCTCGCCCTCGCGAAGGAGCGCGGATGGCAGGTGCGGGCGGACTACTACCTCAACGCCTACAACGGCTACACGGTGCGCGTGCTGCAGGGCCTGGGCGTGGAGAGCGTCGCGCTGTCGCCCGAGCTGAACCTCGCGCAGATGGCCGAGCTGGCGCCCACCGCGCCGCTGCCCCTGGAAGCCATCATCCACGGCCAGCTGCACCTGATGATCAGCGAGCACTGCATCATCGGCGCCGTGGAGGGCTGCTACACGCAGGGCAAGCACGTTCCCTGCAGGCGCGCGCAGTACGCGCTGCGCGACGAGAAGGGCTACGTGTTCCCGCTCGTCACCGACGGCAAGTGCCGCATGCACATGATGAACAGCCGCGAAGTCGCGATGCTCGACCGCCTGCAAGACCTGATGGCCGCGCAGCTCGACATCTTCCGCATCCACGCCGTGGGCCTCAACCCCGCGAACCTCCAAGAGGTGGTGCGCGCGCACGTCGATGCGCTCGACGCGTTCGCGGCCGGGGCCTACGATGCGAAGGCCGCCGGCGAGCGCCTCCAAGCTGCGCGCACGCTCAAGCTGACGACCGGCCACTTCTTCCGCGGCGCGCTGTGATCCAAGGCTTGCTGCGCGCGGCGCGCGCGTGCCGACCCCACCACGGTTAAATATCCCGGCTGGCATAGCGAGCGCGTGAGCCTCGACCCCGCCAAGACGACCGGTGACGACGAGAAGAAGGAAGAGGTCGCCGAGGGCGAGGACGAGGAGACCGAGGAGACGGAGGAGACCGAGGAAGGCGAGGCGGGCGAGGCCGCTGCGGGCGAGGTCGAGGACGAGATCCCGCCCGGCGCGCCGGTCGCGGTCATCCCGGCGATCCCCGAGGGCGCCATGCCGGCGGGGGAAGGCCGCGGGCCGCGCGGCCGCGAAGGCCGCATGCTCGGCCGGCCCAGCGAGCAAGGATACGTCCGCGTGCGGCTCCCCGATCAGAAGAAGGGCGAGCTCTTCGGCATCGCCGACTCCCTCCAAGGAGGCTCGCGGCTCAAGGTCAACTGCGAGGACGGCAAGTCCCGCATGGCCAGGATCCCAGGGAAGCTGAAGCGTCGCATGTGGATCCGCGAGGGCGACCTGGTCATCGTGCGGCCGTGGGACTTCCAGAACGAGAAGTGCGACGTCGTGTTCCGCTACACGAAGACGCAGGCCTCCTACCTGTCGCGCCGCGGCATGATCCCGAAGCAGATCGACATCTTCTAGAAGTCGTGGCCGACCGCGCCGGTGAGGAACGCCATCAGGGGCGCGCCCTCTTGGAAGGCGTCGAACACGGCCTCGGGGAACCGCGGGCCCGCGACCTGCGCGTCCTTGATCCGCACCGACCACAGCCACTCCTTGCGCCGCAGGTCCGCGGCCAGGGCGTGGTCGTCCGCGAAGGGCTTCGGCACGCGCTTCAGCTGCTCGCCCTCGACCTGGACGCCGCGCGTCGCGCGCCTCCAGCCGTCGGGGTCGTGGTCGATGGCTTTGCGCACCTTGCCCACGGTCGAGGTCGGCGGGTGCCACAGCCCGCCGCCCGCGAAGGTCTCGCGCGGCGCGATGTGCACGTACCACCCGGGCGCGGGCCGCGTCTCGCTGGCGCGCGCGTGCAGGAAGTGGATGCCGATGCTCGTGCGGTAGGGGCTCTTGTCCTTCGAGAAGCGCACGTCGCGGTGGATGCGCATGATGCTGCCGCCCAAAGGCCGGGCGTCGGCGACGAAGTGGGGGCTCACCTTCGCGAGGTGCGGGGCGAAGCCGCGCACGAAGCTCACCGACGCGTCGCGCACGTCGTGCTCGTACTGCGCGCGGCGCGCCTCGAACCAGGCCCGCTGGTTGTGCTGCTCGAGGCCCTTGAGGAAGGCGAGGGTCGCGCGGCTGATGCGCGGCTCCCTCGCGGACGAGGTCGTCGGGGCCATGAGGGCGCGCTCCGGCCCGCGGGCAAAGGCCTTGGACCTGAAGAAGCTGCCCCTGACCAGGGCGCGCCCGGAGGGGCGACAACCCTTTCATACTCGGACCAGCTTTCCGGCGTCCACCGATGGCCCAGAAGGAGCTGCGCGAGGACTGGATGGACTTCGTCGAGTCGCGCCTCGGCGAGGACCTCACCCCCAAGGGCAGGCCGCGGAAGGACAAGCTCGCGCAGGAGTTCGGCCGCAAGACCGAGGGCGAGGTCTTCGACCGGCCGACGATGCTGACGCTCTACCGCCTCATCAGCCGCAACCTGCTCAAGACCCTCGATTACCCGGTCAGCACCGGCAAGGAGGCCAACGTCTTCCACGCGACCGACCCCAACGGCCACAGCCTCGCGGTGAAGATCTTCCGCGTCCACACCGCGACGTTCCACCACTACCTGCAGTACATCCAGGGCGACCCGCGCTTCGAGTCCTTGAAAGGAGACCGGCGCAACATCATCCACGCCTGGGTGCGCAAGGAGTACAAGAACCTCCTGCGCCTGCACGACGCGGGCGTGCGCGTGCCGCGGCCTGTCGCATGGGCGGAGAACGTGCTCGTCATGGCCTTCGTGGGCGGCGAGGGCACGTCCGCGCCGCTGCTGAAGGACGTGGAGTTGGCGAACCCCGGCGTGGCCTTCGAGGACATCGCCGCCGCGATGGAGCGGATGTGGAACCGCGCGGGGTTGGTCCATGGCGACCTGAGCGAGTACAACATCATGGTCGCGGACGAGGAGCTGGTCATCATCGACGTGGGCCAAGCGGTGATGCAGAAGCACCCCATGGCGCGCGAGTTCCTCGAGCGCGACACGCGCAACGTCGCGCGGTACTTCCGCAAGCTCGGCGTCGCGACGGACGCCGCCACGCTGCAGGAGCGCGTCCAGAAAGGGGCCGAAGCCCAGGCCGCGGCGCGCTCGGGCCACCCCGAGACCAAGTTCGAGGTGGAGGACCCACGCCAGCGCAGCAACCTCGACCTGGACGAGGAGCTGGACCAATGAGCGTCGAAGGCGTGCGCATCCCGCAGCGGCGCGTGGGCGTGCTCGTCGGCCACGAAGGCGCCACCTTGAAGGAGATCAAGGACCGCAGCGGCGTCGTGCTCCACATCGACAGCGAGGCCGGCGACGTGACCTTCGACGACGCGAAGGCCTTCGATGCTGGCCTGGTCATGCAGGTGCGCGAGATCGTGCGCGCCATCGGGCGCGGCTTCCCGCCGGAGCTGGCGTTCCGGCTCTTCCAGGATGGGGCCTACTTCGAGGTCCTCGACCTCCAGGACTACGTGGGCAAGAAGCCCAACCACATTTCGCGTGTGCGCGGCCGGCTCATCGGCACCCACGGCAAGACGCGCATCATCATCGAGGAGACGACCGGCGCGAACATGCGCATCGAGGGCGACACGGTCGGTCTGTTGGGCGACATCCACGAGGTCGCGCTGGCCAAGGAAGCAGTCGAGATGATCATCACCGGCGCGCCGCACAGCGCGGTGTACAAGATGCTCGAGCGCCGGCGCAAGGACCTGCGCATGCAGGACCTGGGGCTGCACTAATTGTAGGGGGCATTCGTTTCCAGAGTTGAAATTGAATTTACAATCGTATCGGCGCTGGAGTTAAGAGTTAAGTACCCTGTCGCCCCTCGCAATCGCGTGTCCGCTCGACTGCTAGGGGCGGTGTTCCTTGTTCTCTTGGCAGGCTGCACGGGCGCACCGCCGTCGGCCCCGGTCGGTGAAGGAACATGGCCGCAAGCGGAAGCGCCCAAGTCCGTGATCCTCGCTGAGCTTCACCTTCCGCGGGGCTTCGACGCGAGCTTCCCTACCCAGGCCGCGCTCTTGTTGCCCGCTCAGTATTTCGAGATGGACCGGGAACAACATCGGCTGACTTCTTTCAGCCCCATGGTTCTTGTCGGGCAGGCCATTCTCAAGGTTGAGGGCGTAGATGACGTGGGCTGGGTTGTCATGCTAGGCCCGGTGGCCAAGTTGCACGGGCCAGCAGCTCTGTTCAGCCTGCAAGTTGGAGAGGATAAGGCGCGCTTCCAGATCATGATGAGTGAGCAGGGATTAAGGTTCGAGCAGCTCCCCTCCGAGGAAGCCGACGTGGCTTGTAGGGCCATGATCACTTCATCCGAACGAGACACCACGCTCGGTGGCGACCGCTTTCCCCTGTTTGAAATCCCGGAGGGGGGGAACGCAACGTGGGTCCTGAGCGGCCCTGGACCATGCAACGGTGGCACGCTCAGGTTTGAGCATTTGGGAACGTGGCAAGTTGGCGCACCCGCCCGGGTCTAGGAATCCGATATTAGGACATCCTGCCCCAGGCTCGCGAAGCCGTACTTCATGCGGAACTGCTGCTGGATGCCCGTGACGTCGAGGAAGCCGTACGCGTCCCACACCGCGGCGAAGAACCACTCGCTCATCGTGCAGCGGTTGTCGCGCGGGTTGAGCAGGCCCTGCCGCACCGGCGCGTCCGCGCCCTGGAGCGTGGGGAAGCCGGGCACGGTCCAGCCGTCGCAGCCTTCGGGGCCCTGCTGCTCGATGACGCGCCGCAGGTGGCAGAAGCTCACGCCGCCGCAGTCGCCGCCGAAGCACTCGGTGGTCATGGAGCAGCCGGTCATGACGATGCGGTTCGCGCGCGGGATGCCGCTGCTTTGCGGGAGGGCGTTGTCGGGCACCGTGCCGCTCACCGCCGTGAGGGAGTCGCTGAATCCCCCGCACAGCGAGCAGTCCACGAGCGCGACGATGCGCGTGCTCGCCGCGACGTTGGCGTTGAGGACCTGGCCGAGCTCGCAGTCGTCGAGGAAGCCGTCCTGGCCGGCGCCCGCCTTGAGCTGGGCGAAGGAGCCGAGGGGCCGGCTCGGGCAGTTGAAGCTGCCGACGTAGACGAAGCCATGGCTGCTGAGGAAGAAGAAGAGCAGGCTGTCGCCAAACTGGCTGGCCTGCGCGCCGAAGGACGCGATGGTGGCCTTGACATTGGCCTCGCTGCCGTCCGCGTACGTCTTGCCGTTGCGCTGGAAGTTGTTCTCGAACGCGAAGACCTTGGCCTGGCTGTCCGGGATGCAGTACGTCGTGCGGAGCATGGCGAGGTAGAACTCGATGTTGTCCACGTCCTTCTTGAAGTCCTCGCGCTGGTCGGGGTCGTAGACCACGCCGAGGAACCACACGTGGCTGGGCGTCGGGCAGGCCACCGCAGCAGCGGGCGGGACCGGCACGGCCGCGGCGAGCAGCAGCAGGACCGCAGCAGCGGCGAGGGCGCGCGGCGGGCAGCGCAGAGGCACGACCGCGCGGACGAGGGCTTGCGCCATAGCCCTTTCCTGCGCTTCGTCGCCGCTTGGCACGCTTCCTTCCGAAGGCCGTCGAACGCGCGCAAGGCCTTTGAGGGCTGCGCGCCTTGCGGGGGCGTGGACCTGGCGCAGCGGTTGCGGGACGCGCGGCCCGAGCGGTTCGAGGTCACGTGCCTGCCGGACTTCTTCGTGGACGTCGTCGTGCCCATGGCGCCTTGGCCCGTGGCACGCGACCAGATGGCGGCGGTTGCGGAGCGGCGGGGCGGCAACCTCGCGACGGCCCAGCACCTCCTCAGCCAAGGCGGCAACGCGGCCAACTGCGCGCTCGCGCTCGCGCGGCTCGGCGTGCGTTCGCGGCTGATCGCGCCGACGAACGCGCTCGGCATGTCGCTGGCGGAGCTGTGGCTGCGCGGCGTGGACCTGTCGCGCGTGCGCGCGGACGGCGCGCTCAGCTCGACGGTCGCGCTGGAGTTCGGGCCCGAGCGGCGCAACGTGATGCTCTCGCACCCCGGCGACATCGCGGACTTCGGGCCGGAGGACCTCACCGACCAGGACTGGGCCGTCATCGAGGACAGCGATCTGGTCCTCGTGGGCAACTGGGTGCTGAACCGCAACGGCACGGCCCTGGCCGCGCGCGTGCTCGAGCGCGCCGGACGGGCGGGCGTCACGACCTACTTCGACAGCGGCGACCCCGGATCGCGCGCGGGCGAGGTGCCGACGCTCTTCAACAGCGTGCTCGCGTCGCCGTGGCTGCGCGTGCTCGCCTGCAACGAGAACGAGCTCGGGTTCTTCGCGGCCGCGGCGGGCGACGTGCGCTCCACCAGCCTGCTCGACCGCGCGCGCAGCGTCAAGCGCGAGGTCGCCGCGACGCTCGACGTGCACACCCGCGACGTGGCCATGAGCCTGGGCGCCGGCAACGCGCTGGCCGAAGCGAAGCCACCGCCCCTCGAGGGCAAGCGCGCGACCGGCGCGGGCGACGCGTGGAACGCGGGCAACATCCTCGGCTACCTGCTGGAGCTGCCGGCGGAGGAGCGTTTGAGGGTCGCGAACGCGGTGGCGACGCTGTACGTGACGAACGCCGAGCCCGCGCATCCCAAGCTCGAGGACGTCGCGGCGCTGGTCGCGCGCCGCTGATCACCGCGCCGCCGCCAGCCCCGCCAGCTTCGTCTGCACCTTGTGGTCCAGGTCACGGATCGCGTTCATCAGGTAGATGAAGGCCAGGTATGGGGACTCGTACGGTGAGAAGTACGCGTGGATGTCCTGGTCCTGGATGGCCTTCGTGCTGCAATAATAGACATGATCGCTCGTCGTCAGCCGCCGCCACGTGCCGATGAGCTGCGGGTCCTTGGTCTGCAGCACGCGGTCCTTCATGTGGCGCAGTTGGTTGAACGCTTCCTGCTGCATCTCGTTGCCCAACCAGGCCGAAACGTCGCGCTCGACGTCCGCCCATGAGATCGCGAAGGGCACGTCGAGCTTGTCGCGCGGGTGCAAGCGCGCGATGGCCTCGCTCGGCGTCAGGAAGTGGTTCCCGGCCCGCAGCGCCTCGCCGGGGAAATGCTCGAGGAACTGGAAGATGCCCGTCTCGGCCCATTTGTGCTCGCCGAAGGTCTCGTAGTCCATCATCAGGTTGATGACGTCTCCTTGTGGGAGCGCGAGCCACTTCGCGTACTTGTCGGCGGTGAGCGGGTATTCGTTCCAGTTGGGGTCGTGGAAGCGGAAGGCGACGTCGTCGCTGAGGCGGTAGTGCTTCAGCAGGATCGGCAGGCCGCTCGTGCTCTCGTACACGTACGTGGGCTGCCGCCAGTGCAGGATCTTCTCCGTGCCCTCGGTCAGGATCGCCTGGAAACCCAGGCCTTTCACCGCTGCGGCGATGCGGTTGTCGTAGATCAGCTCGGTGTTGCGGAAGACGCGCGTCTCCCTGCCGAACAGCTCGCGCATCAGCTCGCGGTGCATGCGCGCCTGCTGCTCGAACTCCGACGGGTCGTCCCACAGGCCGGTCAAGGAATGGTAGTACGTCTCGCCGAGGATCTCCACCTGCGGCCGCCGAGCCAGGCGCTGGAAGCTCTCCAGCACGTCCGGCCGCAGCTCGCGGCACTGCTCCAGGAACGTGCCCGACAGCGAGAAGGCGAAGCGGAAGTGTTCCCCATGCTGGTCGAGCAGCTTCTCCAGCATCGCGTTCGCCGGCAGGTAGCACTTCTTGGCGACGCGGTCGAGGATGCCTTGGTTCTTGCCGACGTCCCAGTACGCCCCGTCCGCGACGGGCTCGTAGCTTCGCAGCGGCTTGAGCCTCCAGGGCTGATGGACCTGGAAGTACAGCGTGACGAGCATCAGTCCGCGCCCTCCTCGGCCTGGCCCTCGACGGCGCGGCGGTACTTGTTGACGACGTCCACGAAGGTGCTGTGGCTCCAGGCGAGCGGCGTCACGCTCGTCGCTTGGCCCGTGCGCGCGTCCACCTGCTCGGGCAGCAGGCCGGTGGGCGAAGCGTGCTTCACGCACCACTGGATCAGCTCGCGCGCTCGCGCTGCGTCGCCCAGCTGCAGCTTGGCCTCGGCGAGCCAGAGCGTGCTGATGATCCACGGGTTCTCGGCGCCGAAGTACTGGTCGCCCTCGTAGCGCGCGAGGCCGCCCACGCCCTTGCACCACAGCGCCTGCTCGATGCGCTCCACCGTCGCGCGCGCCTTGGGGTCGGTCCAGGGCACCAGGCCGAGCTTGAGCGCCAGCAGCACCGACGCGTCGGCCTTGTCGTCCCTCGGGCCGAGGGACCGCACGAACTGGTGCTGCTGCGGGTCCCAGAGGTGCTTGACCGCCAGCGCGCGCATCTCCGCGCTGGTCTCGCGCCACTTGCGCGGGTCCTTGCCCAGCTCCTCCGCGATGCGCGCCGCGCGCTCCAGCGCGTGCACGACCGCCGCCGTGGAGTAGGTGTGGGTGCTGAAGCGCTCCTCCCACAAGTCCCAGCTCTTGGCCGGCAGGCCCGTGTCGGGGTCGCGGAAGCGCGCGAGGAAGTTCGCCGCGTCCTTGATCATCGGCCAGAGGTCCAGCAGCAGGTCGACGTCGCCGCGCCGCTTGAAGTGGTGCCACGCCGCGCTGACCACGCTGGCCGTCTGGTCCACCTGGATGAAGGGCGGCGGGTGCCACGTGCTGCCGAAGGTGCCGTCCGGGAAGTGGCGGTGGGCCCAGTAGCCCTCCTCGTGCTGCGTGTCCTGCGCGAACTTGAGGAAGCGCTGGCTCAGCTCATAGAGCCCAGACTCGTCCATGGCCTTCGCGATGTACGCGCCGTCGCGCCACCAGCAGTAGTTGTACGTGTCGCCGCCCCACGACAGCGAGCGCGTGTCGGGGCTGGCGATGATCGCGCCGTTCTCGGACGTGCAGGCGCGCATGACGAACACGCTGCGGTGGTACAGGTCGCGCGCGCCTTCGCCCAGGTCGTGGGGCACGTGCAGGCCGCGGCGCTGGATCCATCCCTGCCAGTAGCGGTGGGCCTCGCGCTCGAAGCGCTGCGGGTCGCCGGTCTTGGCGAAGCCCCTCAATCTGCCGGTCTCGCGCGCGTCGCGGCCGACGGCCAGGAACAGACGCACGGGCTCGCTGCCCCCTGGACCCGCCCGCAGGTCCCACTGCAGGATGCTGTCGGCAGCGCCGTGCGAGATCGTGCGGCCCTCGAGCTTGCCGTCCTCGGCGTCGACCCACGAGCCCTGCAGGCCCTTGAGCGTGTGCTCGCCGCAGGCGCAGTCCGCGAAGGCGGGGTGGGAGAAGAACTCGAAGTACGAGCCGCGCTTGTAGTGGATGACGCTGTCGTTGGCCTCGTCGTAGTAGGCCGTGTCCTGGTACATGCTCTGCAGGATGGTCAGCGAGTGGTACGCGAACAGCCGCAGCGCTCGCTCGGTGGGGGCCTTGGCCGTGAAGGTGCGCACGACGAGGTCGTGGTTGGGATGCACATGGTCGCGCGCCCCGACCTCCAGGCCATGGCCCTCCCAGCGCGTCAGGCACGTGTGGCCGCCCTCGGGGTAGCCCTGGTGGACCTCGAAGCCGTTGGCCTTGCGCAGCCAGTAGAACTTCTCCGTCGCGGCGTCGAAGATGCCGAGCCGCTGCTCGCGGAGGTGCTGGAACTGGCCCGCGTAGGGGTGGAACAGCTGCGTCCACTCGCCGTCGCCGTTGAGCGTGAGGAGCAAGCGGCCGTTGCCCGTCAGCAGCGTGATCATGCCAGCGCGGGCAACGCCGGCCGGGCTGATGGTCCTTTTGGGGGCAGCACTTCCCCGCGACCGCGCCGCGCGCGTCGGCGCATCGACGCACGGCGCGCCCTCGCTTGCCGGCCCTATTAAAATCGGAACCTCTTTATGCAACTCTCGCCCTTGCGTTGGAGGGATGCACGCCGCGGCAGCACGCTCGCCCGCCCAGGGTGAGGGCTCGCCTGCGGGCAGCTTGCCATGGAGCCCATCCATCAGCTTGCGCTGGCCTTCGGCGCCGCGGTCCTCGCGGGCCTCGCCGCGCGCCGCCTCGGCCAATCGGTGGTGCCTGCGTATGTCCTCGCAGGCATGGCGCTCGGCCCCGCCGGGTTGGCGCTCGTGGTGGACCGCACGCTGCTGCAGCCGCTGAGCGTCCTTGGCTTGGTGCTGCTGCTGTTCTTCATGGGCCTCGAGAGCAGCAGCGCCTCGCTGGCCAGCGCGCCGCGCCGCACCGTCAAGGACGGCGCCCTCGACTTCGGCCTCAACTTCACGCCGGCCTTCGTCATCGGCCTGGCCTTCGGATGGGACGCGGTGCTCGCTTCTTTCCTCGGCCTCGCGTGCTACGCCACCAGCAGCGGCATCGCGGTCAAGGCGATCATCGAGCTACGGCGCACGGCCAACGCCGACACGGGCGTGGTCATGAACCTCATGGTGGTCGAGGACCTCGTCACCGCCATCCTGCTCGCGGGGCTGTCCAGCGTGGCCTTCACCGGGTCCACCGATCCGGCGATCATCGCCTTCAGCGCGCTCAAGGCCTTCGTGGTCGTGCTCGCGTTCCTGTTCCTCGCGCGCCCCCTCGTCCAGCGCCTTGGCCATCGCAACGCGGCCAACCGGCCCCACCACGCGCGCTCCCAGGAGCTGTTCCTGCTGAGCCTGCTGGCGGTCGTCCTCGCCGCGGCCGCGCTGGCGGAGGGCGCGGGCCTGAGCGCTGCGCTGGGCGCGTTCCTGCTGGGGCTTGCGCTGGCCGACAGCGTGCACGGCCCGCGGCTGCGCGAGGCGGTGGTGCCGCTGCGCGACGCGTGCGTCGCGGCGTTCTTCTTCGCCTTCGGCATGCTCGTGGACCTGGGCAACCTGGGCGCCGTGTGGCCGATGCTGCTCGTGCTCGTGCCGGTCACGCTCGTCACGAAGTTCGCCACGGGCCTGCTCATCGCGAGCCGGCGCGGCCAGACCGCGAAGGCGCGCTTCAACATCGCGACCACCCTCCTGGCCCGGGGCGAGTTCAGCATCGTCGTCGCCGACACGGCCGCGGCTGCAGGCCTGGGCGCGGCCCTCAGCACCGTCGCGGGCATGTACGTGGTCATCACGGCCATCATCGGCAGCGTGCTCATGGCCGCGACGGGCCGGCTCGTCGCCGCTGCCCAAGTGCGCAGCCACTTCCAGGGCTCCTTCCCCAAGCGCATGCGTCTCGCCGCGCGCCGCCGCGCCCACGCGCTGCGCACCTTGGCTGGGCTGGCGGTGCCGGGGCTGCGCGGCGAGCTGGGCAAGATGTCCTGAACCACCCTTGGGCAAGGCGCGTGCTAGGCCTCCAGAGCCGTGGAGAGGGTGCGTACAACAAGCCGGTTTTAGGGCATGCTGGAGAGGAGGGGTCGGACGTGCCGACCGATGGCCGCGAAGAACAAGCGCGTGGCGAAGTCGCAGACCGAGGCGCCGCAGGCGCCCGATGTGGACACCCTCGCCTCGGCCATGCAGCGCGCCTTCGAGATGGCGCCTGACGACGCGCTGTCGGTCGCCGGCATCGTGGTCGAGCACTTCGCGGGCGTCGCCGAGGTCAACGACGACACCATCGACGCGGAGCTGCGGTCGCTGTTCTACACGCTCGAGGCGAAGCGCATCCTCAGCTTCCGCCGCGAGGAGTACGACAACGAGGCCGGCGAGAAGCGGCGCGCCTTCTGGTGGCGCATCCGCGCCGAGGTCGTCGCGGAGCTCAGCGCGCCCGCGACGCTGCCGCGCGATGAGGATGTCTATGCCCAGTTGCCGGCCGAGTGCTGGCGCCGCGAAGCCGCGGCTTAGGATCACGAGACCTGTTCGGACCCCAAGCACGAGGCCGGGCGGAGCGGGCCGAGGCGCCGCCGCCCGGTTTCGCTGCTTCCTTGGGGCCTCGCGTTGCGTTGGGCCAAACCCTCAAGTGGAACGCGCGCCTACCCAGCCCCGATGCTCGCGGTCATCCTGGCCGGCGGCCTCGGGACGCGGCTGCGGCCCCTGACCTACACGATCCCCAAGCCCCTCCTGCCGGTCGCCAACCGCGCCCTCGTCGAGCACAGCATCGCGGGCTTGCCGCGCGAGGTGGACGAGGTCGTGCTCGCCGTGGGCTACAAGGCCGAGCTGATCGAGGAGCACTTCCGCCACCACCCCTCGCCGGGCCGCACCGTGCGCGTCGTCATCGAGGACCGGCCGCTCGGCACGGGAGGAGCCATCGCCCACGCTGTGCGCGAGGCCGGCGGCACCGAGGCGACGTTCGCCGTGCGCAACGCGGACCTCGTGGACACCTTGCCCATGGCCGCGATGCTGGCGCACCACCGCGCGGCCAAGGCGCTGGCCACCATCTCGCTCTGGCCCGTCGAGGACCCGAGCCCGTTCGGGGTCGTGAAGCTCAGCGGCTCGCGGATCGACTTCTTCGTCGAGAAGCCCAAGCGCAGCGAGGCGCCGTCGAACCTCATCAATGCCGGCAGCTACCTGCTGGAGCCCGAGGTGCTGGAGTACGTGCCCGAGCAGCCCGAGGGCGAGCTGAGCATGGAGCGCGTCGTGTTCCCGGAGCTCGTCGCGACGAGCCGCGGCATGCAGGGCTTCACGTTCCAGGGCCACTGGATCGACTGCGGCCGGCCCGACTCCTACCTCGAAGCGCATCGTCTGTTGCTGCCGAAGGGCGCGACCGTCGCGGAAGGCGCGCGCCACAAAGGCCAGACGAAAGGCTTCGCGTGCCTCGGCCCCGGCGCGGTCGTCGAGGAGGCTGCGGTGCTGGAAGACACGGTGCTCCTCGCGGGCGCGCACGTCGGCCGCGGCGCCACGCTCCTCCGGAGCATCGTGGGCGTGGGCGCGCGCGTGGGCGCGGACGCGCAGCTCGAGGACGCGGTGCTGGGCGACGGCGCCGAAGCCCCAGCAGGGGCGAAGCTGCGCGGCGCGCGGATCCCCGAGGTGGCCGCATGACCAGCCATCCGGCCCTCTTCGGCACCAATGGCGTGCGCGGCATCGTCAACGAGTTCCTGACCCCCGAGCTGGCGCTGCGGCTCGGCAAAGCCATCGGCACCTTCTTCGACGGCGGCAAGGTCCTCGTCGGCGGCGACCCGCGCCTCAGCACGCCGATGATCAAGAGCGCCGTCGTCGCCGGCCTGGGCAGCGTCGGCTGCCGCGTGCACGACGGCGGCACCGCGCCCACCCCAGCGCTGCAGTTCACGCTCCACCAAGGTGGCTACGACGGCGGCGCCATCATCACAGCCAGCCACAACCCGCCCGAGTGGAACGGCATCAAGGCCGTCGATGCGGACGGCACCGAGTTGAGCCGCGAGCAGGAGGAGCGCATCGAGGGCTTCTACTACGAGCAGCGCTTCCGCGCCGCGCGGTGGGAGGACATGACCCCCGCCATCCCGGAGCCCGGCGTCAACGAGCGCTACATCGAAGCGGTGCTGCGCGCGGTGGACCGCGCCGCCATCGCGCAGCGGTCGTTCAAGGTGGTCGTGGACTGCAGCAACGGCGCGTCGTGCTACACGGCGCCGTTCCTGCTGCGCCGGCTCGGGTGCAAGGTGGTCGCGCTGAACGCGCAGCCCGATGGCGCCTTCCCGGGCCACGAGTCCGAGCCGACACCCGAGAACGCGCGCCAGCTCGTCGCCGCCGTGGGCGCGCTGCAGGCTGACCTGGGCTGCATCCAGGACGGCGACGCGGACCGCGCCGTGTTCGTGGACGAGGGCGCGCGCTACGTGGACGGCAACCTCGCGCTCGCGCTGCTGGGCGGCGAGGCGGTCAAGCGCAAGCCCGGCGGCCTCGTGGTCACGCCCGTCAGCACCTCCATGGCGGTGGAGGACGTCGTCAAGGCCGCGGGCGGCCGCGTGCAGTACACGCGCGTCGGCTCGCCGACGGTCGCGCACACCATGAAGGACACGGGCGCGGTGTTCGGCGGCGAGGAGAACGGCGGGCTGATCTTCCCCGACCACCAGCACGTGCGCGACGGCCTGCGGAGCATCGCGGCGATCCTGGAGCTGATGGCCAAGACCGGCAAGCCGCTGAGCTCCCTGCTGGCAACGGTGCCCCGCTACGCGACGATCAAGGCCAAGGTCCACTGCCCCGACGCGGCGAAGCAGGAGGTGCTCGCGCGGTTCGCGAAGGGCCAGCACGGCCGCGTGGACACCACCGATGGCGTCAAGGTCTTCAGCGACGCGGGCTGGGTGCTCGTGCGGCCCTCCGGCACCGAGCTCCTGATGCGCGTCTTCGCCGAGAGCAAGAGCGAGGAAGCCGCGAAACGGCTCGCCGACGAGAGCAAGCGCCAGATCGAGGCGCTCGTCCGCGAGGTCGGGCACAAATAGGCCTTGCTCGCTGGATTTCAAGCTGCCGAACCCGTGCGCTTGCGGAGAGCCCTTGGGGCCGCGCGCCTTCCTGGCTGTGCCTCGACAAGGGATGGGATGCCGCGGCCGCCCAGGCCCGCGCGCGACCTTCGACGGGCAGGAGGTGAGCCAGTGGCAGCAAAGCGCACCAAGGGCCAGCGCACCACCACCGTGCCGGCCCCGAGCACGACGAGTACGCCGACGACCCCGCCCACCGACATCGACACGCAGGGCGCGTGAGCCTCTCTTGCGCGGCCGCGGCTGGCACCGACCGGCGGCCGCGCTCCTGCTTCTTCAATCCACCTTGCGCTCGAACACCTTGACCGCCAGCACCAGCGCCGCCGCGTCGAAGGCGAGCAGCGCGCCCAGCGCGAGCCCCAGCCCCGGCGGCACGCCCTGCGCCGCGGCCGCGCGCGCGATGTCGATGGCGTAGGTGAGCGGGTTCACGAGGGCCAGCGGCTGCATCCAGGCCGGCATGAACTTGATCGGCAGCAGCGCGCTGCTGAGGAAGAACATCGGCATGTTCACGAAGCCGATGGTGGCGAAGAACTCGCCGTGGCTCTTGTACACGAACGCGAGCACCAAGCTGAGCGCGCCCAGCGCGACGGCGAGCAGGATCGCGACGAGCAGGATGACCGCGAGGCCCACGAGGCCGCCCGTGAGCTGCGCGCCCATGAGCGTCGCGACGATGAGCAGGATGGCCACCTGCAGCAGCGCGTTCGCCACCACGAACACGAGGCGCGCCGCGACGATGCTGCCGCGGCTGATGGGGGTCGCGAGCAGGCGGTGCAGGAAGCCGGTCTCCTTGTCGAACATCACTTCCATGCCCGCCGCCAAGCCGGCGCCGAGCACGTTGAGGACGATGATGCCCGGCAGCACGAAGGTGAGGTAGTCGCCGCGACCGACGCCGGCTGGGTTGACCACGTTGAACAGCGAGCCGAAGAGGATGAGCCAGAACAGCGGCTGGATCAGCGTGAAGCCGATGGTGTACTTCTCCCGCGCGAGGCGGCGGAACCATCGCAGGCTCAGCGCGCCGATCTCCTGCGTGCGCCAGGCGAGGGGCACGGTCTCGCTCATGCGCGCACCCTCCGCACCGCGCGCTGGGTGCGCACGTCCCCGTCGGCCTCGTCGTCGCGCAGCGAGCGGCCTGTCGCGCGCAGGAACACGTCGTCGAGCGTGGGCCGCGCGTACGTGAGCGCCTCGAGGTCGGCGCCGTGCTTCGCGGCGAGCTGCACGATGCGCGGGATCGCCTCGTCCGCCTGTGCCGCCACGATGGCCACGCCGCTGTCGGTCTTGGCCGCGGAGGCCACGCCGGGCATCGCGCGGAGGTCCTCGAGCAGGCCGTCCGTGAGGCCGCCGTTGCGCAGCCGCAGCTGGACGCTGTCGCCGCCCACGGCGCGCTTCAGCTCCTCGGGGCTGCCCTGCGCGACGATGCGGCCGCGGTCGATGATCAGCACGCGGTCGGCCAGCTGGTCGGCTTCCTCGAGGTAGTGGGTCGTGAGGAGGACCGTGAGGCCCTGAGCCTTCAGGGCCCGGATCGCGTCCCAGATGCGCCGGCGCGTCTGCAGATCGAGGCCGAGCGTGGGCTCGTCGAGCAGCAGCACGCGCGGGCGGTGCACGAGGCCGCACGCGATGTCGAGCCGCTTGCGCATGCCGCCGCTGTACTGCCGCACGGGATCGTCGGCGCGGTCCTGAAGCTCGACCAGCGCGAGCACCTCGGCGATGCGCTCCTTGGCTTGGTCCTTGGGCAAGTGGTAGAGGTCCGCCTGCAGCTCGAGGTGCTCGCGTCCGGTGAGCGCGCGGTCCAGCGCGACGTCCTGGCTCACGTAGCCCAGGCAAGCGCGCGCGGCGAAGGGCTCGCGCACGACGTCGTGGCCGGCGACGAGCGCGCGGCCCTCGGTGGGCTTGGTGAGCGTGGTGAGCACCTTGATGGTGGTGGTCTTGCCGGCGCCGTTGGGCCCGAGGAACGCCACCACTTCCCCTTCCTGGACCTCCAGGTCGAGGCCGTCCACGGCGCGCACGTCGCCGTAGTGCTTCCGCAGCCCCTGGACCTGCAGGACCGGCGCCACGGGCGGGCAGCCCCGGCCCGGCTGATAAGCGTTGCCTCCTTCAGGGCGCCGCGGACGCGTCCGCGTCGGCGCGCGTCGCCGCTTCGGGTGACAGCGAACCTTTCACGTCGTTCCGTCACCTCCGTGAAATCGGAACACGATGCGGGGCTACCTAGGGGCTTTGGCGCTGGTGGCGTTGCTCCTGCTGGCCAGCGCGAGCGCCGACGAGGAGCCGCAGGCGCCCGTCGAGTACCTCGCCGGCTGGGGCACCGAGCTCGGCATCGCCATCGCGTTCGAGATGGCCGATGACACCGAGGACGACGCCGCGGTCGCAGCGGGCTTCGGAGCCTCGCTCGCCGTGGCGGCGACCGACGGCGCGGCCCACAGCGCGGCCAACGCCCAAGGCGTGGCCGACGAGGCCGTGCGCACCTGCTTCGAGCCGCAGTTGGCCCGCGTGGACGAGGCCGGCCGCGACCACGTCGCGGTCGAGCCGGGCGCCGGCGGCCTCGCGGGCGCATGCGCCACCGCGCGCGACGGCGCGCTGGGCGACGCGGGCGTGCAGCTGGACCAGCTCGCTCCGCTGGAGCTGTGGCTCGACGCCAGCGCGCCCAGCCTGGGCACGTGGGGCTCCCTCGCGCTCTGATCAGCGCCGCCGCCAGCGCGGTCCTTCGGCCGTGTCCTCGATGACGTAGCCCAGCGCCGCGAGTCCGTCGCGCACCTTGTCGCTGATCGCGAACTGCTTCGCCTTGCGCGCCTCTTGTCGGACCTGGAGCAGCAGGTCGAGCAGCGCGGGCTCGTTGCCGCCGGACGTGGCCTCGGCCTTGGACGGCAGCGCGCCCAGGATGCCCGCGAGGGTCCGGAACGCCAGCTCAGCCCGCTCCAGCCCTTGCCTCGAAGCGGGCTTCGCGGCGAGCTTGTTCAGCAGGCTCGCGACCTCCAGCAGCTGCGCGAGCGCGCCCGGCGTGTCGAAGTCGTTGTCCATGGCGCGCTCGAACCCTGCGCGCGCCTCCTTGACATGGGCCAGCAGCGCCTGCTCCTCCGCGTCCTCCTTGGCGCCCTTGTCCTTCGCGTGCGCGACGTTCTCGAGCATCGTGCGGAAGCGCTCGATCTGGCCCCGCGCCTGCGCGAGGTTCGCGTCGCTGTAGTCGATGCGGCTCCGGTAGTGCGTCTGCGCGAAGAGGAAGCGCAGCACCTCGGGCGGGTCCCTGTCCAGGGCCTCGTGGAGCGTGATGAAGTTGCCCAGGCTCTTGGACATCTTCTCGCCCTGCACGTTGAGGAACCCGCAGTGCAGCCAATACTTCACAAGAGGCTTGCCCGTCGCGGCCTCGCTCTGCGCGATCTCGTTCTCGTGGTGCGGGAACTTGAGGTCCATGCCGCCGCCGTGCACGTCGAACGTGTCGCCGAGCAGCGAGCGCGCCATGGCGCTGCACTCGATGTGCCATCCAGGCCGGCCGCGGCCCCAGGGCGAGTCCCACCACACCTCGCCGGGCTTGGCTGCCTTCCACAGCGCGAAGTCCTCCGCGTCGCGCTTGCCTTCCGCGACGTCCTTGCGCACGCCCTCGAGGAGCTGCTCGCGGTTCGGGTGCGTGAGCGCGCCGTAGGCGGGGAAGGAAGGCACGCTGAAGTACACGTTGCCCTGCGAGGCATACGCGTGGCCCTTCGCGATCAGCGTCTCGATGAGCGCGATGATCTGCGGGATGTGTTCGGTGACCTTGGGCGTGACGTGCGGCGGCAGCACGCGCAGGCGCGCGAGGTCCGCCTCCGCGAGGCGGTTCATGCGGTCGGCCAGCAGGATCGCGTCGTCGCCGGTCTCGTGGGCGCGGGCGATGATCTTGTCGTCCACGTCGGTGACGTTCTGCACGTGCACCACGCTGTAGCCCCGGTGCTGCAGGTAGCGCCGGATCGTGTCGAAGCTGCTGTAGGTGCGCGCGTGGCCGATGTGCACGCGGTCGTACACGGTCAAGCCGCACACGTACATGCGGAGGCGCTGGCCATCCAGCGGCACGAGGCGCTCCTTCTTGCCCGTGAGCGAGTTCTCGACCACGACCGGGTGCTCGCGCGCCACGGCCCGGCATCCAGCCCAAAGCTCATGATGCTTCGCCATCGGCGCAGCCTTCAAGGGCCTTGGGCGTGCTGGCGGGCCGTGCGCCGGGTCGATGTGTGGTACGACTTCGCCGTGCCGCTCTGCTTCGTGGCCCACGAGCGCGCGCGTCGGTGGGCGGCTCTGCCGGCGGAGGTCGCGTGGCTGCCGTGGGAGACCGCGCCCGGCACCCCCGCGGATGGCCGGCCGCGCCGCCCCGGCGAGGACGCGCTGCCGCAGGACGTCGCGGCGGCCTTCGCGCGGGAGCGGCTGGCCTTCAAGGCGAGCCCGCTCGTGCCCAACGCGCGCGTCGCGCTCCGCGGGGCGATCTGGGTGGAGGGCCATGCGACCGGGGAACGGGACGTCGCCGCCGACTTCCGCGACGGCGTGTTCCGCCGCCTCTACGAGCGCGGGCTCGACAGCCACCTCGGCAATGCGGAGGTCCTCGCGGGCTTGGTGGAGCGCGCCGGCCTCGATCCGATCGTGTTCCTCGACGACATGAAGGCCGGCGCGGGCGAGGCCGAGCTGCGCGCCCACGGCGAGCGCGCCAAGGCTCTAGGGCTGCGGCAAGCGCCGACCGTGGTCGTGGACGGCGCGGTCCAGGAGAGCCTCGACGCGGCCGAACGCGCGGTCCGCGGGTGATCAGGGCGGGCCGCCGAGGCGCAGCGCGCTGGCGCGCGCCGTCGGCACGTAGCCCCGCCGGCCGTCCTCGGCCTGCTCCTCGACCAGGCCCGCCGCGAGCAGCCCGCGCACGGCGTGGCGGACGCTCGTCGGCTCGACGCGCAGCTCCCGAGCGATGGCCGCTTGGTGGATGCCCGGCGCCGCGAGCACCGCCAGCAGCACGCGCTCGCGCTGCGCGCCCTGCGCGGCGAGCTGGTCGGCCATGGCCGCACGCGCGGCCCGGCCGTGCCCCGCCGCGAAGAAGCAGCGCCGCGCGCCCACGCGGGCCTCGCGGACCCGCTCCTCGGCGAGGAGCTGCCGGAGGTGGTACGACGCGTTCTGAGGAGTCATGTCCAGCTCGCGCGCGAGGGCGCGCAGGTGCAGGCCCGGCTGCTCGCGCAGGCGCGCCACCATGCGCGCGCGCGTGTCCTCCTCCACATCGCCGAGATCCTGCATCGCGTGGCCCCGACGGTGCGACCGTGCCCATCCCTTTTCCCCCTGCGCGCCGGGGGCGAGGGCCAAATCGGCGAAGGTGCAGAGGCCGCCCGAGCATGCGACCAAGCTGGCCGACCAAGCGTCGAATCCCACGCCTTGGCCCGCTCGGCCGCGCCCACCACGCGGCGTGGCGGTGCAAGGTCGTCAGGCAAAGCATGTCCCCCCTCGGCGACCCCGCAGCCGCATGAACCGAAAGGTGGTGAGCCTCGTCGCGCTCGTGGAGGACGGGTACGCCATCGCGGGCGTGGACCCCGCGCGCGACGGCGGCCTGCGCATGCGGCTGCGCCGCGGCGAGGAGCGCGAGGCGTTCGACTTCGCGTTCTTCGAGATCCCCGCGATCCTCCAGGCCACGGCGGTGGTGGGGGTCTGCCAATGACCAGCCCCTGCGGCTGGGACCGCGCGCCTACAGCCTGGGCTCCTCGATCTCCACCACCGTGACCTCGAAGGTCAGCACCTTGCCGGCGAGCGGGTGGTTGAAGTCGAGCGTCAAGGACTCTTCGCTGACCTCGGTGATCGTGCCCTCCATGATCTCGTCCTCGGGTGTCCTGACCTGGACGCTCATGCCCGGGAGCACCTCCTGGTCGCCGGCCATGGCGCGGTCCACCTGCGCCAGCAGGTCGGGCCGCCAGGGGCCGTAGCCCTCCTCGGGCGGGATGACGATGCGCCGCGTCTCGCCGACGCGCATGCCCATGACGCCCTCGTCGAAGCCCGGGATGACGTCGCCCGCGCCGGCCTCGAACTGCAGGGGCTCGCGGCCGTCGCTGGTGTCGAAGACCGATTCGTCCTCGAGGCGGCCGACGTAGTGCACGCGCACCGTGTCGCCCTGCTCGACGGCCTTGTCGGTGGCTTGGGCGGCGTGCTCGGGGCCGGGCGGCGCGGGCATGGATTTCGCCGGGGCACGGGGCGTCGTGCTACATAAACCCGCGCTGCGCGGCCTTCGCCTATCCTTCCGTCGCGCGCTGGTCCCACGCGAGCGCCGCCGCGAGTACCGTCTCGCCGACTGCCTGCAGGCTCGCCGCGCGCAGGTGGTCGAGGTCGTCGAAGGTGGTGTGGTGCGTCGCGGGAAACTGGTCCGCGTCGACGAGACCGTCGTCCAGATGGATGACGTCGATCGCGCGCAGCCCCGCTTGCTGGTACGCGTGGTGGTCGTCGAGCACGCGCCAGCCGGTGTCGTTGCGGAACTGCGCGTGGCCGAGGCGCGCGGCCCAGGTCCAAACATCGTCCTGCAGCGCGCGGTGCGCCCCGAGCGCGCTGGCGGCCTCGCGGCGCAGGGTCAGGTCGGCGTCGCCGACCATGTCCAGCAGCACAAGTCCGACGGCGTCCGCGACCTCATCGCGGCTCAGCGTGCTGGCGTGGTGCGCGCTGCCCTGGGCCCACGACGTGCTCGCGCCGCAGGCGTGGCCGCCGTCGCCCATGTCCTCGGCGTCGAAGAACAGCAGCGTGATCGTGAGGTTGCGCGGCTGCGCGCCGAGGACCCGCGCGACCTCGAGCACCGCCGCGACGCCGGACGCGCCGTCGTTGGCACCCAGCACAGGTTCTACGCGCCGCGCGGGGTCGGGGTCCTTGTCGGCGCAGGGCCGCGTGTCGTAGTGGGCCGCGAGGTACAGCGTGCGGTTCGTCGCGCCAGCGCGGGTGGCGATGACATTGTGCGCCGGGAGCGTCGCGCCCTCGAAGGCCGCGTCGAAGGCGTCGAGCCGCGCGTCGAAGCCGGCTTGGCGCGCCTGCTGCGCGATCAGGCCCGCGGTCTGGTTGTTGCCCTGGGTGCCAGTGACGCGGAAGATGCGCGGGTCGCACTCGCTCGCGGGCCGGTCGCGGCAGCGCGCGCCGTCCAGCACCTGCGCGCGCGCGAGCTCCAGTGCGCGGCTGCCGTTGAAGGCGCGCGCGGCTTCGAGGATCTGGGCCGCGGTCAGCGGCGGCAGCGGCGGGCCATCGGGTGGCGGAGGCGCGGGTGGCGTGGAGCAGCCCGCGAGCGCGGGCGCGACGAGGGCCAGCGCCAAGGCGAGCGCGCGTGCCTCCATGCGGCGGCATGCCGGGCCCCGCGCTTGAACATTGTGTCGGTGCGCTAGGCGAAGCGGAACGCAGCCACGACGGGATCGTGGTCGGACGCGCGGAACATGCCCGGGTCATCGGCCAGGGCCGCGGGCCAGTCCGCGTCGAGGTGCCGCGGCGAGAGCAGGTGCGGCGCGTCGGCCAGGGCGGGGCTCACGAGGATGTGGTCGAGCTCCTCGGACACGCCGTTGAAGATGTAGCTGTAGCGCTGGATGGTGCCCTGTCCCGTCGATGGGGGCCCCGGCAGGTCGCTCCACAGGTTGACCAGCGGCCCCTGCGGCGCGACGAGCGCGTCGATGGTCGGGGAGTGGAGATCGTCGTTGAAGTCGCCCACCACGGCGATCCGTGCGTTCGGGTCGAGCGCGAGCCAGCCCTGCGCCCACGCGCGAACATGCGCGGCCTCCGCGAGGCGCCAGTCGGCGCAGTCGGGGCTCGCGCAGCGCGTCGAGGCGAGCTTCGACTTGAAGTGGTTCACGAGCACGTGCACGACGGCGGGCGCCGTCCCGGCCTGGACGAGGGCGGTCAGCTCGAGGGGCGCGCGATTGTGCAGGTAGAACGGTGTGGCGCCCTGGCAGATGACATCCGGCGGCCCGTCGCCCGCCTCGTAGGTGACGCCCCAGTCGCGCGCCGAGCAAGCTTGCCTCGGCAGCGCGAGGAGCGGCGTGACGCGGTCGACGCGTACCAGCAAGGCCAGTTGGATGCTGCGGTCATCCGGGTCGCCGAAGCTGAGGGCTTGGTACAAGGCCCGGCAACGCAGCGCGACCTGCCCGGCCAGGAGCTCGGCGACGACGATGCTTTCGACCTCCTCGAGGCCTAGGATCAGCGGGCGGTTCAGGCCCGCGGGGTCGCAGATCGCAGCCGCGAGCTTGCCGAGGCGGTGCTGGAACGCGTCGGCCGTCGCCACGTCGTCCTCCTTGATCGGGTCGTCGAAGGCGTCGAAGAGGTTCTCGACGTTGAACGCCGCGACCGTGAGCGTGGTCGCGTCCGCGGTGGGTGCGGGGTTCGCGGCAGGATCGTAGGAGCGGAGGTCGCCCGGCAGCACCGCGACGCACGCCGACGCGCCGTCCTGCTCGACCTTGTAGGCGTTGAAGCCGTAGCTCAAGGGGCCGATGACGCCGCGGCCCGCGGGCGGATCGTAGGCGATGCGGTCGAGCGTGCGCACCGCCGGCAAGCCGGCGACGCCGCACGCGGCTGCGTCGATGCCGCCGCCCTCGACCATGATGCGACCGGGGCTGAGGTCGTCGATGTGGACGCGGTCTCGGTCATCGCCGCGCACCATGACGAAATCCTGGAAGTCGTCGAGCGGCGCGACGGCCGTGCCGTTCACGCGCACCGCGACGCGCATCCCTTCGAGCGGCTCGGCATACGCGGCCGCCATGGCCGGAAGGCCGGGCGGGTCGTATTCGGCCGGCGCCGGCAGCGGGGCGCTCGGCTGCAGCAGGCTGACGGTGCAACCGCTCCGGCAGTCCAGCTCGGTGAGGGTGTCGTCCCACACGAACGATGAGGGGCCTTGGTACTCGCTCACGAGCGGATTGTTGAGCTGGACGAGGCTTCCGGTCGCGATGGCCTTCGGCGAGGAGCCGGTGTAGACGAAGACGCCGTCCGACGTCGCGGCGTCGCAGTCGGGCTCATCGGCCTGGAGGAAGAATCCTTGCAGCGGGCGCGGGCCGCCGGAGCCGGTCTGCTGGTCGGCCGTGACGACGCCGCGCGTGCGCGCGACGCGCTGGCCGTCGAGGCTCGAGGCCGTACCGGAGCCCTGGATCTGCCAGAGGGGCGTGTAGCCGCCGGAGCTGCCGCACCCCGTCGCGGCCACCGGAGCAGGCAGCCCGAGCGCGCCCGCGAGCGCCGGCAGCAGCAGCGCGAGCGCCACCAGCGCTGGGCGGGCTGC
>DASYRW010000102.1:0-7449 GCA_036003985.1 Thermoplasmatota archaeon
GGAGGCGCGCGCCGAGGCCCGCATCCTCATGCGCGTGCAGGAGCACATCCTCAGCCCTCGTTTTGGTGGCCCGATCATCGGCGCCATCCACGACGAGATCACCGGCGCGTTCCTGCTGACCTTCCGCGACGTGCTCTTCGAGAAGTCCAAGGCCCTGAGCATCCTCAGCAAGGTGGGCATCACCAAGCTGCGCGGCGAGCCGGCGAAGGTCGAGGAGCGCGACGGGCGCAAGGTCGAGCTGTGGTCGGGCAAGCAGATCTTCGCGCATGTCTTGCCCGAGGACCTCAGCCTCGCCTTCAGCCCCGAGATCCGCGAGGGCCAGGTGTGCGCCGAGGACGGCAAGTCCGTGGAGGAGTGCGAGTACGGCGGCATGACCGTGATCCGCAAGGGCGTGCTGATCCACGGCCCCATCGACGAGAAGGCCATCGGCGCCTTCAAGGGCGAGATCCTCAACAAGATCATGCGCAAGTACGGCGCCAATGCTGGCCGCGCGTTCATCGACGACGTCACCA
Organism: Thermoplasmatota archaeon; assembly: GCA_036003985.1. Classification (GTDB taxonomy): domain Archaea; phylum Thermoplasmatota; class SW-10-69-26; order JACQPN01; family JAIVGT01; genus JAIVGT01. The sequence continues at coordinate 513 of DASYRW010000102.1, forward strand.
AGCTGTGCATCGGCGCCATCACCATGCGCGGCTTCAGCACCGGCATCGACGACGAGGACATCCCGCGCGAGGCGCAAGACCAGATCAGCAACATGCTCGACGAGGCGATGCGCAAGGTCGAGTCGTTGGTCCGGGCGTTCCACGAGGGCCAGCTGGAGCAGATGCCCGGCAGGAGCCTCGACGAGACCCTCGAGCTGGAGATCATGCAGGTGCTGGGCCGGGCGCGCGACCAGGCTGGGCAGATCGCAGGCCGCTACCTCGGCCTGGACAACAGCGCGGTCATCATGGCGAAGAGCGGCGCGCGCGGCAGCATGCTCAACCTGAGCCAGATGGCCGGCAGCGTGGGCCAGCAGGCCGTGCGGGGCGAGCGCATCCGGCGCGGCTACCAGCAGCGGACGCTGCCGCACTTCAAGCGCGGCGACCTCGGCGCCTTCGCGAAGGGCTTCGTGAAGAGCTGCTACAAGAGCGGGCTGAACCCCACGGAGTACTTCTTCCACTCCATGGGCGGAAGGGAAGGCCTGGTGGACACGGCGGTGCGCACGTCGCGGTCGGGCTACATGCAGCGCCGGCTCATCAACGCCCTCGAGGACCTCAAGATCGAGTACGACGGCACCGTGCGCAACACGGCTGGGACCATCATCCAGTTCGACTACGGCGAGGACCGCGTCGACCCCACGCGCTCGCTGCGCGGCAAGGCGGTCAATGTCAACGAGGCCATCATGGAGGTGCTCGGCGTGGACGTGGGCCCGGAGCGCACGACCAGGGGGAAGAGCACCTATGATCGCGAGGACGTGGAGCTGACGCGCTCCATGCTGGACGAGATGAGCGAGACGGACGAGGACGTGGACTACGGCGGTGAGTGACGTGGCGGACAAGAAGGCGAAGAAGGAGGAGTCCGCCGAGCCCAAGGCCGCGAAGCCGAAGGCCAAGAAGACCTCCAGGCTGCCGGAGAACCCCCGCGACGTGAAGGTCGCCGCGAAGACGCCGAGCTCGCTCAAGAAGAGCCGCGCGAAGCCGAAGGAGGAGAAGGTCGACAAGGTCGCCCTCGATGCGCTGGTGGCCATCCAGGGCATCGGGGAGGAGAAGGCGCGGTCCCTCTACGCGGCCGGGGTGCGCACCATCAAGGACCTGCAGCGCATCTCGCTCGCCGAGCTGGGCAGCGTCGAGGGCATCGGCGAGCAGCTCGCCGAGCAGCTGAAGGAGAAGGTCGTCGATCAAGAGGAAACCCTCGAGATCTTCACCGAGCTGCCTGGGGTGGGGCGCGCCAAGGCCGAGCAGCTGGTCGCGGCTGGCTACAAGAACATCTACGACCTCCAGCGCGCCAGCGTCGAGGAGCTGGCCGAGGTCGCCAGCCTCGGAGAGCAGATCGCCGAGGCGATCAAGCAGGTCGTGGGCGAGTACGAGCCTGTGCTCAAGGGGACGCGCGCCGCCGAGGAGCTGGAGTTCGTCGCCAGCGCCGAGGAGCAGCGGCGCGAGATGACCGCCATGGAGAAGAAAGTCCGCAAGCTCCTGGGCGACGAGGGCCTCTCCTTGCCTGAGAGCATCCTCATGGAGCTCGTGGAGAAGCTCGAGGCGCGCGTCCAGAAGGTGCCGGACGCCAAGTTCAAGGAGCTGCTGCGCCGCGTGCACAGCGCCTACCGGGCCAACACCATCGACCCCACGGAAGCAGCCGGCATCCTCGGCGCGCAGAGCATCGGGGAACCAGGGACCCAGATGACCATGCGCACGTTCCACTATGCCGGGGTGGCGGAGATCAACGTCACGCTGGGCCTCCCCAGGCTGATCGAGGTCGTGGACGCGCGGCGCGTGCCCAGCACACCGATGATGGAGGTCTACCTCGAGGCCGACGTGCGCGCGAGCAGCGAGCGCGCCCAGCAGGTGGCCAACGAGATGGAAGCCAGCCACTTGGTGGACCTCGCGGCCATCGAGATCGACCTGGGCCAGCTCACGGTCGTGGTCAGCCCCGACGAGAAGAAGCTGCGCCGCAAGGGCTTGCAGGTCGAGGGCGTCGCCGAGAAGCTGAAGAAGCTCAAGGGCACCACCCTGTCGATCACCGACGACGGGAAGATCGTGGTCAGGCCCGAGGAGCCCTCCTACAAGCTGCTGCAGACCATCGCTGCGGACGCCAAGCGCACGCTCATCAAGGGCATCCCGGACATCGTGCGCGTCGTGATCCGGCGCGAGTCCAAGGACGGCTACGAGGGCTACATCATCTACACCGAGGGCAGCAACCTCGCCAAGGTGATGCAGATCCATGGCGTGGACACCGCCAAGACCACCACCAACAACTTCCGCGAGATCTGGGAGGTGCTGGGCATCGAGGCGGCGCGCAAGGCCATCATGAACGAGGCCCACAAGACCCTCTCGGAGCAAGGCTTGACCGTGGACGTGCGCCACCTCATGCTGGTCTCGGACGTCATGACCGTGGACGGCACCATCCGCGCCATCGGCCGGCACGGCATCAGCGGCGAGAAGAGCTCGGTCCTTGCCCGCGCGGCGTTCGAGATCACGGTCAACCACCTGCTCGAGGCGGGCGTGGTGGGCGAGGTGGACCCCCTGGAGGGGGTCGCCGAGAACATCATCGTGGGCCAGCCCGTGCAGCTCGGCACCGGCGCTGTCCAGCTGGTGATGAAGCCGGACGCGTTCAAGGGCGCGAAGATCATCCGGCCCGAGGACGTCATGCCCAAGCCCGTCGAGGTGCTGCCCGAGGAGGGCGCGGCCTTGGAGGGCGAGCCCTTGGCCGAGGAGGGCGAGGAGAAGCCCGCCGAGGAAGGCGAGGACGCCGAGGCGGAGCCCGCGCGCCCGAAGAAGGAGCGCGAGGCGCCGCCCGAGGACGCTTTCGACCCTGAGAAGCTGAGCTAGCGGAGGGACAAGCCATGGACGTGAACCGCGCGCTGCGCACGGCTGTGCAAACGGGCAAGGTGCTGATCGGCACGAAGGAGACGCTCCGGAGCCTCAACGACGGCAAGGCCAGGCTGATCGTGCTGGCCGACAACACCCCCGATGCGTGGAAGGCGCGCATCGAGCAGCGCGCCCGGGAGCGCGGCGTGCCGCTGTACCGCTTCGGCGGCAGCAACGGCGAGCTCGGCCCCGCCTGTGGGAAGCCCTTCGGCGTCGCGGCGCTGAGCGTGCTCGAAGCTGGGGAGAGCGACATCCTTGCCCTGGCAAGGCAGGCCTGAGCGATGGAGATCAAGCTCGACGCCGAGTCGCTGCGCCTCATGACCCTGTTCGAGAACGTCACCGGCGCGCAGGTCAAGGATTGCCTCGAGGAGGAAGACAGGCTGACCTTCGTGGTGGGCGAGGAGGACGTCGGCAAGGCGATTGGGCGCCAAGGCGCGAACCTGCACAAGCTGCGCGACATCCTGAAGAAGGACGTCGAGGTCGTGGGCTGGAGCGACGACCGCCAGAAGTTCGTGTCGAATCTCTTCCGCCGCTTCAAGGTCGAGAGCGTGCAGGTCGAGGAGCGCCGCGACGGCACGGTCCAGGTCCGGGTGCGCGTCGATGCGCGCGAGAAGGGCCGCGCAATTGGCAGAGAAGGGCGCAACATCAAGCTCGCGCGCACGCTGGCGAAGCGGCACCACAACGTGGACGACGTCGTGGTCGACTAAGTTGTCGAGGATGCGGCGAGGAATCGCTCCTTGCGTGTCGAGGATTCGGCGACAAACCGTTTCCAGCGCCCCGCGGTTTGCGGCCGAGGTCATCGCAATGCGCTGGATCGTTGCACTGCTGGCGTTGAGCGTGCTCGCGACCGCAGGGATCGGCATGGCACCGCCGGGGCCGCCGGGCGAGTTCCCCGGGCCGGGCGACTTCCCCGGCCAAGCCCCGGACCTGCCCGACGGAGCCTGCGATCACTTCCCGGACGGCGACCTGCCCGCCTCGGGCAGCGTGCCGGACTGGGTCGGGCTGCCGGGTTGCCCCGAGTGAGCGGGCTCACGACAGCGTGACCGTGCCCATCAGGGCTCCAGCCCCCACGCGCACGAGCACGTGGGAGCAGAAGGTCGGGATGTCCACGGTCACCGAGCCCACGCCGTCGCCGCCGATGCCGCAGGTCACGGGGTGGTTGTTGAACGCCTCCCAGTGGAATGGCCACGGGCCCAGCAGCGCATCTTGGACGGTGATGGTCACGCGCGTGCTGCTGGGCCAAGAGGGCGGCGTGAGGTAGCACGTGCCGCCGACGCCGAAGGGGAAGGGCCCCTCGGGAGCCTGGCAGAGGCCCAGGTCCAGCTGCTGGCCCAGCACGCTCAGGTAGGTGCCGACGACGTAGCCGCCGGCGGGGCCCGTGTGGTGCGCCAAAGCAGGCGCCGCGGCGATGGTCGCGACCAGCACCACGAGGAAGGGGGCGCCGCGCATGGGACCTCAGGAGAGCGTGACCGTGCCCATGATGCTGCCGAGGGCGGGGCGCACGAGGATGTGCGTGCACTCCGCGCGCAGGGAGAGGTGCACGGAGCCCGTCGCGCTGTCGCCGTCGGCGCCGCACGGTAAGGGGTTTGGCTCCTTCGGCGGGTTGGGGCTGGTGAAGCCGATCCAGCGGAAGCCCACCGGGCCCATGACGTCGTCCTCCACCGTGATCGTGAGGTCCGTGGGGTCCGGCGCGGTGAGGTAGCACACCTGGGCGATGCCGAAGGGCAGCCCGACGAGGCCGAGGGGGTCCAGGGTCGTGGGCGCCTGGCACAAGCCTACCTGCACGCTCACGAGGCCGACGCGCACGTACACGCCGAGCACGTACTGGCCGCTCTGGCCGGTGTGCGACGCCACCGTCAGGGAGGGGGCGAGCACGAGGCCCGCGAGGGCGAGCGCGAGGAGGGTCCGGCGCGCCATGCCGATCGCGCGGCCAACCCGCAGGGCGGCCTTCAAGCCTTGCTGGAGAGGGTGGGCGCGGGGCAAACCTGAAGGGCTTCCATCGCTTGGGTGCGCCGTGCGCCCCGAGGACCTGCGCGCGCTCGTGCCCCTGCTGGCCCCGCACACCTACCTCGACAGCGCGAGCACCTCCCTGAAGCCTGCGCCGGTGCTCGACGCGGTGCGCGCCTACTACGAGACCCTCGGCGCGAACGTGGACCGCGGCGCGCACGGCCTGGGCAGCGAGGCGACCGAGGCCTACGCGCGCGCCCGCGCGCAGGTCGCGCAGCGCCTCCTCGGCGCGCCCGCGGACGAGCTGGTCCTGACGCGCAACGCCACCGAGGCGCTCAACCTGCTGGCGTGGGCGCTGGGCCGCGAGGCCGTGGACGGCGCGCCGGTGCTGGCCTGGCGGCCGCGCGACGTGATCCTGACCACGATCTTCGAGCACCACAGCAACCTGCTGCCCTGGCAGCGCCTCGCGCGCGACGCGGGCGCGGAGCTGCGCGTGCTGCGGCCGCGGGGCGCGGCGCTCGACCCCGCGGACTTCGCCATGCGCGCGCAGGTCCGCGTCGTCGCGCTGCAGCACGCGAGCAACGTCACGGGCCACCTCCACGACGTGCGCGCCATCGCCGCGCGCGTGCGGCGCGAGCACCCGGGCGCGCTCGTGGTCGTGGATGGCGCGCAGGCTGCTGGGCACACGCCCGTGGACGTCGGGGCGCTCGGCGTGGACGCGTACGCCTTCGCCGGCCACAAGGGCCCCCTCGGGCCGCAGGGCACGGGCGGCCTGTGGGTCCGACGCCCGCTGCTCGATCGCCTGCCGCCCTTCCTGCTCGGGGGCGGCACCGTGGCGGACGTCCAGGAACACAGGCATGTGCTGCGCGCGGAGGCGCACCGCCGGCTGGAGGGCGGCACGCCCGACGTCGGCGGCGCCGTGGGCCTGGCCGAAGGCGCGCGGCTCGTCGCCGAGGTCATCGGGCTGGACCGCGTGCACGCGCACGAGCGCGCGCTCGCCGCGCAGCTGCGCGAGGGCCTCCAGGGGCTCGGCGCGCAGCTCGTGGGCCCGAGCGACGTCGGCGTCGTGAGCTTCAACCTGCCAGGGTGGGGATGCCACGACCTCGCCCTCGCGCTGGACAAGGAGCGCATCGCGGTGCGCAGCGGCCACCACTGCGCGCTACCGCTCGCGCGGTTCCTGGGCACCTTGGACGCTAGCGGCGGCACCGTCCGCGCGAGCTTCCACTATTACAACACCGCGGAGGACGTCGAGCGCCTGCTGGGCGCGCTGCGGGGGCTGGCCCGATGACGCGGGTCTTGGGGGAGGACGAGGCCGTCGCCTGGGTGCTCGCGCTCCTGCGCGACGGCCACGCGCGCACGACGCGCGAGGTGGATGAGGCCGCGCGCTCCCAAGGCGTGAGCTGCCCCGACGGCACGCCGCGGTTCCTCGCGCGGCTGCACCGCCGCGGGCTGCTGGAGGGCCGGCTCGACGTGGCCCAGAAGGCGTGGGTGTGGTGGCTGCCGGCCACGCTTCCAGCCTAGGCGCTCTCGCTGTCGTCGTCCGGTCCGGAGCACTCAGCATCGCCCACGCCGGCATTGACGTTGTAGTCGTGCTTGCCGTCCCCGTCGTTGTCGATGCCGTCGTCGCAGACGATGGCGCCGCGCTCGTCGGAGTCGGCCAGGCCGAAGCATCCCGTGTCCGCAGCGAAGTCGGTGAGGCCATCCTGGTCGTCGTCGATGCCGTTGCTGCAGGCGGTCGATTCGTTGTTGTCGTCGGGCCCAGAGCAGCCTTCGTCGCCGTTGCCGAGGGGCGCAAGGTTGTAGTCGATCTTCCCGTCGCCGTCGTCGTCGGAGTTGTTGTCGCACGCGGGCGGGTCGCCGAGCGGCACCTTCTCGCTCATGTCATTCGCGTCCGTGCAGCCGGGATCCGCGGGGAAGTCGATCTTGCCATCCACGTCGTTGTCGATGCCATCGTTGCAGCGCGGCAAGAAGCCCTCGCTGTCGCCCGTCGGGTCGGCGCAGTCCGCGTCGCCGGCTCCGGGGTTGGGGTTGAAGTCGGTCTTGCCGTCCGCGTCGTCGTCGATCCCGTTGTCGCATTCGACGGCCCCGA
>DASYRW010000103.1:0-11468 GCA_036003985.1 Thermoplasmatota archaeon
GCACTGAAGACGTTCACGTACGACAACGTGATGCGGCACCCGCGCCTCGAGAAGGTCGTCGTCAACATCGGCGTGGGCGAGGGCGGCGAGAAGCTCATCAAGGCCGAGAAGGTGCTCGGCATGGTCACGGGCAAGAAGCCCGTCAGGACCCTCAGCAAGGTCAACAACCGCGAGTGGGGCCTCAAGCCCGGCATGCCGATCGGGGCCAAGGTGACGCTGCGCGGCGACGACGCGCGGGCCTTCCTGAAGAAGGCCTTCGACGTGCGCAACGGCATCGTGCCGTGGTACAACTTCGACGACGGCGGCAACCTCAACTTCGGGGTGCCGGACTACACCGATTTCCCCGGCATGAAGTACGACCCGGACATCGGCATCTACGGCATGAACATCACCGCGGTCATCTCGCGGGCTGGGGCCAGGATCCGCGGCCGGCGCCTGCTGCGCTCCCGCATCCCGGGCCGCCAGCGCGTGGACCGCGAGGAAGCGACCGCGTGGGTGGCCAAGGAGTTCGGCGTCCAGGTGGTGGAGTGATGCCGCAGCTCACGCCTGGCCCTGCCGACAAGTCCCTTCCCGCCAACTTCCGCTTCGGCCGCGGGGCCCACCGCTGCCAGCGGTGCGGCGTCTACACAGGCCTGATCCGGCAATACCGGCTGTTCGTGTGCCGCCACTGCTTCCGCGAGATCGCCCGCGACCTGGGCTTCAAGAAGTACTCCTGAGGTGCCTGCATGCAGAGTGATCCCCTCGCCGACGCGCTCGTGGCCATGAAGAACGCCGAGCGCGCGGGCAAGAGCCTGTGCGACGTGCACCCTGCCAGCAAGCTGCTGGGCCGCGTGCTCAAGGTCATGCAGGAAGCCGGCTACATCGCCAGCTACGAGTTCGTCGAGGACCACAAGGGCGGCCAGTTCCGCGTGCGCCTCACGGGGCACATCAACGAGTGCGGCGCCATCAAGCCGCGCTACTCGGTCCAACGCACCGATTTCGAGAAGTGGGAGTCGCGCTACCTGCCCGGGCGCGACTTCGGCACCCTGATCCTGACCACCACGGAGGGCGTGGTGAGCCACGCGCAGGCCAAGGAGCTGGGCATGGGCGGGAAGCTGATCGCGTTCGTGTACTAGGTGAGACCATGGTCGTTGCTGAGAGCCGCGAGGTCGTGAAGGTGCCCGGCGGGGTGCAGGTCACGGTCCTCGCCGGCGAGGTCAAGGTCAAGGGCCCCAAGGGCGAGCTCACCCGCCGCCTCGCGCACCCGCGCGTGGAGCTGCTGCCGGAGCAGGGCGCCATCGCGGTGCGCTGCGTCATGGCGCGCCGCAAGGACAAGGCCCTCGTCGGCACCTTCGCGGCGCACTTGCGCAACATGGTGCAGGGCGTGCAGCAGGAGTGGGAATACCACCTCAAGATCGTGTACAGCCACTTCCCCATCAAGGCCAAGGTGCAGGGCCAGGAGTTCGTCATCGACAACTTCCTCGGCGAGAAGAACGCGCGCAAGACCTCCATCCCGCAGGGGGTCAAGGTCAAGGTGGACGGCGACCAGGTCGTGGTCACGGGCGCGGACCTCGAGAAGGCCGGCCAGACCGCGGCCAACATCGAGCAGGCCTGCCGGATCAAGGACCGCGACCCGCGCGTGTTCCAGGACGGCATCTACATCACGAGCAAGCCCGGGTGATCTGCATGACGAAGGACCAAGTGGTGGACGAGTTCAGCAAGATCCCCGGCGTCAGCCGCAAGGCGGCCGAGGCCCTCTACGCCGCAGGCTTCCACGACCTCGAGCTGCTGAAGAAGGCCGACCGCGACCGGCTCAAGCAGGTCGAGGGCCTGGGCAAGAAGTCGTTGGATGCCCTCCTGGCCTGGCAGGCCGAGGAGCGCGGCGAAACCCCTGCCCCGAAGCAGGAGATCCAGGTCGTCGAGGAGAAGAAGCCGGCGAAGAAGGCGAAGGAGGAGGTCCAGGTCGTCGAGCCCGAGGAGCGCGTGCACAAGGCGCGCGCCAAGCCGACCCTGAGCAAGGAGCTGGAGCAGGCGCTGCACACGCGCGCCGTGCTCAACAAGCACCGCCCCACGATCCGGCACGACCAGTGGTTCCGCTACGACAAGCTATCCAGGCTCGGGTGGCGCAAGCCCCGCGGCGCGCGCAACAAGGTTCAGGTCGACATGGGCTACAGGCCCCGCCGGCCCGTCATCGGGTACCGCGGCCCTGTCCTGGCCCGCGGCCTGCACGCCAGCGGCTTCCAGGAAGTGCCGGTCCACAACCCCAAGGACCTGGAGGGCCTCGACCCCCAGACGCAAGCGGGCAGGATCGCCCACGGGGTCGGCGGCAAGAAGCGCGCGGCCATCCTCGAGGCGGCCCAGAAGAAGGGCATCCGCATCCTCAACCCGACGGGGGTGAAGGCGTGACCGACCTCCGCAACCAGCGTCGCATGGCGTCCCAAGTGCTCGGCGTGGGCGAGACCAGCGTCTGGCTCGACCCGCTGCACGCCGAGGACGTCGCGTCCGCCGTGACGCGGCAGGACATCCGCGGCCTCGTGGACAAGGGCTACATCCGCAAGCTGCAGGCGCAAGGCGTCAGCCGCGGGCGGGCGCGCGCCCTCGCCGCGGCCAAGGCGAGGGGCAAGCGGAAGGGGCCCGGGTCCAGGGAGGGCTCCAGCACCAGCCAGGCGCGCAACCCGCGCAAGCAGCGCTGGCTGCGCACGATCCGGCCGCTGCGCCAGACGCTGCGGATCCTGCGCGACGAGGCGCTCATCGACACGCCGACGTACCGGCTCTACTACCGCCGCGCGAAGGGCGGCGTGTTCCGCTCGCGGCCCCACCTGCTCAGTCATATGGTCACCGATGGCTTGCTGACCGAGGCCAAGGCGAAGGCGATCCGCGAGCAGGCCGAGCGCGAGCGCGCCCTCAGCTTCGGCCACGGCCCCCGCAACGGCGCCGCTCCGGCGGCCCCCGCGCCGCCGAAGGCCGCGAAGCCCAAGGCCGCGAAGCCGGCCAAGGCGGCGAAGCCCGGCAAGCCTGCCAAGGCCAAGCCGCAGCGCACCGACGAGGAGGAATCCTGATGGCCCAGGGAGCCAGGTACCGCGTGAAGTTCCGCCGCCGCCGCGAGGGGCGGACCGACTACCGCCGCCGCGTGGCCCTGCTCAAGGGCCGGCAGCCGCGGGTGGTCGTGCGGCGCTCGCTCAGCAACGTGCGCGTCCAAGTCGTGGCGTTCGACCCGAAGGGCGACAAGGTGCTCGCGAGCGCCGACGGCCGCGAGCTGGCCAAGCTCGGGCTCCAGGGCACCAGCGGCAAGAGCGTGCCCGCTGCGTACCTGACGGGCGTGCTGGCGGGCCAGCGCGCCAAGCAAGCCGGCATCCGCCAAGCCGTGCTCGACCTCGGCCGGCACACGCCCAATGCGGGCGGCCGCATCTTCGCGGCGCTCAAGGGCGTGCTCGACGCGGGCCTCGAGGTGCCGCACGACGAGGGCGTGCTCCCCGCCGACGAGCGCCTGAAGGGCCAGCACATCGAGGGCTTCGACAGCAACCAGGTGGAGACCGTGAAGCAGCGCATCCTCGGAGGTGGCTGAGATGCCGCCGCCCCGCCGCCCGCAGGGCCCGACCGCGGAGGAGACCCGCGCGCGCGTCGCGGATTGGGAGCCCAAGACCGAGCTCGGCCGCGGCGTCAAGAGCGGCGAGGTCACCTCCATGGCCCAGGCCCTCAAGACCGGCCTGCCGCTCCGCGAGCCGGAGGTCGTGGACGTGCTCCTCCCTGGCATGGAGGACGAGGTCATCGACGTCAACATGGTGCAGCGCATGACCGACTCGGGCCGCCGCGTGCGGTTCCGCATCGTCAGCGTCGTGGGCAACCGCGACGGCTACGTGGGCATCGGCATGGCGAAGGGCAAGGAGGTCGGCCCCTCCATCCGCAACGCCATCGACGTCGCGAAGCTGAACATCATCCAGGTGCGCCGTGGCTGCGGCTCCTGGCGCTGCGGCTGCGGCACGGCCCACAGCGTGCCCGTGGAGGTCGTCGGCAAGGCCGCCAGCGTGGAGATCACGCTCAAGCCCGCGCCGCGCGGCACGGGCCTCGCGGTGAGCGCCGTGGCCAAGCAGGTGCTGGGCCTCGCCGGCGTGCGCGACGTCTGGGGCCTCAGCAGCGGCCAGACCAAGACCACCATCAACAACGCGCAGGCCGCCTTCGATGCCCTGCTCCAGACGAGCAGCATCAAGATGACCGACGCGCAGAAGCAGCGGCTGAACATCCTCGAAGGGAGCGTGGCAGGACTATGACGTACGTTGCCGTGCGCGTTCGCGGCCATGCTGGGGTTCGCGGCGAGATCGAGGACACCCTCGGTCACCTGCGCCTCCACAAGGTCAACCACGCGGTCGTGGTGCCGACGAACGACAGCTACGAGGGCATGCTGCGCAAGGCCCGCGACTACATCGCCTATGGCCGCCTCAACCCCGCCACCTTGGCCCAGGCCCTGCGGTCGCGCGGCAAGGTCGAGGGCGACAAGCCGCTGACCGACGCGTACCTGGCGGAGCACTCCACGTTCCGCACCATCGACGACTTGGCCAACGCCATCGCGAACGGCCAGGCGAGCCTCAAGGACGTGCCTGGCCTCAAGCCTGTCTTGCGCCTCAACCCGCCGCGCCGGGGCTACGGCGGCAACAAGCGGCACTACCCCATGGGCGCCCTGGGCGACTGGGGCGAGGACATCAACGACCTCGTGCAGCGGATGGTGTGAGCCTTGGCGAAGAAGACCGACAAGACCCACAAGCTGCGCGGCTCCCGCGAGCACGGGCGCGGCATGAAGAAGGGCCGCGGCGCTGGCCTGAGGGGCGGCAAGGGCCAAGCTGGCTGGAAGCACAAGAAGCTCCACTTCCTGCTGTACGACACCGACCGCATCCGCGGCAAGCACGGCTTCACCCGCCACGCGCAAGACACCGAGCCCGAGAGCGCGCTCACGGTCCAGCACCTCGACGAGCGCGTGGGCCACTGGGCCGACGAGGGCAAGGCGGCGCGGGCCGACAACGGCTTCACGATCGACCTCGGCCCGCTGGGCTTCGACAAGCTCGTCGGCACGGGCCATGTGACGCGCAAGCTGCAGGTGACGGTCGCGCGGGCCAGCGCCGGCGCCGTGCAGAAGATCCAGGCCGCCGGCGGCAACGTCACCCAGACGAACCCGCCCCCGCCCCCCGCGCCGCCCAAGGGATCCAAGCCCGGCGGCGGAGCCGGCGGCGCCCCCGGCGGCGGCGCGCCCGGCGGCGGCAAGCCCAAGGACAAGGCAGCCAAGGCCGAGGGAAAGCCCGCGAAGGGCGAAGGCAAGCCAGCGGCCGCGGAAGGCCGCAAGCAGCAGAAATAAGAGGAGCGCGACCATCCATGGCCGACACCCGGAGGGGGCCCCTTGGCTGAGGAGAGCAAGAGCCTGCTGTACAAGCTCGAGCCCCTCATCAAGCGCTGGCCGGCGGTGCAGAAGCCGGACGGTCACGTCCACTTCCGGATGAAGCTGCTGTGGACCCTCGCCGCGCTGCTGGTCTATTTCTTCATGGCCAACATCTTCATCTACGGCCTGAGCAGCGGCTCGACCGACGTCTTCGCGCAGTTCCGCGCCATCCTCGCGGGCCAGAATGGGAGCCTCGTGCACCTGGGCATCGGCCCCATCGTCACGGGCAGCATCATCATGCAATTGTTCACGGGCGCGAAGATCATCAAGCTCGACCTCACCAAGCCCGAGGACAAGAGCATCTACCAGGGCACGCAGAAGGTCCTCGTCGTGGTGATGATCTTCGTCGAGGCCGTGCCGCAGGTGTTCGGGTTCCTGACACCCGACCCGAAGCTGATCACGCGCTTCGGCGACAACCGCGCGCTCGCGCAGACCCTCATCATCCTCCAGCTCGCGGCGGGTTCCTACATCGTCTTCCTGCTCGACGAGGTCGTCAGCAAGTGGGGCATCGGGTCCGGCATCAGCCTGTTCATCGCCGCCGGCGTGAGCCAGGGCCTGTTCACGGGCAGCTTCAACTGGATCCCGCCCTGCCCCGACCAGGTCTACAGCATCGCACGCGAATGCAACACGGCCCAGGGCGCCGAGGCGAACATCCCGCCCGGGACGCTCCCGCGCACGTTCTACCTCCTGACGGCCTACGACAGCAACCAGCTTGTCCATGGGGGCGGTTTCGAGGACATCTTCTTCACCACCACCAATGCCATGGTGGCGTTCCTCGGCACGCTGGCGATCTTCCTCATCGTGGTCTACGCCCAGAGCACCCGCGTCGAGCTGCCCCTCGCCCACGGCAAGGTGCGCGGCGCGCGCGGTCGCTACCCGATCAAGCTGATGTACGCGAGCAACATCCCGGTCATCCTCATGGCGGCGTTGCTGGCCAACGTCAACCTGATCTCGCTGCTGATGTACCAGGGTCCGCTGAAGGACCTGCCGCTCTTCGGGTACCATTGGCTTTCGCAGAACGCGCCCGGCTTCGCGGGTTGGGTGGGCACGTACTTGCCCAGCGGGGGGCGCACCCAGGCCATCAGCGGCGCGGCCTACTACTTGAGCCCCGTGTCGGGCGTGAGCGACTGGCTGCTGCCCTTCCTGAACGAGGCCCGCTACGGCGCGTCGGTGTTCACCTACCGCGAGCCTTGGCAGGTGCTGCTGCGCGTGGCGTTCTACGGCACGGCCATGATCGGCGGGTCGATCGTCTTCGCGAAGTTCTGGATCGAGACCACCAACATGGGCCCTGACGCGGTGGCGAAGCAGATCCAGCGGTCCGGCATGCAGATCCCGGGCTTCCGCCGCGATCCGCGCATCGTCGAGAAGATCCTCGACCGCTACATCCCGGTGGTGACCGTCATCGGCGGCGCGGCCGTGGGCGCGCTGGCCTTCAGCGCGGACCTCATCGGCACGGTGGGCAACGTTTCGGGCACAGGGGTCCTGCTGACCGTGGGCATCCTGCACCAGCTCTACGAGCAGATCGCCAAGGAGCAGGTGATGGAGATGCATCCGATCCTGCGCGGGTTCTTCGGCGAATAGCCCCGGCCGGGTCGGGGCCGGCGGGCTCAGCGCAGCAGGTCGTCCCACACCGCGCTGAATGCATCGAGGTCCCCTGGCACGGGCTCGAAGCGCGCGAGGGTGCGCCTCGCCCAGGCTGGATCCGACAGCCGGTAGAGCCGCTGGCGGCCCTCCGACCGGCCGCGCACCACGCCGGCCTCGCCGAGCGCGGCCAGATGGTAGGACGCGCTCGCCTTCGCGAGCCGGAGCCGCCGGGCCAGCTCGCCCTGGGGCAGCTCCGGCTCCTGGAGCAGGAGCAGCACGAGGTGCAGCGCGGGCGGCCGGCGCATGAGGCAGATGAAGGCCACCTCCGCCTGGCTCAGCCGCCGCGCGGTCGCGCGCGCGACGAGGCGCGTGTAGCCGCGCTCGCGCAAGACATCGATGCGGCCCTCGTCGCGCAGCGCCTCGACGTGGTAAGCTGCCAGCTTGCTGCTGAGGCCGAGCTGGCGCTCGACCTCGCGGACGTGCACGCCGGGGTAGCGCTCGACGAAGCCGAGGATCGCGCTCCGGAGCGGCGACCCGGTCATGCCGCGGGCGCCCCCTGCCGGAGGAAGATGGGCCACGCGATGAGCCCGACCACCACCAAGTCCACGAGGCTGAACGCGAACTCGAGGTCCGCGTTGTCCTGGCCGCCGGCGAGCGTCAGGGCCTTGGCGAGGTTCTTCAAGGCGAGCAGCGCGAAGGCGAGGATCACGAAGCCGAACCTGCGGTTGCCCGTCCGGAGGAGCGACCGCCATCCCGCGGCGGCGATGATCCCCGAGAGGATGGCCACCATGCCCGCGTTGAACGCCGCCCAGGCGAAGTCGAGCGCCACGTTCCCCGATCCTCGAATGGGTTCAAATGGCTGCCGCATCGGCGAGAGAACGCGGCTTGAGATCGCCACCGACGCCTCGAGCCACGATTTCCGCAGTTATCGAACCATGGCGCCTCGAGCTCGATGCGGCGCGGCCGCCGCAACCCTTTTCCGCCGCGCGTCGGTTGCCCCTCCCATGGCGACGGCCCGCCTCGCCCTGCTCACGCTCGCGCTTGCCCTGCTGCTGGCTGTCCCGGTCGCGGAGGCGGCCCGCGTGCCCATCAACGTCGAGGCGGGCAGCAACCCGGATGGCAGCATGTACTTCCGGCCGGACTCGTTCAGCGTGACCCAGGGCGACGAGGTCGCGCTGACGGTCCACAACGTGGACGAGATCTTCCACGACGCGGCCATCCTCGACTACGACGGCCGCGACATCGAGAACGAGCTCGACCCGGGCGAGACGGGCACGAAGACCTTCACGGCGTCGGTCGCGGGCACCTTCCGCTTCATCTGCGAGGTGCGCGGCCACGCGGGGCTCGGCATGCAGGGCAACTTCACGGTGCGCGCCGCCAACGCTGGCACCAAGGGCGCGCCGGGCCTCGAGGCCCCGCTCGTCGCCGGCGCGCTGCTGGCCGCGGCGGGCCTCGCGCTGCGCCGCCGGCCGCGCCGCCTGGCGCCGCTCCTCGGCGCCCTGCTCGTCGGCGCGCTGCTGATGGCCGGATGCACCAGCCCCCGCAACCCGCCGGACGGCGACACCACGCCCCCGGTGGGCACCCCGACGGGCGGCGCCTTCGAGGCCTCGTTCGAGAGCGCTTCCACGGGCGCGATCCCCGCGGGTTGGCAGGCGGCGCGTGGCACCTGGACCGTCGTCGAGGACGAGACGAGCCCCGCGGGATCGAAGGTGCTGCAGGTCACCGATGTGGCAGGGGACTACCCGCTCCTCGTCGCGCCCACCGGCACCTACCGCGACCTCGATGCGAGCGTGCGGTTCAAGATCCTCGGCGGCCGCGACAGCCAGAGCGCCGGCATCGCCTTCCATCACCGGGACAAGGGCAACTACACCGTCGTGCGCATCAACCTGCTCGAGGGCAATGGCAAGGCCTTCACCTACGTGAACGGCGACCGCAAGAACATCGCGACCGGCGACGCCAACGCCACGCTCGGCGCGTGGCATCTCCTGGAGGTGAAGGTGCGCGGCGAGGAGATCGTGATGCGCGTCGATGGCGCCCGCTCCTTCGAGGTGGAGAGCCCCGCGAACCCCATCGGCGGCGTGGGGCTGTGGACCAAGGACGACTCCAGGACGGAGTTCGACGACTTCACCGTGCGGCCCGCCTGAGCCGCGCGACCAGCACGGCGGCGGCCGCAGCCAGGAGCAAACCGGGCGCGGGCGTGGGCCGCGGCGCGGCCGCGGGTTCCTCCGCGGGCGCCGTCTCGTTGCCCTCGGGTCCGCCGCCATCCTCGGCCGACGGCGTGATGAACACCGTCTGGCGGGCCTCGGCCTGCGCTGCCGGCAAGGGCTGGGGCGCCGCACACCCTGCGGGAGCGCCGCCGGCGAAGCTCGCGCCCACGATCACCGTCGGCTCGACCTTCTCGCGCGAGGCTGCGTCGGCGCGGATGCGCAGCTCGGCGCTGGCGGAGCCGCTGAAGGTTCCCGCCGGCTCGCCGAGGTAGGGCCCTGCAGGCACCGGCACCTCCACCTCCGCTGGCAAGCTCACGCCCACGCTCGCGCCGTCCGCGCGGGCGAGGTTGGCGGTCAGGGCCACGACCAGCGCGCTGCCCTGCGGGCACGCGAAGCCCGTGGCGTTCACGCGCACCTGGAACGCGGACACGCGCTCGTCGCCGGGCGCGAGCTTGAACGGCCCGGGAGCCAGGCCCTCGATGGCCACGGTCGCGGCGGGCTGCGGCGCCGGCACCTGCGCTTGCGCGAGGCTCGTGGCGGCGAGCGCGGCGAGCATGGCGAGCGCAGCGGAGGGACGGAGCACGCCCCTCAGCGGGCGGCCTGAGGCAAAAGGTTTCCTGTGGCGGCCGCGTCCTCGCTCACAGGGGGCTGGGGTTGCAGTCCACCTCGGCCATGAGGGAGGCCGTGACGGCGCCCGTCGCGCAGCGCACGGCCGCGGTCGTGCCCGCGGGGATCGTGAACGTGCCGATGCCGCCGCACGTGCCCAGCATGGGGCCGCACGTCGCCACGCGCTCGCCGTCCACCGTCGCGTCCACGGTCACGAGCCCGCCGCCCTCGGTGTCCGCGTAGAGGTGGAACACGCAGGCGCCGGCGCCCGCGGGGCAGAGGACCTGGGTCTCGCACACGGCCGGGGTGAGCGGCGTGACGAGGCCGAAGGAGAACGACTTGCAGCTCGCGCCCTGGTGGCTCGCCGAAGCGGGCACGAGGAGGAGCGAGACGACGACGAGACCCAGGCCGGCGACGACGTGGAGCGGGCGCATGGCCGCGCACCCCCCCGGAGGCATTTCAACCTTCCCTTCCCAGCGTGGCCATGTCCGCCCGCGGAAGCGCGCCGGTCGAGGCTCGCTGGGCGCCCCGCAAGCTATATCCCCCCCAGCCCGCTTCCCCGCCCCTGGGACCGATGGGCGCCATCGTCATCACGGGCGTGCCCGGCGTGGGCAAGAGCACGGTCATCAACGCGGCCAGCGAGGCCACGAAGTTCAAGGTGGTCGTGTACGGCACCGAGATGTTCCAGCTCGCGAAGGAGCGGGGCCTCGTGGAGCACCGCGACGCCATGCGCACCCTTCCTCCTGAAACGCAGCGCGAGCTCCAAGAGGCAGCCGCCAAGCGCATCGCGGCCATGGGCGACGTCATCGTCGACACCCACTGCACCATCAAGACCCCCCGAGGGTTCCTGCCCGGCTTGCCGGAGTGGGTCGCGAAGGGCCTGGACTTGCGGCAGATCATCCTCGTCGAGGCCACCCCCCAGGAGATCGCGAACCGCCGCGCGAAGGACGCGACCCGCGTGCGCGACGAGGACAAGCCCGAGGCCATCGACGAGCACCAGCGGCAGAACCGCTACGCGGCGTGGGCCGTCGCGACCCTGACGGGCGCGACGGTCGCGACGGTGCTGAACCACGACGGCAAGGTCGAGCAGGCGAAGGAAGCGGTCATCAAGGCCCTGGCAGGCAGACCATGAGCGACGCCGCGACCGAGCAGGAGCAGGCCCCACCCCCCAAGCCAGCAGCGAAGCCGCGCGCGAACCCCATGGAGCAGATGGTGCTCATGGTGGCCTTCCTCGGCGGCATGATCATCCTCATCGACCCCGCCGCGCGCGCCCTCACGGGCAGCGCCGTGGGCTTCGTGCTGGGGCCGGCCATCGGGTGGCAGAGCTCGCTGGGGGGCCCGCTCTTCCCCGTGCTCACCATCGTGTTCGCGAGCGCGGTGATGGTGCTGCTCACGAGCGGCATCCGGCACTACTTCACCGACTACCTCAAGCAGGCTCGCGCGCAGGAAGTGATGCGCGCCTTCAGCAAGGAGATGCGCAGCGCGCGGAAGGAGAACAACCTGCACAAGATGAAGAAGCTCACCGAGAAGAACAAGGAGCTCATGTCGCTGCAGGCTGAGCAGAGCACCTCGCAGCTGAAGCCCATGGCCATCACGATGGTGGTGGTGGTCCCGATCTTCGCGTGGCTGCTGGTGTTCCTCGATCCGAGCTCGCACGGCGCGCAGGC
>DASYRW010000104.1:0-5097 GCA_036003985.1 Thermoplasmatota archaeon
CATGGTGGTCAAGCCGAAGGAATTGCGCATGGCACTCCGCGTCCGCGGCGACCAGGTCGAGGAGGAGAAGGCGAAGTGGGAGAAGGCCATGGGCGCTCCGCTCGAGGCAATGCCGCTCGAGGAGTACGTCCGTACCTACTACCCGGAGACGCGCGGGGGGCGCCAACCATGGTTCTGAGCGAAGATGACGTGCGCCAGTTCCAAGGAGTCATTCGCAAGGAGCGGAGCCGTTCTCTGCGGCTCGGCGCCACCATCGGCACTCTGGTCCCCCTCATGTTGGGCCTCCTCGGCAGTTACCTCTGGCCCGCGGCCGACCCCGTCCTCCGCTGGGTGAACATCATGGCCCTCGTGACGCTCGCAGTGCTTGCAGCCCTGCAAGTCGGCATCATGATCGGCGACAGCTACCGCCGCCCCCACCTCGAAATCGGCATCGGCGTCATGCCTGCACCGCCCGACGAGCCCCGCGGCCGCGACTTCCGCGTCAAGTAGCGCTCCCTGGTTCCCGGAGAAACCTGGCGGGGACACCGACGCAACCGGCTTAAGGGCCCGCCCCCGCAGCCACCGCGTTGCACGGGCGGACCCACAGGACCTGCGAGTTCTGCGGCGCCCCCTTCACACCCAGCAACCACCCGGGCGCGACGCAGCGGTACTGCCGACCACGGTGCCGCGAGATCGCCATGCAGCGCCGCCAAGACGCGCGACGCGCAGGGCACCCCGGGCGGCGGGCCTACAAGGCCGCGAAGGCGCGGGAGTGGAGGGAGCGCCAGCTCCTCGCTGGCAGGTGCGTGCGCTGCGGCGGAGTGAACCCCGACGCCGGCCACGCGGTGACCTGCCACGAGTGCTCGCACGGCAAGTGGCGTCACGCCTACCGCATCGCGCGAGGACGGTAGGAATGGAATTCATCGAAGCCAAGATGCCCCCGAACGGAACACTCCGGCTCACCAGCGACTGGCAAGTCGGCAGCGTCACCTTCGACGAGACCAAAATCGAACCCCTGCTGCGCCCCGTGCTCACCGAGAAGGACTACCGCCTCGCCCTGATCGGCGACCTCGTCGATGCCATCACGCACAAGGACAAGCGATTCACCTTCGACGACCTCGACGAGCGCTACAGCACTCCTCTCGACCAGCTCGCCTACGTCGAGGAGACGCTGCGGCCCGTGGCCAAGAGGGTCGTGAGCCTGGGCGCTGGCAACCACGAATTCGCCATCCGCGACATGGGCGACCCCACAAAACTCCTCGCCCGCAACCTCGGAGTCCCGTACGGCGGCTACAACGCTCTCGTCCGCGTGAACAAGGCCACGCGCATGCTCCTCTGGCACGGCCGCGCCTCCCTGAACAGCAACCTGCCCAACGCGATGCAGCGCAACTTCGCCGTCAAGCGCGCCCTCGTCACCACCAACAACCTCCGCTGGGGCCGCCTGAACGTGGACCTCGTCGCCCAAGGCCACGTGAACCAACTCGCCGTCGTCAGCCCATCCGAGAGCGCGGAGATCCAGATGGACTACGACTGGGACAAGCGCCACATCAAAGCCACCGAGGCCGAGCAGGACCCGCGGTGGTTCGCCGTCTGCGGCAGCCTCCAGCGCATGTACGTCGAGGGCCGCACCAGCTACGTCGAGATGATGGGCCGCACGTACCCGCTGCCCCTTGGGTGTGTGGACGTCGAGTTCCGTCGCAGCAAGATCGTGGACGTCCGGACGGTGAGACTGTGACGGACGCTCTCGCCGTGGCCCTGCTTGCTGTGCTTCTCGGCGTCACGTTTGGATGGGGACGCTGACGCGCAAGGATCCGGGTCCACGTCATCGGTGCCGGTGACGCGCGGTCTGTCAGGCAATTTCGTGCAGAAGCCCAGCCAAGTACACGACCACGACACCCAAGACCATCACCGCAGCCTCGCGCAAACCGAAGGAGCGCAAGCTGCCGAGCCGCAGGATGGCGAAGGCGGCCGCTCCGCCGCCGGCCGCGAAAAGCACCAAAGGCGCAAGGCCGCTCCCAGAGGCGAACCCTGCAAGCCCCCCGACGACCGCCACGCCCGCGAGCATCGCGGAGATGCCCCAAGCGTCGCGGCCGCGGAGCACCGCACCCGCCACGACGGGGATGGTGAAGCCCTCGATGACCTTGTGGAGAACGAAGCTCGCCACGCCCAGCGGCGCGGTCACGCTCGCGGAGCCAGCCTCGGTACCGATGATCCAACCCTCGCCTGCGCCGTGCGCCGCGATGCCGAGGGCCCACAGCCACGCCAAGCGCAGCGAGCCAGCCTCGCCCTTTGCGAAGGCCGGAAGGAGAAGCGCACCTCCTGCAAACGCAGCCAGGAGCCCGAGTTGAAGGAGGGGGTCGCGTACCAACCCTTGCCCCAGACTCGCTGTCTCCTTCACCAAGTCGAAGAACAGGAACAGTAGGGCCCCCGCGCTGAAGGGCCCAGCGAGTGCTGCGAGCCGCGCGTTTCCTTGAATGAACCGCGCTGCGTACAGCCCCGCGAAGACGGCCGCGAGCACGCTCGCCCCCACAAGGGCAATCACGATGTAAGGGTCGGACTCCGGACCATGCTGGAAGGGCAGGAGATGTGCCAGGGCTTCAGGCAACATGGAGCGTACCCTTGTGCTGCGGGTGACCGCTGCCGCAGAAGACCGTGCAGTAGATGACGAAATCGCCCGCCTTGTCGGCCTTGAAGCGCACGTCCACGCTGTGACCTGCCGGGACCTCGACGTTGATGCCGTACTCTTGGATGGCGAAGCCGTGGGTGACGTCGGTGCTGGTCAGGTGCAGCACGACCTCGTCTCCCAGCGTCACGTTGAGGGTGGCGTTCGTGCCGGGCTCGTACACGTAGCGGTGGATGGTGACGTTGTGCTCCTCGAGGCGAGCGTTCACGCTCGCCGGTGGTTGGGTCTCCGTGCAGCCTGAAACCATCGTCGCCGCGACCAATACGAAGCCCAGCATCCAGAGTCTCATGTGCGCCTCCTAGCTAGTGCGGCGAGGACGAGCGTTGCGAGCAGGATCCCTGATTCGAACCCCGGTGTGCCCTTTGCGGTCTGCACATGGACGGTCACGTACCTGCCGAGGGTGTGTTTTCCGTCTTTGGAGGCCACGAGCACGTTGTAGTCGCCGGCGGGAGCCTTGGTGGCGTCGAGGACAAGGGCGTTGCCGTCCCATCGCGTGGTGAGGTTGCCGTAGCCGTTCACGATGACCTCGCCCGGCACCGAGAGAGCCTGGCGCAGCGTCTGTCCGACGGTGACCTGGACCGAGGGAGGGACGCTGAAGGAGGGCTGGGCGCCGTCTGTCGTTGCGTGGCCGAGCTTGTTCGTGCTCCACTCCGCGAACCAGAAGCTGCCGTCCGGCGCTTCCGCGAGGTACTGCATGTTTGTCCCGGGGGAGGAAGGAACTTCCCACTCTTCCAGGGTGCGGTTCGTGGTGTCCAAGCGGGCAATCTTATCCGCGAAGTGTTCGACGAACCAAATGGATCCGTCTCGCGCGATGCGGATGCCGGCCGGGCCGCTGATCTGGTAGTAGGGTGATGGGGAGGTTGGGAAGTGTTCCGCGGCTCCGGACGTGAGGTTGACGTGCCCGACGTTGTTGCTGCCCATCTCGCCTGCCCACAGGTTGCTCCCGCCGACGTCCAAGCCCACCGGCGCTTCGAGGATGCCCGGAGGTCCGACCGTGATCGCGCCACTCGCAGGGTCCAGCTTGGCGTAGGTGTGCGCGTAGGTCGCGGTGAGGTAGGCTCCCTGGGGTCCGGCCTCGATGTGGAGCGGGCCGAAGGGCGTGCTGGGCGTTGCGTGTTCGGCGAACTGGCCGGTGAGCGGGTTGAACCGCAAGAGCTCGTCCGTGGTGACGCCGGAGATCCAGACGTTGCCGTCGGGCGCGACGTACACGCCGCCGGAGAGTTTCGTGACCTTCGGGAAGCGGAACGAGTCCGCAGACATGTTGGCCGGGTGGATGTGATGCAGGTACGCGTCGCTGGCGGTCCACACGCTCCCGTCCGCAGCGATGGCAAGGGCCGTGAGGCTGTCCTGGTCGTCCACGCGTGACACGTTGAGGCGGGCGATGTCCAACTTGCCGCTCTGAGGCGAATAGCGGCCCACGGCCCAGGAGCCGTCCAGCGTCACCCACAGCGAGCCCGCGGCGCCGAACGCAACCGCGAGCGGGCCTTTCGCCTCTGCGGGGAGTACAGTCTCCGTCACCGCCGCGTGCGCCGGGGCGGCCAAGAGCGTGAGCAGCAACAGCGAGATGGCCCAGCGCATGCTCTCGCGCGAGGCATGGCCCAGCCGGCGAAGAAGGTTCCGGTGGGAGGAAGCTTCTTGAATATGCAGATGCTTGCATGTTTTGCCGGCCCTCCCGGGGCCGTTCCGAACGTACGGCAACCCACCTCCACGGAACTCGAGCGCGAGGAGCACGCCGCTGCCACGTGGAGACTCTTCAACGAGGATCTGAGGCCCGACCATGACCGAAAACGTCCGGAAGCACGACCGCAAGACCACCCATGCCAAGGCCGCGGCCACCCAGGGCCACGACAGCCTCTACGAGCTGGAGGCCGACGCTATCAGGGCCCTTGCTCACCCGAAGCGGCTGCTCATCCTCGACATCCTCAGCGACGGCAAGGAGCGCAACGTCACCGAACTCATGCAAGTCGCCGACTTGACGCAAAGCAACCTCAGCCAGAACCTTGCCGTGATGCGCGGCGCGGGCCTCGTGGCTGCGCGTCGTGATGGCCACTTGGTCTACTACCGCGTCACCGACCCGCGCGTTGTCAAGGCGGTCGGGCTCATGCGTGCCGTGATGACCGAACAGGCGGAGAACTACCAGTTCCTCGCCGAGCGGGCCGAGCTGAAGAAGAAGGAGCGCGTCAAGCGGGCCAGCCTTGGCGCCAGTTTCATCGTCGCCATCCTGGGAATCATTGGCCTGGCGGCTGCGCTGCACCCGTTGGTGAACGGCGGTTCGTTCACCGACGTCGAGCACCACGTCCAAGTGATGATGGCGAGCAAAGACCTCGGCGCGCTGTTCCAGAACTGCGTGACCGTCGCCACACAGGCCTCTGCGCCTGCGTCCCCCGCTCCCATGCCTGCGTGAGGCCTCCATGACACTGACGCGCCTTCTCACG
>DASYRW010000105.1:0-8572 GCA_036003985.1 Thermoplasmatota archaeon
GCGCACCTTCATCGCGCTCAGTGTCGCCATGTTGCTGATCGTCGTTCCCGCCGCGAGCGCGGCGGGCCAGAGCCTGCAGCTCAACGGGCCTTCGGACGCCACCGTGGGCGAGCCCGTCACCTTCGTCGGCGCGCTGCTGACGTCGTCGGGCAAGGGCGTGCCCAACCAGCCGATCACGCTGTACGTCGACGGCGCCCGGGGCGGGACCGCGCGCACGGATGCGGCGGGGAGCTACCACCTCGATCTGCGCCTCACCGCTGGCTTCCACGAGGTCACCGCGCAGGCGCCGGCCGCGCACGCCACGGTCTACGTCACTGTCTGCGGCGTCGAGGTCTGCGCGCTCTAGCCAGCGCTGAGGGCCGCACGCTTCAAGCCGCCGCGCGCCTTCGATGGCACGCGGAGGTAGCCAAGCGGCCGACGGCGCCTGACTTGAGATCAGGTGGGCGCAAGCCCGCGGGAGTTCAAATCTCCCCCTCCGCGTCGCAAGGCGGCGCGCCAGGCAACGCGCTACGGCACGTGCACCACGAGGTTGGGCAGCCCGCTTCCCGCGCCGAGCACGGCGCGCGCAAAGTCCGCGCCGAACTGCACGCCCGCGACGGCGGCGTCGCCCGCGGTGCGCACGGCGCCCTGGGTAAGGTCGAGGGCCGTGCCGCTGCCGGAGCCCACGGCGCCGCCGGGGCCCACGCTGCCAGCGACCTCCTGCGCGCGACCCATGGCTTGTCCGGTGGTCCCGACGGCCCACATCGTGTCGTCGGCCGCCATCTCCTCGGCGGTGCGCGCGGCCTCCATCGGGTCGAAGACCACGGTCACGAGGGCGCTCGCCGGGCTGGCGAGCAGGGGCAGCAGCAGGAGCGCCAGGAGCGCGCGCATGCGCACCCCAGCCCTGGCCGAGGCCATCAAGCTGGCGTCCCGGCGGCGGACCGATCCGCGCGCGATGCAGAGGATCGTCGCCACGGATGCGCGCGCAAGCGCCACGCTGAGGGTCGTGCACGAAACGGGAAAAGGGGCGTGCCCCGGCGCAGCGCCGGGGCTGGGGCTGGGCGCGTGGGGCTCAGAGGGGCGGGAGGCCCGGGAGGTAGAAGGTCGCGAGGAGGTCCTGGCTGCCTTGGACCGGGTCCGCGGCGAAGCCCTGCGCGGCCATGCACTGCGCGACGGCACTGGCCCAGAGGGGGCTCGTGTCGAGGCCGGCCTGCTC
Organism: Thermoplasmatota archaeon; assembly: GCA_036003985.1. Taxonomy (GTDB): domain Archaea; phylum Thermoplasmatota; class SW-10-69-26; order JACQPN01; family JAIVGT01; genus JAIVGT01. Next base: position 1,196 of record DASYRW010000105.1, read on the forward strand.
GCTCACGAACTCCGCGGTCAGCTCGCCGTAGGCCGCGAAGCAGCCCGCGGCGTCGCCCTGCAGCTCGGCCGCGCGGTCGGTGAGGTCGCCCGCGCCGGCGCCAGGGTCGGCCGCCAGGGCCTCGGCCTGGGCGAGCAGCGCGTCGGTTTGGACCGCGCTGGTGATCGGGCCGACGGCCGCGAGCAGCTGATCCGCGTCGTCGCCGCTGCCGGCGGTGACGGCGTCCGCGGCGTCCTGCAGTTCGCCCGCGAAGCCGCCGATCAGCTCCTGCTGGGTCCCGACGACGTCGTTGGCCGCGTCGACCACGTCTTGCGCCGGGTCGGCGAGGGCGCCGCCGGCGGCGGCGAGGGCGGTTGCGAGCAGGGCCATCAGAGGGAGCGAGATCCTCGACATGCGCGTTCCCAGCCGCCCGTGCCCCGACGCGGTCATGAAGAGTTTCCGCGGCGGCTTTGACGGCCTGTCACCGCGCGTTCGAGAACAAGCGCAGGGTCCCGCGCGCGGGACCGTTCCTGCAGATCCTACAGCTCGGGGAGCGGCTGGCCCGCGACCTGCTCGGCTGCTTGACGCTGGTCGAGGCAAACCCCGCGCGCGGCCTCCCAGACCGATGCGGCGGCCGGGAAGAGCCCCTCGCCGCAGGAGTTCGCCGCGTGCCTTCCAGCCCGCTGGTCGTCGTCGGCCGCTTGCCCTGCAAGCAGCGCGATCTCGGCCGCGCGGCTGCCGGCGAACTCGCCGAGGGGGCCGAGGTCCGAGGATTGCTCCTCGATCCAGCCGGCCGCGAAGGCGTAGGTGGCCCACGCGTAGGCCGTCTCGCGCTCCTCGTAGCGCTGCACGCCCGCGTACGCGGCGCTGGCGTCGAGCGCGCCGAAGGCCTGGACGCCGTCGCGCACCAGCTGGCCAGCAGAATCCACGCGCTCCTCCAAGCCCGCGCTGGCCGGAGCGGCGAGGGCCGCGCTGGTGAGCAGGGCCAGCGCAAGCAGCGAGCGCGCGCGCATCCCAAGCACCTCGGGCGGGCGAGACTAAAGGATTTCCACGGCGCCCTATCGACGAGGGCCAGGTCCCGGCTCAGATGTCCTCGAGGCAGGCGATGTCGGCGCGCGCGCCGCTCGCATCGTAGAGCCCGTCGGGGCCCTGCACGAGGCCGAGGCAGGTCTCCGCCGCGGCGCGCTCGACCTCGACGGCGCGCACGCCCGCGCCCGCGAGGTCCTGGCCGATGGCGAGGAAGGCCCCGGCGCCAGCCTGGGCTTGGTCGTCGATGGCGTCCAACAGCAGCACCACGATCTGACCCAGTTCGCCGGCTGGCGCGACCGCTTGAGCGACGCCGTCCTTGAAGCCGTCCACCTCGCCGCTCATCGCGTCGGCGACGGCGGTCACGTCGTCTGCCCCCGGCGCGATGACCGCGCCCGCGCCCACCAGGAGCGCAGCCAGCGCGCTCGCCACGAAGAGTGCCCGCATCGGACTCCCATCCGGGCGCCCGCGCGGCGCGGCTTAAGCACTTGCCCAGGAGCCTCTCGCTGCGTCGGGCGCGGGGGCCTGGTCCCGCGGCAAGCCTCATGCCCGCGCCGGCGCGTGGGGGGCTGTGCTGCTCGACATCTCGCGGCCCGTCGCCGCCAAGACCGAGCCCTGGCCCGGCGACACGCCCTTCACGTCCCAGGTCACGTGGGCGTTGGGCGAGGGCCGGAGCGCCGTCAACGTCTGCGCCATCACCACCTCGACGCACATCGGCTCGCACGTGGACGCGCCGTGGCATTTCCTGGCGGACGGCGCGCGCGCCCACGAGCTGCCCCTCGAAGCGTTCGTGGGCCCCGCGCGGGTCATCGATGCCGCGGGCGCGAAGCGGATCGAGCCGACCGAGCGCGTGCTGCGCCAGCTCGATGGCGTCGAGCGCGCGCTGTTCCGCACGCGCGACCGCCTCGACCCATACGCCTTCGAGCGCAGCTACGCGGGCCTCGACCCCGCGCTCGCCGAGGAGCTGGTCCGGCGCCGCGTGCGCCTCTTCGGCACCGACGCGCCCTCGACGGATGGCCCCGGCAGCGAGGGCCTGCCGAGCCACCACGTCCTGGGCCGCGGCCATTGCATGATCCTCGAGTGGCTCGACCTGACCCGCGCGCCGCCCGGGGACTACGAGCTCATCGCGCTGCCGCTGCGGCTGGAAGGCCTCGACGCGAGCCCCGTGCGCGCCGTGCTGCGCACCCTGGGGTGAGCATGGCCTACCGCGCCTGCCTCCGCTGCGGCGACACCGACCTCGCGCCGCCGCCCGACGCGCCCGAGCGCGGAGCGTCGTTCGCGTGGGTGTGCGCGCGTTGTGGCCACGTTGGACCGCCGGCCGAGCTGGCCTCCGCAGCCGCGCTGGCGGAGTTCCAGGCGGCGCGGGCCGCGGTGTTCCGCGCGCCCGGGTCGCTCGAGCCGGCGCGCCCCCGCCGGCCGAGCGCGATGACGCGCGGGCTCGCCGCGTTGGTGGGAGCAGCGTTCCTGGCGGCCGGGTTGCTGGCCCTGCTCACCGCCGCGCGCGCGGGCGGCGAGGCGTGGTTCACCGTCGGGCCGAGCGCGGTGGTGGCGCTGCTCTTCAGCGCGCCGTTCCTCGCGCTGGCGCGGCGGCGCTAGCGGCCCACCAGGGCGCGGCCCGCCGCGTCGCGCAGGGCGGCGCTGTCGCTGCCGAGCAACGGCAGCATGCGAGCGTCGCGGTGGAGGCGCTCGGCCGCGAAGTCCTTCAGGAAGCCCGCGCCGCCGTGGAGCTTCACGCACCACCGCGTGGACTGCGACGCGGCTTCGGTGGCCGCGACCTTGGCTTCCGCGGCGAGGCGCTCGGCCCCCTCGCCTCGATCCGCGAGCGCGCTGGCCTGCAGGAGGAGCGCGCGGCCCGCGTCGATGCCCGTGGCCATGTCAGCCAGGCGCGCGCGCACGCCCTCGAAGGCCGCGATCGACTGGCCGAACTGCACGCGGTCCCGCGCGAAGCGCACGCCCTCCTCGACCGCGGCCTGGCCCAAGCCGACGGCGATGGCGGCGAGGCCCACCTGCTCCGCTGCGCTTCCCTGGCCAGCAACGCGCCGCGGCCGCGCGCCGCGCAGGACGAGCTGCCCCAGCTCCGCGCCCCGCAAGCCCATGGTCCCTTCGCGCACCCACGCCTGGCCCGCGTCGTCGGCGGCCAGCACCGCGAGGCCCCCCGCAGGGTGCTCCAGGACCGCGACCCGCGCGCGCCCGGCCAGCGGGAACAGCCGCGCCGTGCCCTCGAGGGCCTCGCCGCCGCTCCAGGAGCCTGCGAGGGGGCCGCGCGCCAGCTGCCAGGTGGCGAGGGCTTCGCCCGTGGCGAGGGCGGCGTCGGGGACCGCGCGCGCAGCGAGGTTGTGCGCCAGCAGGATCGCCGCGGCGCTCCCCGAGCGGCGCGCCAGTTCCTCGAGCGCGACCGCGAAGCTGGTGAGATCCACGCCCGCTCCGCCGACCTCGGCGGGCGCCAAGAGCCCCCAGAAGCCCAGCTCCGCCAGGCCGCGCTGCACCTCCGCGGGGAAGCGCGCCTCGCGGTCCATCGCCTCGGTCGCGGGTTGCAGGGCCTTGTCGGCGAACGCGCGCGCGGTGCGGCGGATCAGCTCCTGCTCCTCGCTGAGTTCGAAGGGCACGCGCCGCCAGCCGCGGGCCACGGCTTGAAGGCTTGGTGTCGAGGCCTGCACTGCAAAACCTCATGGCGCCTGCGGCGCTTGGTGGGCCGTGATCCTGAGCGACCGCGACCTGCGGCGGCGGCTCTTCGAGACCCGCGACCTGGTGGTGCGGCCCCTCGACGATCCCGACGTGCAGATCCAGCCGGCGAGCATCGACCTGCGGCTCGGGTCGGAGTTCCTCACGTTCCGCAGCGCGCGCGTGCCCTTCATCGATCCCGCCTCGCACGCGGGCGTCGGCGAGTACACGGAGCGCATCGCCCTCAAGGAGGGCGAGCCCTTCCTCATCCACCCCGGCGAGTTCGCGCTCGGCTCGACCGTGGAGTGGATCGAACTGCCCGACGACCTGGTGGCGCGCGTCGAGGGCCGCTCGTCCCTCGGCCGCCTCGCGGTCGTGGTGCACGCGACCGCGGGCTTCATCGATCCCGGTTTCCGGGGCTGCATCACGCTGGAGCTGAGCAACCTCGGACGCGTGCCCGTCGCGCTGCGCCCCGGCATGCGGATCTGTCAGATCGCGGTCTACGAGATGTCCTCCCCTGCCGACCGGCCCTACGGCGCAGCGCGCGGGAGCAAATACCAGGGCCAGACGGGGCCCACGGCGAGCCGCGTGCATGAGGACCGCTGACCCGTCCCACCAGTGCCGCCTGCGGCGCTGTCCGGCAAGCGCGCGGTTGCGGCATCCTGAAGCCCGCGCCTCGGGGATGGCCGGCCCATGCGCGTCTCAACGATCGTGGCCGGCTCGACGGCGGTGTTCTGGATGGCGCTGCTGCTGTACGTCGCGGGCTCCCAGAGCCTCGCGTGGATCACCGGCGCCGGTGCGGCGCTCGACCTCGGTTTGTACTTCGGGCTCGTCGCGGCGACCGGCGCGCTGTTCCTGCTCGCGGTGCCCGTGTCGGTGCTCGAGGGCCTCGCGGGCATGCGCACCCGCGTGGCCCACTAGAACCGCGGCAGGTCCTGATAGTCGCGAGCCTCGGTCTTGAGGGAAGCGATCAGTTCCTCCTGCAGCGGACCCAGGCCGAAGCTCGCGCCCAGCTGCGCGCACACCTGCTCCGGGGTCAGGGCCTGGCCCTGGGCCCACAGCGACCGCAGCAGGTCGCCCGCGCCGCGCTGCTGCCACCACGCCTCGCCGAAGCGCTGCTTGAGCTGCGCGCGCACGATGCTCTCGAAGGCCCAGGCGCGCAGGTAGCTGGCCGCGTAGAAGCCGTCGTCGACGTCCACGAGGTAGTGCTCGCGCGGGTTGCTGAACACGAGCACGCGGTCGAGGTGCCGCTTGTACAGGTCCGCGGCGCCCTCCAGGCCCTTCGTGTGCAACTCCAGCTCGTACCGCAGCTTCGCCGCGTAGCGCCGCACCATGAAGAGCCTCAAGACCCGCTGCTGCCACAGGTAGCGCTCGAGCAGGTGGGGCGCGATCCGCGGCTTGGCCCAGGCTTCCTCGGCGAGGATGTGCTCCAGCACGAACGCGTAGCCTTCGGTGACGCTGTTGTCGCCGAGGTAGCGCGCCTCGACGCTCAGCCCAGGGGAAGCGAGCCCGAAGTGCAGCGCGTGGCCAGCCTCGTGGAACAGCGAGCGGTAGTCGTCCTGCCCGCCCTTCGGCCGCACCACGAGCCGCACGTCCTCGGGCACGCGCACCGCGACGACGAACGCGCGCGAGCTCTTCGCGGGCCGCTCCTCGGTGTCGAGCAGGATGTTGCGCTGCGCGGTGAGGCTGAGGCCCGCGCCAGCGAGCGCCCCCTCGAAGGCCTCGACGCTCTGGCCTGCGGGGAACTGGTCGTCGAACCACGGCGCGCGCAGCGTGTGCGCGACGTCGTGGCGCTCGGCCATGGCCAGCATGATGCTCGCGCCCCTGCCCAGCAGCCCCTCCATGTGCCAGCGGTACAGCGTGTCGGTGCGCCGGACGAGGGTGTCGAGCTGGTCGCGCAGGGCTGCGAGGTCGATGCCCTTGAGCGTGCCGCAGAGGTCCGCGTAGTCGCGGAAGCCCAGGTCGCGGGCGAGGTCGTGGACCATCACCAGCCGCTCGCGCAACACGGGATTGAGGTGCTGCTCCGTCGCGCGCGCTTGGACCAACGCCAGATCGCGCCGACGCTCGCGGTGGCCCTCGTTCGCCACCCTCACGGCCAAGGCGCGATAGGGCACGCGCTCGCCCTGGAGGGGAACCTCCAGCGACGCTTCGAGCGTGTCGGCCCGGTCGCTCAGCGGCTGGACGCGCGCCTCGATGGACCCGTGGCAGAGGTATTCGGCGAGGAACCGGGGCTCGTTGGCGGCGCTGCCGCGCGCCGCGTCGAGGGCCGCCCGCACCGTGGCCGGCTCGAAGAGCGCGGCGTGCTTCGCATAGATGGGGCCCGTGTCGGCCTCGGCCTTGAGCCCCGCCAGGTTCTCGTACCGCTCGACCGCGAGCTCCTGCTCCAGAGCCTCGACCTCGCGCCGGGCCTCCTCGAGGCGCATGGCTCGGCAACAGGCCGAGCCCTAAGAACCTTGCCGCCGCCGCGCCAGCGCCAGCAGGCCGAGAAGCGCCAAGGCCAGGCCCGCCTCGGCGCCGGGGCTCTTCTTCGCAGCCGGCTTCTGGTCCTCGAGCTGCTGCTTCGTGACCACCTCGCTGCCCTCGCTGTCGAGCGCGACGCCGGCCTTGCCCTCGTCCGCGATGGTGAAGGTCGCGGCCTTCTCCGCGGTGGCGGTGTGCTGCAGGTTGCTGCCGTGCACCTTGACGGTGTAGTTGCCCGGCGGCGCCCCGTCGGCCTTGTAGTCCCACAGCCAGCCTTGCAGGGCCGCGACGTGGTGCTCGTTGTGCGCGAAGGTCTGCTGGACCACCACGGGCTCGCTCAGGGCCTTGGCCGCGAAGCCGCCCGGGCCGGCGACCTCGAGGTGGAGCGTGCTGGTGTCCACGTCGTAGTTGCCCAGCGGGCTGTTGAACGCCGCGTTGACCGCGACGCGGTCGCCCTGGAACTGCGGCTCGACGAAGTAGAGGTAGATCGGGTTCGCGACGGGCAGCACGACGCGGTTCGGCCACGCCCCGCCCGTGTGCAGGTTCCAGCCTGGCGCGAGCACCTGCTCGCCGCTCGCCTCCAGCTGGAACCACTCCACGCCCAGGTTGAAGCCCTCGCGCGCGGGGATCACGTCCAGCTGCGGCTTGCCCAGGTTGACGATGATCTCCTGCGCGTCCGGCGCGCCCGGCGCCGTGACCACGTCCACGGTCGCCTCGCCGCCCGCGATGAGGTCGCCGGCCGCGAGGTCGCTGCGCAGGTCGTTGCCCAACCGAAGCTCGGCGCGCACGGTCAGGTGCGGCACCGCGCCCGCATGCACGGGCGGCTCCTCGCCGAGGCGCTGCACCTCCAGCGCGTCGGCGCTCATGTACCAATAGAGCAGCACGTCCTTCGACGTGTCCAGCTCGAGGTCGAGGGCGAGGCCCTTCTCGGGGTGGATGCGCGGCTGCGCGATGCTGTTGTTGTACTCGACCGGCCCCATGCTGTTGAAGAAGCGCAGCCGGTTGAACGCCGCCCCATATTGCGGCGCGACCGTGGGCTCGGGGCTGTAGCCGCGCGCCAGGTCTGGAGTCTCGGGCGGCATGGGCTGCGCGTTCATGGGGAGCGTGTCGAGAAGGTCGTAGATGTGCGCGAAGAGGGTCAGGTCCACGCTCGGGCCTGCGTAGCCCGTGTCCTCCTCGGCCATGGCGTGCATGGCGAGCGCGAGGGCCAGCAGTGCTCCCAGCAGGACGCGGTTCGCCAAGGCTGTGCCC
>DASYRW010000106.1:0-26139 GCA_036003985.1 Thermoplasmatota archaeon
GTGCCCGACCCCCCGGCCTTGGAGCAGTTCCTCGGCCTCGCGCGCTACGCGACGTCCACCGACGGGATCGGGGGCCGGCTGCGCGCGAGCCCGCAGGACTTCGTGGTCGAGGAGATCCCCAAGCCGGCGGTGAAGGCGCAAGGCCAGGGCAAGTACACCATCGCGACGCTGCGCGCCACCAACTGGGAGACCAACCGGCTGGTGCGCGAGCTGGGCCAGCGCCTCGGCGTGTCGCGGCGTGGCATCTTCTTCACCGGCACCAAGGACAAGCGCGCGGTCAAGACGCAGCAGATGGCGATCCTCGCGCCCGAGGAACGCGTGCGCGCGCTGGCGATGCACGGCGTCGAGGTGCTCGCGACGTACCGCGCCGACCACGCGCCGAAGCTCGGCGAGCTGATCGGCAACCGGTTCGAGATCACGGCGCGCGACCTGGCGTGCGACGCCGACGAAGCCGCGCGGCGCTGCGCAGCCATCGAGGGCGAGCTCGCCGCAGCCGGCGGCGTGCCCAACTACTTCGGGCTGCAGCGCTTCGGCTCGCTGCGGCCCGTGACGCAGCGCATCGGCGAGCGCATGGTGCGCGGCGACTTCGAGGGCGCGGTGATGGCCTACGTCGCGGAGCCCGTGGAGGGCGAGCCGGCGGCAGCGTTCGAGGCGCGTCGCCGTGTCGGCGAGGAGCGTGACTTCGGCAAGGCGGTCACGTACTACCCGCAACAACTGAGCTTCGAACGCGTACTCGTGGAGCACCTCGCGAAAAATCCCGGCGATTGGGTGGGCGCGCTGCGCAGGTTGCCGGCCAACCTGACGACGATGTTCGTCTACGCCTACCAGAGCCTGCTGTTCAACCGCATGGTCAGCGCGCGGCTCGCCAGCGATGGGCACCTCGACGCGCTCCACGAGGGCGACATCGTGCTCCCAGTGGACGAGGACGGCGTGCCCGACCACGACACGCTCGTGCCAGTCCGCGCCGCCAACCTCGACAAGTGCGCGCGGCAGGTGCGCAAGGGGCGCGCGGTGCCGACGGCGATCGTGTTCGGGCTCGACGTGCCGTTCGCCGGCGGGCCCATGGGCGAGATTGAACGGCGCGTCGTAGATGCGGAGCAACTGAAGCCGACCGACTTCCGCGTGCCCGCGATGCCCGAAGTGGCGAGCTTCGGACAGCGCCGCGCGCTCGCCGTGCAGGCGCTCGACTTCCAGCGCCAGCTCGAGGGCGACGCGATGCGGTTCACGTTCCGGCTCCCGAAGGGTAGCTACGCCACGTGCGTCCTGCGCGAATTCATGAAGTCGACCGATGCGCGAAGCTACTAGTACGCCATTCGATTGTTTATGGCAATGCCATTGCGCAACACGCGTTCCTCCGCCATGCGATGACATTGACGCACGCCGAATGCCCGTGCCCCGCGGACGCTGGAAGAGCTTCCGGACCACCCGTTTCTTGAGAAAACCATCGAATGAAGCCCCAATTCCTGGTCGCCTCTCGACGGCGAGCCAAATCCAGGCTTCGAGGCCCTCAGGACCCGTTCGCGAGCCTTTCGAAACCCGCAAGACTTTCTGGGGAACCGCGATTCTGGACAGCCCTGACTGGCGAATCAAGGTGGAGGCGTGCACGTTGGGGGGCTATGTAAGGAACAGCCCGCGCCGAGATCTCATGCACGCGCCGGCATGGCGGCGGGGACGGGGCCTCCGGCAGCCCCTGCTCGTGCGGGCACGGGGCGAGCTTGACGTACGAACGGGTGTCCGCGCGACGCGTGACGCCGGCTCGCGGTGGGCATTCCTCCGCGAGGTCGGACCCCCCACGAGCGCCGTCAAGGTCCTGCCGTACGCGCGGCTTGCGGGCAGCGACGGAACCAAGCGGGAGCTGTTCCGCCGGCAGGAAGCGGCACGGATGTGCGGAGATGGGCGCTGCGACGAGCGAGGGGTCAGACGCCCCCGGCGAAGACAAGGTGGATCGGCGAGGCCGTGAAGGAAAGGACGTGTGCACCTTGACGATGGCACGCTGTTCGCTTCGCGGATCAGACGCCGACGCCCTGAACGGCCACCGTGAGGTTCGCCGCGTCGGCCGCCGCCACCGCGCGGAGCCGCCAGGTCCCGCGCGGCGGGGCGGAAGCGTTCGTAGGCGGCGCGAAGTCGCTGCCGGGGGGCGCGAGCTCGAGGGTTACGTTCGTCCCATCGCCCCGCGTGCGCACGCCCAGGGACGCGAGCTCCCACGGCTGGTCGAAGGGCTCGGTGCGCGTCTCGTTCGCGCTCAGGTTGAGGTCGAGGCGGAGGAGCGTGACGTTGCGGCCGCGGCCCGGGAACGCGTCGTTCGCGCACGCGAGCACCGCCGGCGGCTCCCCTTGGGCTGCGCGCACGGTGAACTTGCCGCCGCGCAGCTCGCCGTCGAACGCGTCGGGCCAGATCTCCAGCGCCCACCCGCCGGCGAGGGGCTTCCGCACGATGCACGGCCCTTGCGCGCCCTCCGCGGACGTGTCCCACAGCGCGCCGTCGGGCCCCCGCAACGCGATGTGCACGTGCTCGCCGGGGCCGGTGCGGAAGCCCACCGCGAGGAAATCCGCGCGGTCGAGGGTGAAGTTCTGCACCGCGCGCTCCCCCGCGGCAAGATGGCCGACCTCGACGTCGGCGAGGATGCGCGAGCCCTCGGGGAAGGTGGTGGTGCAGCCGCTCACCAGCAACGCCAGCACCGCCGCGAGCCCCGGGCCACGCACGGGCGCGCACCGCGCTGGCCTGCCTTAAGCATGCGGAAACCCTGATGCGCCCGCGCCCCGATGGGCCCCCATGGCCCTGCGCCTCCGCCCGCCGTACAAGGCTCCGCGCGGCACGACGCTACACTGCCGCGGCTGGCGCCAGGAGGCCTTCCTCCGGCTGCTCCTCAACAACCTTGAGAACGCGGAGCGGCCCGAGGACCTCATCGTGTACGGCGGCACGGGCCGCGCGGCGCGCAGCCACGCGGACCTGCAGAAGCTCGTGCGGGCGCTGCGCACCCTCGGCGACGAGGACACCCTCGTCGTCCAGAGCGGCCGCCCGCAGGCCATCTTCAGGACCCACGCCGACGCGCCGCGCGTGCTCTTCGCCAACAGCAACCTCGTGCCGCACTGGGCGAACTGGGAGCACTTCCGCGGCCTCGAGGCGGCTGGCCTGATGATGTACGGCCAGATGACCGCCGGCTGCTGGAGCTACATCGGCGCGCAGGGCATCATCCAGGGCACGTACGAGACCTTCGCGGCGGTCGCGCGCACGCACTTCGACGGCTCGCTGCAAGGAAGGCTCGTCCTCACCGGCGGCCTCGGCGGCATGGGCGGCGCGCAGCCCCTCGCGGCCAAGATGGCTGGCGCGGTGTGCATCGCGGTCGAGGCTGACCCGCGGCGGATCGCGCGCCGCAAGGCCAAGGGCTACGTGGACCACGCGGCCCGCAGCCTCGACGACGCGCTCTCGCTGGCCCGCGACGCGCAGCGCGAGGGCCGCGCCGCGAGCATCGCGCTCGAGGGCAACTGCGCCGACACCCACCCAGCTTTGGTGAAGCGCGGCGTCGTGCCCGACGTGGTCACCGACCAGACGAGCGCCCACGACGCGCTGGGCGGCTACATCCCCGCCGGCTTCTCCATCAAGGAAGCGGACGCGCTGCGCCGCAGCGACCCCAAGAAGTACATCGAGCTGAGCATGGCCAGCATGGCGAAGCATTCCAGCGCGATGCTCCATTTCCAGAAACAGGGCAGCGTGGTCTTCGACTACGGCAACAACCTGCGCGGCCAAGCCCAGAAGGCAGGCGTGGCCAACGCCTTCGCGTACCCGGGCTTCGTCCAAGCGTACGTGCGCCCGATGTTCTGCGAGGGTCGCGGCCCCTTCCGGTGGATCGCGCTCTCCGGGGAACCGGAGGACATCCTCGCGACGGACCAGCTCGTGCTGAAGCTGTTCCCGAAGGACAAGCTGCTGCGCAACTGGATCGAGCTCGCGGAGGACCACCTGCCCTGGGAGGGCCTGCCGGCGCGCGTGTGCTGGCTGGGCCTGGGCGAGCGCGACAAGTTCGCGGCGCGCATGAACGAACTCGTCGCGAGGGGCAAGGTGCAGGCGCCGATGGCCATCACGCGCGACCACCTCGACACGGGCAGCGTCGCGTCGCCGTACCGGGAGACCGAGGGCATGCGCGATGGCAGCGACGCGGTGGCGGACTGGCCGATCCTCAACGCGCTGCTCAACACGGCCTGCGGCGCGGACATGGTGGCGGTGCACAGCGGCGGCGGCGTGGGCATCGGGCTGAGCGTGCACGCCGGCATGACCGTGGTCGCGGACGGCAGCGCGGGCGCCGCTCGGCGCATCCGGCGCGTGTTCGTCGCCGACCCGGGCATGGGCGTGGTGCGGCACGCCGATGCTGGCTATGTGGAAGCGCAGAAGACCGCGCGGCGGCACGGGCTCCGGCGCCCGTGAGCGCCAAGCCCGCGCCGCGCGCCGTCGGAGGGGATCACGTCATGAGCGTCGGCCCTGGTTCGCCGCGCTGGAGCTAGCCGTTTCGGGTCCCGCCGTCGAAGGAGGGTCGAGCAGGCTCGGGCCTCCCACGAGGTGCCCGACCAGCGCCTCGCCTGCGTTGTCGCTCCGCTCCGCGCCGCTGGCGCAGTCCCCCATGCACGCATCGACGAGGGCAGCCCACGGCGTGCCGTCGGGGCCGAGCCGGACGTCGAGGAAGTCGAAGACCTCCTGGCACCGCACCGCGCCGCATGGGCCGCGCACGAGCGGGTCGGCGGGGTCGTTGACCGCGGCCGTCAGGAACGTCGGTGCGTCGGCGAGCGCGTCGAGGCTCATGCCGACGTAGGCGTTCCAGGTCACGTTCTCGTACGCTTCCGTCGGCGGCGCGTCGTTGACGGTGCAGCCGAGCGGCGGCGGGTCGCAGACCGCAGGCGGGAACGGCGGCCCGGGGCTGTTCGTGGAGCCCATGTACACGAACGCGACCTTGCCCTCGCCGCCGGCGGTGAGCTCGGGCAGGCTGGCCTCGCGCAAGCCTGGCAAGCCCACCATGAGGGGCGCGCCCCACGTCGCGCCGCCGTCCCGCGAGAGCGCCAGGTAGGGCAGGCGGTCCTCGGCGACCCAGAAGTAGAACACGTTGCCCGCGCTGTCCACCGCGACGCCGGCCTCGTGGCCAGGGTAGCCGTCGGCCTCGCGGTTCATCCCGTTGGCGGCGATCTGGGTGCGCGTCCACGTCTGCCCTTCGTCCTCGCTGATGGCGAGCCACGGCTGCCCGCACCACCCCTTGGGCAGCAGCACACGGCCCTGCGGGTCCACGATGCCGTGGCCGAGGGCGCCGTCGCAGTAGTCGGGCAGCCCTTCCGTGGGCGTCACGAAGGCCGGCGCGCCCGTGTTGACGAAGGTCAAGCCGCCGTCGAGGCTCTTGAGGCACGTGCTCGACGTGCTCAGGCCCGCGAGCGCGACGGTGTTGATGGCGCATCGGTACACGATGGTGGGGTAGTTGAGCGTGGGGCTGCTCACCGGCTTGCCCGCGAAGATCGTCTGATGGTCGAACTCGGTGCAGCCCTCGACCACGCTCACCCAGGTGGCGCCGCGGTCGTCGCTGAAGCTGAGCTGCGCGCAATCGGCCGTCTGCAGGTCCTCGGCGAAGATCCGGCACGTCGCGGGGTCGAGGTAGAAGTACGGGTCGAGCGTGTTGGCGTGCTGCGAGAAGGGCCCCGCCATGGGCGCCACGTGGTCCCACGTCGCGCCGTTGTCGAGCGAGCGCGCGACGTAGCCGCCGCCGATCCCGCCACCGGCCGCGATGGGCACGGAGAGCGCCGCGGGGTAGTAGTAGACCGCCCCATCCTGCGGGCAGACGCCCAGCGTCGGCTCGCCCCCGGTGCCACCGGGGTAGAACGCGCACGGCACCGGCAACGCCGCGGGCATGCGGGGCGACGCGCTGGCGTTCGGCCCGTGCGCGACCGCAGGCCGCGCCGCGTCGCAGCCCACGGGAACGTCCGCGGAGGCCGGCGGCGCGCTGCCCGGGCCCGGCCCCGGCGCGGGCGGCGCGGCGCAGCCGGCCGCGAGCAGCGCCAGCGCGGCGAGCGCGGCCAAGGAGGGACGCATGCCCAGCCATGCCGCCGCGCGGGATAAAAGCCGTGGCGCCCAGCCGTTGGAGGGTCCGCGGGACGGTCTGCGCAGAGTTGGCCCACGAAGCGCCCCCGCGCCTACGCGGCGACAGGAACCCTTAAGGCCGAGCCCCCGCGTGGCCGCCCCATGCGCCCCGGCCTGGTCTTCGCTGCGTTGGCCGCGCTCGTCGCGGCCGCGCCGCTTGCGGGAGCGCAGCAGCATAGCCATGCCGGCGAGGCCATGGTCGTGGTGGCCCACGACGGCCCCCCGGACGGCCGCGCCGTCGTCGGCAACGTCGCGCACTTCGCCGCGATCATCCTCGACGCGCAGGGCATGCCGGCGTTCCACCACAACCTCGAGGTCCGCGTGGAGCTCAACGGCCTCGTGCTGTTCGCCACGACGCCGGACAGCGGCCACGACTACGACGGCGTCTTCGAGTTCGACGTCGTGTTCCCGGTGCCCGGCGCGTACACGATCACCGCCACCAGCGACGGCGACGTCCAAGCCACGGGCACCTTCGCCGGCTACGTCGTGCCGATGGACGCGCCGCTGCCCGCGACGCTCCAGCTCGACCTGCCGGCGAGCATCGCGGCCGGCCAGCCCTTCGACCTCACGTACCAGATCGTGGACGGTCAAGGCCAGCTCCTGCCGCACACCGACGCGCTCGTCGAGGTCCGCGAGGCCGCGGCGGGCCATGTCCTGTACCGCGTGCACACGCACACCCACGAGGAAGCGCAGCAGCTCACGCTCACCCTGCCGCTGCCCGGCCCCTACGTGGCCCGCGTGCTGGGTTACACGGCCTTCCCGACCGCGCGCGCCCCGCAGTTCCCGGCCTTCGTGACGGAGCAGGCCTTCGAGGTTGCGCCCGGCTTGCCGGACCTCGGCGTCGCGCCGGTCGCGCCGGTGCCGCCGGGCGCAATGAACCAGGTCGACGAGGGCGAGGCGGGCGGCGAGTACGTGCTGCTCACGACGTACGACCCCTTCACGGTCGTCGGCCCCTTCAGCCAGACGCGCCTCAGCGCGCTCGTGCTCAACGCCACCACCATGGACGCGGTGCAGCACGTGAACTTCGAGGCGACGCTCACCGACGCGCTCGGCCGCGTGCTGCTGCACAGCGCCAGCCTCCACGAGTACGACGGCGTGCTGGAGATCCTCGTGGGCGACGCGCCCGTGGGCCAATACCACTTGGCGGTCGAGGCGAGCCGCGGGAACTGGACCGGCACGGCCAGCGCCCACTACACCGTCGCGCCGCCGGTCGAGGCGATGAGCGCCGGGCCCCAGATCGTCGAGGCGAGCGGGCTCGACGAACCGGCCAGCGGCGCACCGACCGACATCGACCTCTTCATCCACGACCTCGCCGGCATGCCCTTCAGCCACGGCGAGGTGGACCTGCAGGTCGTGCCCTCGCAGCAAGGGGCCGCGCCCATCCTGGCGACGAAGCTGCACACCCACGACGACGGGCACTTCCCCTTCACGCTCACGTTCCCTGCTGCCGGCGACTACGACCTGATCGCGACGCCCTTCGCGCTGGAGGCGCGGCCGACACCAGTGTTCTACGGCGGCAGCCTCGGCGCGCCTGCCGTGTTCCACTTCACGGTCGCCGGGGGCGCGGCGCTGCCGGTGGGCCAGCCGCTGCAGGCGACGTCCGCCGACGATGCCGCGCCGCCGCGCGCGACGCCGGGCGCCGAACTGGGCTGGGTGGCCCTCGGGACCCTCGCCGCGGCCTTGCTCGCGCGCCGTCGGGGTTGACCCGGCAAGGCCTGGGCGCCAGGGCCCGAGTGCCCGGCGCGCACCCTCCGGAACCAGCTTGGCCTGGCAGGGCGAAGGATCGCGTATGGGGGTTCCCCGCGACGCGCTCGACGAGGCCCTGGCCCCGCTGGCCGGCCTCGTCGGCGTCGAGGGGGTCGCCATCGTGGCGCGCGATGGCCTGTTGCTGGCCGCGCGCCTGCCGGCGGGCGTGGACCACTTCACCTTCGGCGCCATGAGCGCGACGCTGCTCGGCGCGGCGACGACGGCCGCGTACGAGTTCCGCGTGAAGCCGCCGAGCCGGTTCACCATCGACCTGGGCGGCTGGCGCCTGGTCGCGGCCGAGGCTGGCGAGGTGCTCGTGGTCGCGGTGGTGGGCTGCAACGACGCGCCTGCGGACGAGGCGATCGGCGCCACGGCCCTGCGCGTGCGGGCGCTGCTCGGCGGCTAGGGCTACCCTTTTGGGGACGCAGCGCGTTCCGCGCGCCGTGGCCGACAAGCCGGTCGTCATCGACGGCACCACGCTGACCCTCGAGCAGGTGCTCAAGGTCGCGCGCCGCAAGGCGCCCGTGGAGCTCGACGAGGCCGCGTTGGAGCGCGTGCAGGCGAGCCGGCGCGTCGTCGAGGGTTTGGTGAAACGCGGGGCCGTGGTGTACGGCGTCACGACCGGCGTCGGCGAGCTGGCGCGGAAGACCATCTCGCCCGCCGAGGCTGCCAAGCTGCAGCGCAACCTGATCCTCAGCACCGCGGCCGGCACGGGCCCCAGCCTCGCCGAGGACGAAGTCCGTGCGATGATGGTGCTGCGCCTCAACGCGCTGGCGAAGGGCGTCAGCGGCGTGCGGCCCATCGTGCTCCAGCAGCTCGAGGCGATGCTCAACGCGAACCTCCTGCCGGACGTGCCGTGCCAGGGCAGCGTCGGCGCGTCGGGGGACCTCGCGCCGCTCGCGCACCTGGCGCTCGCGATGATGGGCGAGGGCGAGGTGGGCGTCAAGGGCAAGCTGCAGCCCGCCGCGCAAGCCCTGGCGAAGGCCGGGCTCAAGCCCCTGGAATTGCAGGCCAAGGAGGGCCTGAGCCTCATCAACGGCACGCAAGCCATGACCGCGCTGGGCATCCTCGCCGTCCATGATGGGTACCGCCTCCTGCAGGACGCGCAGGTCGCGGCCGCGATGAGCCTCGAAGCCTTGCTCGGCACGGACAAGGCCTTCGACGCGCGGCTGCACGAGGCGCGGCCCCACGATGGCCAGAAGACCGTCGCGCGCAACCTGCGCTTGCTCCTGGAGGGCAGCGCCATCATCGCGTCCCACCGGCAGCACCACGACGGCCCCGATCCGGTCCAGGACCCTTACACGCTGCGCTGCATCCCGCAAGTGCTGGGCGCGGCCATGGACCAGCTGCGCCACGCGGAGGAGGTGCTCGCCATCGAGGTCAACAGCGCGACGGACAACCCCCTCGTGCTGGGCGAGGATGTCGTCAGCGGCGGCAACTTCCACGGCCAACCCATCGCGCTCGCGCTCGCGAGCGTCGCGCCCGCCTTGGCCACGATCGCGAGCTTCAGCGAGCGCCGCGTCGCGCGCCTCGTGGACAGCAAGCTCAGCAATGGCTTGCCGGCCTTCTTGACGCCCTCGCCGGGCTTGAACGGCGGGCTGATGATCCCCCAATACACGGCGGCGGCGCTCGTGAACGAGAACAAGGCCCTTGCCTTCCCGCTTCCGGTCGACAGCATCCCGACGAGCGCGAACCAGGAGGACTTCAACAGCATGGGCATGGGCATGGCGCTGCACCTGCGCAGCCTGCTCACGAACGCGCGCGCGGTGGTGGCCATCGAGGTCCTGTGCGCAGCGCAAGCCCTGGAGTTCCGCAAGCCCCTCGAGCCCGCCCCCGCGACCAAGGCAGCCTACGACGCGGTGCGCGCGCGCGTCCCTGCCCTGAAGGAGGACCGCTACCTCAAGCCCGACCTGGACGCGGTCCGCGCGGCGGTGGAGAAGGGCGAGGTGCTGCGCGCCGTGCAGGCGAAGGTCGGGGAGCTCTGGTGAGGCCGAGGCTCGAGGCCGCGCCGTGGGCGGCCTTCGCGGCCATGACGCTCATCTGGGGCTCGACCTTCCTCGCGATCCGCGTGAGCAACCAGGAGGGCTACGACCCTTTCGCGGCCGCGCTGGTTCGCCTGCTCGTCGCGGCGGGATTCCTGCTGGCCCTCGGCGCGGCGATGCGCATCGCGTGGCCGCGCGGCCGCGCGCTCGCGCTGGCGGTGCTGGCGGGCAACTTGATCTTCGGGGCCAACTGGCTGCTGCTCTATTGGGGCGAGCTCACGGTGCCCAGCTCGCTGGCGGCGGTGACGTGGGGCGTCTACCCCGCGCTCGTCGCCATCGGCGCGGCGGCGGTGCTCGAGGGCGAGCCACTGACGGCGCGCGGGCTCGGCGGTGCGACGGTCGCGGCCGTCGGGCTGGTGGTGGTGTTCTGGTCCCACCTGCAATTGGAAGGCCCGCCTGCTGGCGTGGCCGCGATCCTCGCGGGCATCCTGCTCGCGACCGTGGGAAGCCTCGCGGTCAAGAAGTGGGCACGCGACATCCACCCCGTGGCGCTCAACGCCTTCGGACTTGTGGGCAGCGTGCCGATGGTGGCCTTGGTTGCGTGGAGCGCGCGACCGCGAGCCGTGCTCCCGCCGGATGCGGCGGCCGCCGCCGCGCTGCTGTACCTCGCCATCGTGGGCACGTCGGCCTTCGTGCTGTGGGCCTGGCTGCTGCAACGCTGGCCCGCGACGCGCGTCAGCTTCCAGACCGTGCTCTCGCCGCTCGTCGCGGTCGTGTTGGGGGTGGCGATCCTCGGGGAGCCGCTCGGCGCCGGCTTCCTCGCCGGCACCGCGCTCGTGCTCGGCGGGACGTGGCTCGCGGTCCGCGCGCCGAGGCCGCACCCCGCTCCAGGCGGAGCAGGGCAACCCTAGGCGCGCCGCGGGCGCGCGCGGTTCGGCTTCGTCGCGACGCGCTGCCCGCCCTCCACCACGACTTGGCCACCGACGATGACCGTGTCCACGAGGTTCGCGCCCAGCCGGTACGCGACGTGGTGCCACGTCGGCGCGTCGAGGATCAGGAGATCGGCCCGCTTGCCCACCTCGAGGCTGCCCACCTCGTCCTGCGCGCCGATGGCGTTCGCGGCGTTGATCGTCGCGGCCACCAAGGCCTCGGAGGGCAGCAGGCCCATGCCATAGACCGCGAGCTGGCACGCGAGCGCCATGGACTCGCACCACGCGTTGGGGCTCAGGTCGGTGCCCAGCGCGACCGGCACGCCATGCTGGATCATCGTGCGCGCGTCGGCCATGCCCTTCATCATGCTGGCCCAGGGCGTGCAGGGCAGCAGCACCGCCGGGATGCGGGCGCGCGCCAGCTCGCGCAGGCCGCGCTCGCTGGCTTTGAGCAGGTGGTCCGCGCTCGCCGCGCCCACCTCCACCGCGAGCTCGGCGCCGCCGCAGCGGCTGAGCTCGTCCGCGTGCACCTTGGAGCGCAGTCCATGCTTCGCGGCGGTGCGCAGCAGGCGCCGGCCCTGCGGCGCGCTGAAGTAGCCCTGCTCGACGAAGACGTCGCAGAAGCGCGCGAGCTTCCGCCGCTCGATGACGGGCAGGGCGTGCTCGATGAGGTCGTTGAGGTACTGCTCGGCGTCCTCGCCCGGCGGCACCGCGTGGGCGCCGAGGAACGTGGGCACCAGGCTCAGGGGGTGCTCGCGGCCCAGCTCCGCGATGACCTCCAGCAGCCGGACCTCGCCGTCCGGCTCGAGGGCGTAGCCGCTCTTCGCCTCGGCGGTGGTGGTCCCCGCCAAGAGCATGCGGTCGAGCCGCGCCCGGGCTTGCGCCAGCAGCTCGGCCTTCGACGCCTTGCGCGTGTCCTCGACGGTCTTGAGGATGCCGCCGCCCTCGCGGGCGATGTCTTGGTAGCTCATGCCCGCGACCTTGCGCTCCACCTCGCGCTCGCGCGAGCCCGCGAAGACCAGGTGCGTGTGCGCGTCCACGAAGCCCGGCATCACCACGCGGCCCCGCGCGTCGAGGGTGCGCTTCGCCCGGATGCCCTTGAGCTGGGCCATCGTGCCGACCGCGACGATGCGCCCGTCACGGATCGCCACGCCGCCGCGGCGCACCAAGCCGAGGTCCTGCTGGTCGTCGCCCGAGCGCGCGCCCTCGTGGCCGGCGAGCGTCAGCACCTCGGCGGCGTTCACGACGAGCAGGTCGGCGCGGGCAGCCACGCGGCTGCAAGGCGTGGCCTGGCCATGAAGGTGATGGGAAAACGAAGCGGGCCCGCGCACCGGCTGTTGGTGCGGGGGCCTTTTGATCGCCGCGCGACGCGCGCGGCGCGCGCTCGATGTTCGACCGTTCCGGCTCACCCTGTCAGGGGCCGCTCAGCCGCCCCTGCGCCTGGGACGAAGGATCAACGCGAGGGCCA
The DNA here is from genome assembly GCA_036003985.1 of Thermoplasmatota archaeon. Taxonomy (GTDB): domain Archaea; phylum Thermoplasmatota; class SW-10-69-26; order JACQPN01; family JAIVGT01; genus JAIVGT01. The sequence continues at coordinate 12,234 of DASYRW010000106.1, forward strand.
GGGCGCGTGCGGTGGCCAGAGTCCGGTGATTGCCTCGTCTCGTCGTGGCAGGTCACCTCGTTCTTCCAGGGGTGTGCAGCGCCTTAACGCTTGTTGGACACGCTTATTGGCCGACTTGCCCGGCGCGGGCGGGCCCCTTGCGCCACGAAGCCCTTTTAGGCATCCGTCGCGTTGCCGGCGCGATGGCGCTCGTCGAGTGCGTGCCGAACTTCAGCGAGGGCCGCGACCCGAAGGTCGTGGAGGCCATCGCGGCGGCGATCCGCGCCGAAGGCGTGCGGGTCTTGGACGTGGAGCGCGATGCGGACCACCATCGCTGCGTCATCACGTTCCTCGGTTCTCCCGAGGCCTGCGTGCGCGCCGCGTTCGCCGGCGCGAAGGTGGCCGTGGAGCGCATCGACCTGAACCGGCACAAGGGCGAGCACCCGCGCGTCGGCGCGGTGGACGTGGTGCCGTTCATCCCGGTCGCCGACACCACCATGGAGGAGTGCGTGCAGCTCGCGCGCCGGCTCGGCGAGCGGCTGTGGAAGGAGCTGCGCGTGCCCGTGTACTTCTACGAGGCCGCGGCGACGCGCGACGACCGCAAGAACCTGGAGCAGATCCGCAAGGGCCAGTACGAGCTGCTGAAGGACGAGGTGCGCACCAAGCCCGAGCGGCGCCCCGACCTCGGCGACGCGGCGCTCCACCCGACCGCCGGCGCGACCGTCGTCGGCGCGCGCGGGCCGCTGATCGCGTACAACATCAACCTCGCCACCGCGGACTTGGCCCTGGCCGAGCGCATCGCGAAGCAGATCCGGGCCAGCGGCGGCGGCTTCCCCGCGGTGAAGGCGAAGGGCTTCAACATCGCCGAGAAGGGCCACGTGCAGGTGAGCATGAACCTCACCGACTTCCGCACGACCGCCATGTGGAAGGTCTTCGACGCGGTCCACGCCGAGGCGGCCAAGGCGGGCGTGGAGGTCCTCGGGTCGGAGATCGTGGGCCTCGTGCCCCTCGAGGCGCTGCTTGACGTCGCGGCGCATGCCGTGAAGCTGCAGGGCTTCCAACCCCATGCGCAAGTGCTGGAGCTGCGGATGTGGGAGCGATGATCGGGCCCCTGCCGCTGGAGAACGTCCTCGACCACCTCGCCAGCGCGGAGCCCACGCCCGGTGGGGGCACCGCTGCTGCGCTGGCGGGCGCGACCGGCGCGGCGCTCGCGGAGATGGTGCTGGGCTTGACGCTGGGCAAGGACAAGTTCAAGGACCGCGAGGCCACGCTCGCGCCGCTGCTGCCCCAAGCCCGCAACTTCCGCGCGCTCTTCCTGAGCCTCGCCGACCAGGACAGCGCGGCCTACGAGGGCTTCGTGCGCGCGATGCGGCTGCCCAAGGCCACGCCCGCCGAGCAGGCCGCGCGCAAGGCCCAGCTCCAAGGCGCGGCCCTCGTCGCGACCGAGGTCCCCCTCGCGACGATGCGCGCCGCGGCGGGCCTGCTGGCGGTCCTGCAGAGCGTGGCGCAGCTCGGCAACCCCAACGCGCGGAGCGACGCGTGGGTGGGCGCGCACTTCGCGTGGGTGGCCTTCGAGGGCGGCCGGCTGAACGTCCAAGCCAACCTCGATCAGCTCTTGCCGGAGCACGCGGCGCGCATCCGCGCCGAGGTCGCCGAGCTGGCCAAGCGCGCCGAGGCGCTGCACGCGGGCGCGCTGGCGGGCGCGGGGCCCTAGCGCAGCCGCGTGCCGTCGGTCATGACGCTCGCGAACACCTTCACCGTCGCGCGCGGCACGTCGGCGTCGCCCGCGAAGGCCAGCACCGGCGAGCCGTCGGGCAGCAGGCGCAGCTCGAAGAAGTCGAGCATGCTGCGGTCGCCGCCGCTCAGCGCGCACGCGCCGCCGTCGGCGCACAGGCCGCCCACGTGGATGGGCTCGGGCGTGACGAGCGCGGCCTTGAACTGGCCGTCGCCGCGGTCCGCGGTGGCGCTCATGGCGGCCACGACGCGCCACAGGTTGGGCAGGCGGCCCGAGGGCCACGGCTGCGCCGCCTCGTACCACGCGACCGCCACGCGGCCGGGCGCGCCGGCGGCGATCCACGGCATGACCGCGGGCACGCCCTCGGTGCTGAGGAGGCGCGGGGCCGACCACGTCGCGCCGTGATCCGCGCTGGTGATGAGGAACACGCTCGGGATCGCGAGGTTGCGGTCGACGGGCTCCCCGGTGCCGGTCGGGCCGGGCTCGCCGGAGCTGTACGCGACGTACACCGTGCCCGCCTCGTCCACCGCCGCGATCGGGAAGATGAAGGGCCGCTGCGGCACGGGCGTGGCGTGCACGTCCTCCCAGGTCGCGCCGCCGTCTGCGCTGCGCGCGACGTCGATGGTCCCGTTGGGGCCATCGAAGACGGGCAGGTACATCCACGCCGAGCTTGGGTCCGGGGCCACGGGGCCCTGGCGGTTGTCGTCGGTCGCGCGCACCGCCGGCTCCCAGGTGGCCCCGCCATCGAGGCTGCGGCGCAGCAGCACGCCCGTCGGCGGCGCGCAGCCGGGGTCGGTCGGGAGGGGCACGGGCCCGGGCGCGGCGCACTCCGAGGTGTTGCCGAAGTCGCGCCATTGGGCGAAGAGGGCGCCCGTGGCGTTGACCACGATCCACTCGCGGTCGGTGCTGTTGCCGCTCGCGAGGTCCAGGGGCTTGCTCCACGTGGCGCCGCGATCCTCGCTCACTTGGTACGGGATGGGCGCGTCCGGCGCGAACAGCCCCAGCCAGTGCACGCGGCCGTCGCGCGTGACCGCGATGGCCGCGTCGCCGCCGCCCTTCATGCCAGGCTGGTGGGTCTCGAGGCCGGGGCAAGCGGGCAGCCCGGAGGGGCAGGAGGGCGCCCCCAAGGCCTCGTACGATCGGCCGCCGTCGTCGCTGCGCCAGAGGGCGAGCGGCGTCGTGACGTACACGGTGCCGTCCACGCCGACGCCGACGCTCGGCTCCGCGCCGAGCTCCACGATGCCGAGGTCGATGGGCGCGAGGAACACGGGATCCAGCAGCTCCGGCCGCGGCAGCGCCGCGGCGGGCAGGCCGGCCGTCGGCGTCGCGGTGGGCGCAGGGCCGAGGCAGCCCGCGAGCGGCAGCGCGAGGAGGGCGCAGGCGAGCAGCGGCTGGCGGAGCATCGGTCCCGAGGGCGCATCGTGGGCCATGAAGGTTGTGGGGGCGGCCTTGCCTACGGGCGCCGACGCGCCGCGAGCGCGAGCCCGGCGGCGGCCAGCATGGCGAGGAGGAGCGGTGCGCCCGGCGCAGCGCGCACGGCCTCGGCCTGCGGGGCGTCGTCGCTAGGGCTGGGCAGGGAGGGCGCTGCCAGGCCGTCGCCGTCGCGGAGGATCGCGCCATCGGACGCGAGGTGCAGGACGGGAAGATCGAGGTCGCTCAGCCGGTAGCCGCCCGTGTGCCCGGGCTCGGTGCCGCCGGTCATCGCGTCGAGCTGGCCCTCGCTGATGGTGCGCTGGCCCTGGCGGCCCACGACGACGTCCGTCGGCGCGAGGTCCTCGCCGATGGTGAAGGCCGCCTCGGTCGCTTCGCACGCGCTGTGCTGGCGGTTGCACGCTTCGACGAGGACCTTGTAGGTCCCGGGCCGCAGCTTGTCGGCCTTGTAATCCCAGATCCACGTGATGTTGACCGGCTTGAAGTGCGCGCCGTGCGCGACCTGGTAGTCGCCGACGCGCACCACGGACGGCATGTCCACGGGCCGCAGGCCGCTGTCGAGGACCGTGACCTTCGCGCTCGGCACGTCCACGTCGTAGCTGCCCCACGCGCTGCTGATGACGCTGTGGATCAGCAGCTTGTCGTGCACGAACTGCGGGATCACCAGCTCGACGTCGAGGGCGTTCTTGGTGGGCAGCGTGAAGGTCGTGGGGAACATCTCGCCGCTCCACAGGCGGAAGGGGCCACCGATCTGCTGGCCGTTGGTGATGCTGTACCAGTTGTACACCAGCACGAGGTCCATCGTCTTCGGGATCACGGTCACCTGGGGCTTGCCGAGGTTCACGTCGTAGCGGTACACGTTGTCGCTGCCGGGCACGCCGTTCTGCACGTCCTTCGGCGCGGTGGCGCCGTGCGCGACCACGGTCATGTCTTCCGAGGCCCAATGCTCCGCGATGGGCGGCGGGTCGCTGGCGCCTTGGCCGTAGTCGCCGAGCTCCACCATGTAGAGCGTCGCTTCCACCACCCACCCTGGCCACACCGCGGGGTCCCAGCCCCAGTAGGGATAGGGGCAGCCCACGTCGGGCGGCGGCACGAAGCCGGGGCACGGCGTCTCGCCGCCGACGCTCCAGCTGTGGAAGTCGAGGGTCATCCACAGGTTCGCGGTGATGTCCTGGGTGGGGTCGAGGACGACGTCCTTCGTCCGGCCGTGCTCGTTGTGGAGCAGCGAGTAGTTGAAGTCGTGCCGGTCGTGGACCTGGACGGGGCCGGCGGTGAGGAAGAGCGCGAGCGTGCTGGTGGGGTCGTGCTGGCAGTCGGGCGCGAGGCCCGCCTGCTGGAAGAGCGTGCCGCAGCCGAGCTCGTCCTCGTTGGCGCCGAGGCCGAGGTTGGCGTCGCCGAAGGGGAAGATCGTGTTCGCGGGCATCGGTGCGTTGATCGTGAAGCCGAAGACGTGGCCGTAGAACGAGACCGTGCGCGTCGGGCGCGCCTTCTCGGCGTCGGGGCCCGCGGGCGCGTCGGGCGCGGGCGCCTCCTGGGCCAAGCCCAGCGGCGCGATCATGAGCCCCGCGAGGACCAGCGCTGCGACCTTCCCGAGCGTCATCGCCATCCAGGCCCCGGCCAACGAACGCGGAGGGGGGTCTTGCGCTTTGCGGCGAGGTCGTGGTTGGACCTTCCCGCGCAGCCGGGCGCGAGAACGCTTTTATAGCCCGCGGAACGCTGGGCGGCCGATGCCCCGGGCCTGGTCCCTCGCGCTGCTCGCGCTCGTCGCCGCGCAAGCCCTGGCGATGGCCCAGCAGCCGGCCGCGGACGCCCCCGACGAGCACGCGAACCCGACGCGCATCGTGACCATGTTCCCCCACGTGTTCGGCGTGGGCACGGGCGCGCCGATGCCGGGCAACACCCAGTTCCCGAGCGGCGAGGACGACTTCAGCCGCGGCACCTTCGTGCCGTGCCACGACGCCGTTGCCACGCCCATCGCCATCCCGGCCGTTGGCACCGTCAGCAACTGCGACGACCTCGGCATCAATGTCCTGTACGTGTACAGCACGGCCGGCTTCGTGCACACGGACCTCGACACCTTCGACTACGCGAACATCCACAACGAGCGCGGCCAAGCCAAGGACATCCTGCTCGACCCCACGCAGGACGTGACGGCGACGTTCTTCATGAGCGCCGACGCGCACGCGTGGGTGCCCAGCACGGTCATCGGCGAGGAGCTCCTGCCGGGCGTGCCGAGCGGCGTGCCGGTGTGGAACTGGGACCCCGGTGTGCACCCCGACTGGCAGGTCGAGGCCACGCTGTTCATCGGCAGCATGGGCGAGTACCAGGGCCAGGCGAGCGAGCCGCCGCCCGCGCACGAGAAGGTCGCCAGCGGCGACGTCGTCGTGGTCGCGCAGGGCGTGAGCACGCCCCAGACCATGGTGAGCCTCGATGAGAACGTCAACGGCCACGGCGAGGTGTACGAATTCAACGTGAACCTCGGCAAGCCTCAGGTGGACCGGATCCCCAAGGAGATGGACTGGATCCTGCGCTACCGGTGGTGGTCGTTCACCAACGACCAGCGCTACATCCTGCCGCTCAGCTGGAACGTGAACAGCGGCGAGTTCTACCCCAACCGCTTCACGCTGCCCGTGAAGAACCCCTTCGACGTCGAGCTCGTGTATCCGCAATTCCTGCACGACAAGCTGCTCATCCACGCCATGCTCAACTCTCCTTGGGGAAGCTACGACGTGGACAGCAAGAGCGTCGCCATCGACGTGCGCGGCGACACGGCTGGGCCCGTGCAGATGCAGACCTTCACCCGCAGCGCCGACTTCAGCGTCGCGCACGGCGGGCACTACAAGCCCGTGAACATCACGTGGGTGTGGGATTTCCAAGCCGACAAGCTCGCGCCCGGCGACTACACGGTCACCGTCACAGCCAGCAACTTCCAACACAGCGCCTCGAGCACCACCCAAGGCAAGTTCCGCATCCTGCCCGACGGCACCGGCCACGTGCTCGTCATCGGCCGGAGCGGGCAGCAGACGAGCACGGAGGGGCAGCTCGTCCCCCTCGGCGGCGCACCGTCGGGCTAGCGCGGAGAAGGCGCGTGCCACAAGCTCCTTCGGAGCCTCGGCTTTCGCCAACGCGCGGCGGTCCACGCCACCAAAAAGTTTATCAAGCGTGGAAGTGACTGCGTGCCGTTTCCGAGGGCTGAGGCGACGGAGGCGATGTCATGCTGCCCCATGTGCGTGCAGTCGTTCTGGTCGCGGTAGTGGCCTTGCTGCTACCGACGAACCTGGGCCTGAGCCAGGAAAACACCGGGCCGACGGCCGCCGACGACAAGGCGCGGCCGACGACCACCGTCACGTTCTACCCCCATGTCTTCGCGGCCACCGCGGGCGGGCCCATGCCCGGCAACACCCAATTCCCCGCCGGCGAGGAGGACTTCTCCGCCGGCTACCCGGACAACGGCTGCTACCCCGACAGCCTCGCACCCCTCGAAGCGCTGCCGACCATCCCCCTCGGCACCGTGCCCTTCATGGGCGACGTGTACTTCCCCAACTGCGACACGTGGACGAACAATCTCCTGTTCGTCTACAGCACCGCCGGCTTCGTGCACGCGAACGCCGACTTCTTCGACTACGCGGACATCCACAACGAGCGCGGCCAGGCCAAGGACGTGATCCTGGACCCCACGCAGGACATCACCGCGACGTTCTACATGAGCTCCGACTGGCACCCCTGGTTCTGCCTCGACGGCACGCCCGTGAGCGGCGTGCCCAGCCCCTACCCGTGCTGGAACTGGGACCCCGGCTTCTTCCCCAAGTGGCAGATCCAGGCCCGCTTCCTCCTCGGCAGCATGGGCGAGTACCAGGGCCAGGCCAGCGACCCTCCGCCCGTGTGGGAGAAGGTCAGCAGCGGCGACGTCGTCGAGGTCGCGAAGGGCGTCAGCGAACCCCAGGACATGCTGAGCCTCGACGCCTCGCTGAACGGCAAGGGCGAGGTCTACGAGTACACGATCAACCTCGGCAAGCCCACCGTGGACCGCATCCCCAAGGAGATGGACTGGATCATGGAGTTCCGCTGGTGGATCCGCCTCGACGACGCGACCAAGGTCATCCCGGGCCAGCGCTTCAACTGGAACATCAACAGCGGCGAGTTCTACCCGAACCGCTTCACGCTGCCGATCAAGAACCCCTTCGACGTCGAGCTCGTCTATCCGCAATTCCTGCACGACAAGCTGCTCATCCACGCCATGCTCAACTCTCCTTGGGGAAGCTACGACGTGGACAGCAAGAGCGTCGCCATCGACATCCGCGGCGACACCGCCGGCCCCGTCCAAATGCAGACCTTCAGCCGCAGCGCCGACTTCAGCGTCGCCCACGGCGGCCACTACAAGCCCGTCAACCTCACCTGGGTGTGGGACTACAAGGCCGACAAGCTCGCCCCCGGCGACTACACCGTCACCGTCACGGCCAGCAACTTCCAGCACAGCGCGTCCAGCACGACGCAAGGCAAGTTCCGCATCCTGCCCGACGGCACGGGCCAAGTGCTCGTCATCGGCCGCACCGGCCAGCAAACCAGCACGTCGGGCCAGCTCGAGCAGGCGGGCCTCACGACGCAGGCCGCGTCCTTCGCGCTCGTCGAGCCCTCCCTCGGAGCAGCGGCGCTGCTGGCGCTCGTCCTGCCTGGGCTGGCCCTCGCGGCCCGGAGGCGGTCCAAGTGAAGGCCGCCGCGGCCCTGCTGGCGCTCCTCACGGCGAGCGTGGCGGTCACCGGCTGCTTCGGCGCGGCCAAGCAGGAGGCTGTGACGCCGACCAACCTCAACGCGAAGGAGATCACCAACGACACCTCGAAGCGCTTCGAGGAGCTCACCCAGGTGATCCCGTCGAACTACACGTTCCCCGGCCAGCGCGTGCTCGAGCACGTCCTCACCTGGTACAACGACACCATCGACACCACCGCCGACACGGCCTTCGAGACGCCGCAGGACGACGGCGGCATGAACTTCACCACGATCCTGAAGACGATGGACGTCTCGAGCTTCATCCCGCCCCGGCAGCCCGCCGAGGTCCACATCACGCTCTGGTGGAGCGGCAACCCCGGCCAGAGCGCCGACCTGGACATCTTCACGGTCCTGCCCGGCGACAGCGGCGCCTACGACCCCGGCACCGGCCAGGAGATGAACTGGAACATCCCGGTCAAGCGGCGCGTCGTGGACACCGTCGGCGTCGAGGGCCACCCGATGCTCGTGGGCGTGCAGGCCACCAACGGCCGCATCGCGCCGGGCAGCGCCGTGGACTTCCACGTGCAGATCGAGTTCGACTACACGAGCGACGTGCTCACGGCGTACCACCCCTACGCCTTCACCGTCCCCGAGGGCGCGACGGGCCTGGTGCTGCACAGCGAGAAGATCACCGGCGACGAGCACATCGACGCGGACTTCGTGGTGATCGGGCCCGACGACAACCCCATCAGCTACCAGACCTACAACGACATCGCCATCCCCACCGAGTCGGTGTTCATCCCGACGCGCGGGCCGGGCGAGTACGTGTTCTACGCGTACCACATGAACGGCGGCTTCCTCAGCATGAAGGCCGACGCTCCCGTCCCGGTGCGCGACGTGCGCATCCTGCCCCTGAAGGAGGAGAGCACCGTGGACTTCAGCAACCCGCTGGCGCCGGGCGTCGCCGAGCACAACCTCACCGTCGCGACGGGCCTCGTCGGCCCGCCCGTGGACGGCCTGAACGTCGCGACCCCCTACCAGGAGGGCACGCAGGCGGCGAACTTCAACGTCGAGGACACGTTCCCGCTCCGCATCCACGGCTTCTTCGCCGGCAACCCCACCCTCGCGGGCGACGCCGAGGTGCGCATCCTCAACGCGAACGGCATCGTCTACGATGCTGTGCGCGGCCTGCGCGCGGACCTCGGCGACCAGGGCTCCCTGGGCTGGAGCGGCGACGCGCCGCCTTGGGCCACGGTGGACTACAGCCTCCTCGCCAAGGGCGCCTACACCGTCTCGGTCGTCGCCGACGGCTACACCGGCCAGATCGGCCACACGATCCTCACCTACGAACGCGGCTCCGGAGGGAGCTAACCATGCACCGCGCGATCCCTGTCACGATCACCCTGCTGGCGCTGGCCATGGCCGGCTGCACGAGCCAGCCCGCGCAACCCAATGAACCCCTGGAGCCCACCGGCACCGACCAGAGCGGCACCGGCTCCAACACGACCACCGGCACCGGCAACAACACCACCCTGCCGCCGCCCAAGCCGCCCGTCGCGCGCATGCAGGTGTTCGACACCGACGGCGCGCTGGCCTTCGAGAGCAACTTCGTGGCCGACAACGCCACCGCCACCAATCCCCTGCACGGCGGCGCGCCCGTCACGTTCCTCGGCAGCAACAGCGAGGCCGTGGACAAGACCGCGACCGTCACCAAGTGGGAGTGGGACTTCGGCGACGGCGGCAAGGCGAGCGGCCGCGGCGTGAGCCACGGCTTCCGCGACGTGGGCGGCATCTTCCGCGTGACGCTCGTGGTCACGGACAGCCACAACCTCACCGACTCCGTGCAGGTGCTCGTCGGCGTGCTGCCCACGCGCAGCTACACCGTGCCCCTCAACGCCAGCGGCGAGCTGCAGCTCGGCACCCTTGGCCTGGTGCAGCAGGACGGCCTCGACGTCGCGACCACGACCTTCGAGCTCGTCAGCACCATGGAAGGCCAGCCCGTGCGCGTGGAGAGCGTGTCGCTGACCGTCGCGCCCGACAGCCAGCCCCTCGACCCGCTCGCCGACTACGACGTGTACGTCTACGACCCCGACGGCAACCTGACCGCGGCGGATGTGGGCGGCGCGCTCGTGGGCGCAGGCGAGCCGGCCCCGCCGTCGCCCGGCAGCCCGGCGAGCGTGTCGCTCCCGGCAGGAGCCGCGCCCGGCGTGTACACGGTCAAGGTCGTGCTCCACTTCGGCGCGCTGTCGCAGTGGATCCTGGGCGGCGAGGCCGTGTACCGCGTGGTCAACCCGCAGGTCGAGGCGCAGTTCGCCGGCGGCCCCTGAGCACCTCAGCGCTCGGCCATCGGCGTCGCCGGGGCCGGCGCCGCCTCTCGACGAGGCCCGCAAGGCGCTCCAGCACCGGCAGGGCCGCGCGCACGCGCTCGGCATCGAGCATCGCGCCGCGCCAGACCAGGCGCAGCAGGGGCGTCTCGTATGGCGCGGCGGCGCCGCGGAGGTCGGCGCGCAGGGCCGCGACGTGGCCGGGCGTCGGCAGGCCGACCGGGCGCGCCCCCACGCCGCGCAGCAGGGCCAGGACCGCCGCCGCGGGCGCCGCGGTGCCATCGCCCAGGGCGAGGCCCGGCTCGACGCGGAGCTCGGCGAAGGGCTCCGCCGCTGGCAACGCCAGCTGCACGCCGGGGTCCAGCACGCGCCGCGCCGCGCCCTCGTCGCTCGCCTGGATGCGGAAGCGGTGATCGAACTCGGGGTTGCCGGTCTCCACGTCCGCCCCGCCGAAGGCCTTGGCCAGCCGCGCCCCCATCCCCTCGCGCTGGATCCGCATGGCGAACCGGGGATCCGCCTGCCGCAGCGCCAGCTCGAGGGCGGTCCAGCCCTCGCGGTCCTTGCCGACGCGCGTCTCGTAATAGCGGAACTGCGCGTCGAAGCGGCCCACCTTGCCGACGAGGGGCCGGTCGTCCAGGGTCGCCCACCTCGGCGCTGGCCCCACGGGCCGCCAGCCGAACTGCTCGCCGAGGGCCCGCGCGCGGGACGCCTGCTTGCCAGCGCCGCGGACGGCCAGCGCGAGCATGATGGCGAAGGCGGGGATCGCGAGGAGCCAGATCTCGTCGGCCACGGGGCCTCCACCCCGCCGGCTGGCGTGAAGGTTCCGGAAATCGCCTCAGGGAACGTTCCCCAACCTCACCGGCCGGCACCGGGCCCCGCGCCCGCCACGGCCCCCCATAGCAGCGGCAGCAGCACGGTCACGTCGCCCTCGACGGTCACGTGCGCGCCGTGCTCCTTCAGCTTGCCCCAGCTGATCGCCTCGCGCGTGCGCGCCCCCGAGAGGGAGCCATCGCTCTCCTGCGCGGTGGTGATGTACACCGCGTAGTCGAGGCCGTCGCGGAACTGCGCCCACCAGATGGTGTGGTGCTTGCTGATGCCCCCGCCGAGCATGAGCGCGCCGAGCTTCGGCTTGGTGTGCACCAGATCGCTCAGGTCCTGCTCGTCGCGGAGCACGTCGACGGTGAAGTCGCGGTGGCGCTGCGTGAAGAGCCAGAGCTGCGAGCCGACGGCGCCGTCGGTGATGCCGGGGACGAAGACCGGCACGCCGCGCTGCGCCGCGTGCCACAGGATCGACGCGTCGCGCTCCGGCTCGCTGGCCAGGGCCAAACCGAGCTCGCGGCACAGCTCGCGCGGGCCCCAGCGCTGCTTCTGCTTGTGCAGCTGCTCCAGGATCGGCCGCAGCTTCTCCTCGAGGATGAGGCCATAGCTGGTCTCGGGCACGAGCACGCTGCCCAAGCGATGCACGCCGCGGTGGCGCAGCTCAGCGTCGTCCATCTCGAAGGTGCCGATGTAGTAGTCGCGCCACACCCGCGCGAGGTCGTGGTCCAGCGTGCCGCAGGTGGTGATGATGGCATCGACCGCGCCCTGCGCGACCATGTCGCGGACGACGCCGCGCGTGCCCGTGCTGATGATCGCCGCGGGGAAGCTCAGGATGCGGAGGCAGTCGCGGTCGCGCAGCATGCGCTCGGTGATCTGCGCGGCCATGGCCAGCTTCGCGGCGGTGAAGCCGCCCGTGCGGCCGAATTGTGCCATCAGCTCGGCCAGGGTCGTGGAGCCCTGGATGCGCAGGTCGCGGACGGGGTCGGGCTGCGGCTCGGGCGCGCGGGCGGGCACGCATGGTGCACGCGGAGCGGGGGGCAAAAGGCTGCCGGATGTTGGAAGGTCCAAGCACCGGTCGCGAGTCTCCAACGAGCTGGAGAGAAAGGCTAGCGTCAGCCGCTGCGAAGCGGGCGCATGCTCCGCTTCGCCCTCGCCGCTTCTGCGCTCCTGCTGCTCCTGGCCGCCGCGCCGGCCAGCGCCCTCCCGGCGCCGTCGCCCCCGCCCTGCACGGGCATGGGCGGCGCTTTCGTGTTCTCGGCGGTGTGGGTGTGCCGGGTGGACGGCGATGCCGACGGCGCACCCGACGGGCTCGCCTACGGCGTGTTCGCCGGCGCGGTGGTCCCGGTGGTGGTCGTCGCGGCCTTCGCGTTGGCCGGCACCGACGGCGACATCACCGACCAAAGCGGGGACGGTGTTCCCGAGACCGCGGCGCTGCGGCCCGCGTGGTGGGCCGTCGGGTACGCGACGATCACGTTCTGCGGCGAGCCACCCCAGCTGTTCTGCTGGACGCTCCACTGCATCGCGTGCGACGAGCTCACCCTGCGGGCCCAAGACGCGGACCACGACGGCGTGCCCGACACGGTCGCCTACGACGCCCCCGTGGATCGGCCGAGCCTCGGCGCGGTGGACCTCCCGTGGGTCCGACCCTGAGCGCGACCTCAGGCGTCGGTGGACTGCAGGTCCTGCACGAAGTCCGCGTAGTCCTCGCGCGTGTCGAACTCCGCAGGGATGCCCCGGTAGTGGCAGCGCGTGCACACCACCATGCCCGCCACCTCGCTGATGCCGGGCAGGCCGCCCTCGTCCAGCTTCGGCGCGTGAACGTTGAGGAAGCCGCATTCCGGGCACGCGCGGACGGGCTCGGGCAGGCCGCGCAGCTGCTCCACCTGGACCGGCGGGACGGGCTGGACCATGGTCGCTGAGGTCCGTGCAAACGTTTGAGTCCTCGCACGGGCCAGCCTAGAGTCCTATAACCCTATCCCTCGGGTGAGCCCAGCTCAAAAAGATTCACGTACTCAAGCAAACGCATTGATGCTTCTGAGACCCTGGCTGCCCCCAACACGTCCACAAGGAAGAGCAAGAAGTTTTCTTCAACGCCCTGCTCGTTGACGAGCACTCCCCGACTGAAATCGTACCTGACCTTGAAATGTCCAAAGTCATTCCTCGTGCTGCGGTCTATTTCATCGTACAAGGTGCGAAGTCCAGGAAACTCCTGCAAGACGAACTCGCGCTGGAAAGAGGTCATTTTCAGAACGCTGTCCAATGACCTCGTCTGTCCATCAACCCAGGTTTCCTCGCTTCCGCGCCGAACATGGTTTGCAATCGCACCGATGTAAGCGAGTGCCCGAGAGGTGATCTCGAAGATATCGACATAGGTCACCTTGAGCTCATCAAAGTCATCTCGGTTGATTCGGAAGCGCTGAAGATCTGCCTTCGATCTCGGCATAAATCGCTCGTAGGCCAGAGCCGGAAAAAAAGAATCGTAACGATCGAACGCTTTCGTCGCAGCCTCCACAACCTTGCGGTGGAAATGAGGAAACTCCGATCGTGCGACAAGACTGCTTACAAACTTCAGGTCAGGCTCATTCTCTGGAGCTAAGCTTCGAAACATAGCCCTCAGCTCGACCTTCCATGAACTTTCAACTGCTGGACGGATCGGAACGTAGAGATTGTCGAATGCTCTTTGAAACCTGTAGATCGGGTGTCGCTTGCGTAGCGCCGGACCTAAGAAACCAAGGGCCTTGACTAGATTTGAGAATTCTCGGCCCGCATACACCGACGCGGCGCGGCGAATGTCCGGAAAACAATTGGTTCGCCAGAAAGCGATCTGTCCGCAGCGGCGATAGAAATCACCAAAGTCTTCCTGACCCATGTGCATTTGCAGCATGACATAGGGCGACCCAAACTGTGCGCC
>DASYRW010000107.1:0-3841 GCA_036003985.1 Thermoplasmatota archaeon
GTCGTGCAGGTCGATGTGCCCGATGAGGCCGGCCTGCAGCGCGTGCTGGCCAACGACTTGCGCACCATCTCGGGCGTGCGCGCGCTCCAGCGCGTGGACGACCCGGGGCCCGAGCTGCTCAGGATCTTCGAGGCCTGATCATTCCGCCTCGCCCTCGCGCGGCTCATAGTAATATTCGCCCGCAGCGCGCTGCTCGCGGTCCTTGCCGCTGCCGGGCTTGTTGACGCGCGGTCGGCGCGACTCCTTGTCGCGGCGGAACGTCACGCCCACGTCGGCGAGGAAGCGGTTCATGCCCTCGCGCAGCCCGAACGGGCCCATGGCCTTGCCCTCCTTGCCTGGCACCCCGCCGAAGACCATGATCGCATCGCTGATGATGTCGATGAAATACACATCGTGGTCCACCACGAGCGCGCTCTTGCCGCGCTTCTCCATGACGCGGCGGATCGTCTTGGCCGCGATGATGCGCTGCTCGCTGTCCAGGTAGGCGGAGGGCTCGTCGAGCAGGTAGAGGTCCGCCGGCCGCGCCAGCGCGAGCGCGAGGGCGACGCGCTGCAGCTCGCCGCCGCTGAGCTTCCCGGCTTCCTTGGCCTTCAGCCGGTCCAGGCCGAGGGGCCGTGCGATCTCGGCCTGGAAGAAGGGGTCCATGGCGGCGATGCCCAGGGTGGAGTTGAGCAGGAACTCGACGCTGCCGTCGAAGTCGCTCTTGATGTACTGGGGCTTGTAGCTGACCTTGGCCTCGAGCTTGACCTCGCCACCGTCGGGCTTCAGCTCGCCGGCGAGCATCTTCACGAACGTCGTCTTGCCCGTCGCATTGGGGCCCACCACGCCCACGACCTCGCCGATGCGGATCTTGCCCGCCTCGGCCTCGAGCTGGAATTGGTCGAGGCGCTTGTGCAGGGCCGGGTACTCGAGCAGCGTGTGGCCGCCGAGCGTGTCGCGGGGCGGATGCACCTCGAAGCGCACCTCCTGGTCGCGGAAGCGGATGTTCTCCTCGCGCATGTAGCCGGAGAGGTACGTGTTGATCGCCGTTCGCACGCCCCTGGGCAATGCCGTGACGCCGTAGGCGGCCTCCTTGCCGTACAGGAGATGCACGTTGTCGGCGAGGAAGTCCAGCACGGCCAAGTCGTGCTCGACGACCACCACGGACTTGCCCTGCTCTTCCGCCAGCGCGCGGATGAGCCGCGCGGCCTTGAGGCGCTGGAAGATGTCGAGGTAGCTCGAGGGCTCGTCGAAGAAGTACACGTCGGCGTCCTTCAGCAGCGTGGCCGCGATGGCGACGCGCTGCAGCTCGCCGCCGCTGAGGGTCTGCACATCGTGGTCGAGCAGCGGGTCGAGGCCCAGGGCTTGCGCGACCTCGAGCATGCGGCCTTGGTCATCGACCTTGCCGAGCAGCTCGCGGACCTTGCCCTTCGCGACCTGGTTGAGCTTGTCCACGTATTGCGGCTTGAACGCGGCCTTCACCTCGCCGCGCGAAACTCTTCCGAGGTAATCGCCCAGCTCGGTGCCGCGGTACTTCTCCAGGGCTGCGTCCCACGCGCCGGCTCGGTCGTAGGCGCCGAGGTTCGGCACCTCCTGGCCGCTCAGGATCTTGATCGCGGTGGTCTTGCCGATGCCGTTCGGGCCGAGGAGGCCCACGATCGCGCCCGCCTTGGGCACGGGCAGGCGGAAGAGTCGGAAGCCGTTCTCCCCGTATTGCTGGATGAGGTCCTCCCCCAGCTCCTCGGGCAGGTTGATGATGTGGATCGCGTCGAAGGGGCACTTGACCACGCAGATGTTGCAGCCGATGCAGAGGGTCTCGCTGATCGCCGCTTTGCCATGGTCGGCCATCCAGACGCATGGCTTGCCCTGGCGCACGATGGGGCAGAAGTGGTGGCACTCGAAGTTGCACTTCTTCGGCTGGCACCGGTCGCGCTCCACCACTGCGATGCGCATGGCAGGCGCGCCTTAGCCGATGGATCTTGATAAAGGTTGGGGGCTTGCTTCAGCCGGCGTCCGTGCCGCGCGGACGGAGGCGCACCGCGAAGCTTCATGCCCGCGCGGGGCCTCGGAGCCCCGACGCGCATGCCGTGGGAGGCGCTGCTCCGGGCCGACACGCTGCCGGTCGTGCTGGCCACCGCCGGGATGGTGGCCCTCGCCGCGTTGCTCCTCGCGCTCGACTTCCGCGCGCGGCTCAACCAGGCCTTCGCGCTCTTCCTGTGCCTGCGCGCGGTGGCGATCTTCACCGGCCTGCTGCGCGAGCTCGCGTACGACGACGGCGACCTGCTCACCACGATGTACTGGGCGCGGGTCTATCCCTATTTCGTCATCCCCGTGCCCTTCGTGGTGGTCTACTTCCTCGCGCACTACCCGCGCCCACGCGGCTGGCTCGGCCGGTCGCGCTCCGGCGGCTGGCTCCTGCTGGGGCTCGCAGGGGCGCTCGAGATCGTGTACCTCGCCAACCACCAGCTGTGGGCGACGTACGGCACCGCCCTGAACTCCAACCCCTCGGCGTCGGTGCCCATCGTCGCCGAGGGCCCGCTCTTCTGGCTGCAGGGGCTGATGTTCCTCAGCTTCGCCGCCGTCGCGCTCGTGCTCAGCCTGGACACGGTCCGCGAGCCGCGCGGCCCGCGGCGGCAGGCGATGCTGTTCGTGATCACGGGCTTCGCGCTCAACGCCGTGTTCGAGAGCTTCGGTTCGGTGCTGGTCATCCTGGGCTACTTCCCCGTGGAGCCCAACCTCGCCAACTGGCTGCAGTTGCCTGCCCTGGCAATGCTCGCGCTCGCCATGGCGCTGCTGGTGCGCCGCGCGATGCGCTCCACCGACCCGGGCCTGCGCGGCGGCGTGCTGCGCATGATGATCGTGCTGCCGTTGCCCATGATCACCACGTTCGCGGCGCCCCTGCATCCTGGGTACCTGTTCATGCTGGGCGTGTGGCGGCTCGCGTTGCCGGTGCTCGTGACGGTCGCGCTGCTGCGCTACCAGCTGTTCGACCTCGAGCTCAAGGTGCGCTGGACCGTCAAGCAAAGCACCATCGCCGCGGCCTTCGTCGTGCTCTTCTTCGTGGCGAGCGAGCTGGCGGAGAACTACATCGCGGACAGCACGGGGCCCATCATCGGCATCGCCGCGGCCGGCGTGCTCACCATCGCGCTCCGTCCGCTCCAGAAGATGGCCGAGCGTGTCGCGGTCGCGGCCGTGCCGGGCGCGAAGCCCGTGGAGCAGTTGAGCACCGTGGAGCGCGACCAGCTCTACCGCGAGCAGCTGCGCTTCTGCTGGGCGAACGGCGACGTGGACGCGCGCGAGCGCCGCATGCTCGACCACCTGCGCGACCGGCTCGGCCTCCCCGAGGCCGCGGCCGCGCGCCTCGAGGCCGAGGTCGTGCGCGAGCTGGCGCAGGGCCCCCGCGCCGCGGGGGCCGCCGCGCCGGCGTGACTCACAGCAGCGGCAGGCCCACGCCAGCTTGGGTGAGCATCGCCTCGATGTGGGCCAGCCGGTCCTCGAGCACGCTGTTCTGGTGCTCCAAGGCCGTGATGCGCGCGTCGCGGTCCTGCAGCTCCGCGTAGAGGCCCTGGATCGCCGCGAAGGCGACGCCGTCCGCGTCGACGGTGCTGATGGTGGTGTCGGACTCGCCGAGCCCGAAGGCCGCGCGGAAATCCTGCGCGACGGGGCCCATGTGGCGGATGGTTGGGGCCTGGCTGTTGTAGGTCCACGTGCTGACGTCGAGGCCCGCGAGCTGCTGCAGCACGTCGCGGCCGTCCACGGGCTCGAAGAAGCCCTTCGCGTTGCGGTCGCTGAGGGTGCTCCACGCGCCCGCGCCGGGCGCGAGGCTCACGCCGGCGCTGGGCACGCCATTGGGCTGGATCGC
>DASYRW010000108.1:0-2919 GCA_036003985.1 Thermoplasmatota archaeon
CTCGCGCCCGGTGCGTCGGAATGGGAGCAGGTCGCGCACGCGTACGAGGGCAACAGCGACAAGCAGTGGGCCGACGTCGACGTCGCGACGGGCGACGTGTACATCGTGACGCGCGACCTCAAGCAGGGCGCGGAGCACAGCGAGGAGCTCGTCAAGACCAGCGACGGCGGCGCGTCGTGGCAGCACGTCGCGTACTTCGACGCCATCGACTTCGCGCAGATCGCGGTGCGGCCAGGGGGTCACATCTACCTTGCTGGGCTGAGCACCGGCCAGGGCCCCGCCACCGTCATCGCCCTCGAGAGCCACGACGGCGGCGCGACGTGGGGCGAGCCCGTGACGATCGCCGAGCTGGTGCTGGGCTTCACCAACCAGCCCGTCGGCACCGGCGCGAGCACGAAGCTGTACCGCACGCCCCCGCTGCCCGCCATCGCCGCCGCCGACGGCGTGCCCCGGATCGCGGTCGCGTACTTCGACGACGCGGGCAACGGCGATTGGGACGTCTTCGTGCGCGTGAGCCAGGACGGAGGCGCGACGTGGGGCGAGCCCGTGAAGGTCGCGGACGACGCGAGCGGCGCCGACCAGTGGACCCCCGCGGTGGCGCTCAGCCCGCGCGGCGACGTGCACGTGACCTGGTTCGACGCGCGCAACGACCCCACCCTCGGCGAGGGCCACCTCGTGGACCTCTACTACGGCCACAGCGCCGACGGCCTGGCCTTCGACCCGAGCATCCGCGTCACCGACGACAGCTTCCTGCCCTACCTGGGCCGGCACCAGAACCAGCCCTTCTTCATCGGCGACTACCTGGGCGTCCAAGCGAGCGACGCGGGCGCGGTCATGATCTGGCCTGACACGCGCACCGGCGAGAGCGAGGTCTTCGCGGCGCGCGTCGCTGGCTGAGGGGCGACAGCCTCAAATCCCACCCCCACCTTGCCACGCCCATGATCGGCGGCGCAGGCCCACGGAAGCTGGACCTCACGAAGGACAGCGTCCTGCCCGCGACC
Organism: Thermoplasmatota archaeon; assembly: GCA_036003985.1. Taxonomy (GTDB): domain Archaea; phylum Thermoplasmatota; class SW-10-69-26; order JACQPN01; family JAIVGT01; genus JAIVGT01. Next base: position 1,002 of record DASYRW010000108.1, read on the forward strand.
GCGAAGCAGCTCTGGCCCGTCATCACCGACGTCGCGCGCTGGCCGGCGTGGTTCCGCGACGCGCACGGCCAGGGCCTCGCGCGGGCGGAGAAGCTGCCCCACCAGGCGGGCGCGGTCCACGCGTCGCTCCCCGAGCTGGGCCAGCGCTTCCGCTTCGCGTTCACGAACGGGCTTGAAGGAGAGTTCAAGGTAACGTACTGGACCTTCCCGTCGCAGATCTCGCTCGGCCTCGTGCCGGACACGCGCAAGGAGAGCAAGGGCATCGAGGGCTTCATCATCGACTGCGACCTCTTCCCCCTCCCTGATGGGACCACGAAGCTGTGGTTCGGCGCGCTCCTGCTGCTCGAGAAGGGCTTCCGCCCGTCGCTGGTGGCGCGCTGGCCGAAGCGCGAGGTGATGGGCTGGGTGGACGGCTTCCACGCGCACATGCTCGGCGAAGCGCAGGGCGCCGCGCGCGGGCCCGAGGCCGAGGCGGCCGCGCGCTAGGCGCGCGCTCCGCGAGGGCCGGCGCGGGCCAAGGCCCAAAGGCCCGGACCGCAAGCGGTGCACACTTGCGGCTTGTCCGCGCAGGTTGGCGCACATGCCCTCAAGAGGCATGCTTAAGGCCATCGTCGGGAATAAGCCGCTCCATGGACCCCGGTCCGCCGACCGCGGCAGGGGATGGGCGGCTGCAGCATCTCAGCCATGACATGCGCAGCGCGCTCGCGGTCGCGACGGCCCACCTCGACCTCGCCCTGGAGCGCGTGGAGCGCGGCGAGCCGGTGGGGGCCGAGGACCTCGCGCAGGTGGAGCGCGGACTCATGAAGCTCAACGCCAAGCTGATGGAGCTCGACCGCCTCGCGAAGGGGGCCATGCCATGACGAGGATCCTGCTGGTCGAGGACAACGACGACCACGCGGAGATCATCACCAAGGCGCTGAGCGCCAAGAAGGGCTGGACCGTGACCCGCGCGATCACGGTCAAGGAAGGCCTGCTCCACGCCGCGCTGAAGCAGTTCGACATCGCCATCCTGGACTACAGGCTCCCGGACGGCGACGGCATCGACCTCCTCGACTCGCTGCGCGCCCAGAGGCCAGGGCTGCCGGTGGTGTTCCTCACGGCCCACGGCTCCGAGGACGTCGCCATGCAGGCCATGAGCCGCGGCGCGAGCGACTACGTGAGCAAGGGGCCGCACTACCAGAAGGACCTCGCCGAGCGCGTCACGGAAGTGCTCGCGCGGAGCGAGGACCTCGCGCGCGTCGGCGCGGCCGTGCGGCACAGCGACGAGGCCGCGCCGCGCGGGCCCGCCCAGGCCGCGCAGGCCCAGCAAGCGATGCCGAAGCCGGCCGTGCAGCGCGTCAACGGCGGCTTCGACGAGAAGACCCTCACGCGCATCGTCACCAACCTCACCGCAGGCCCCGTACGCGGCGCCGCGGTCTTCGACGGCACCGGCAAGCCGATCGCGGCGAAGCTCCCCGCTGGCGTGGACGCCGCTGCGCTGGGCGCAGCCCTGGTGGGGACGCAGTACCAGGCCCAGCACGCGCTGCGCCAGCTGCCCGGCGCGGGTCCCCCGCGCGCGCTCCTGACCGACTTCGAGGACGGCCTCCTCGCCGTGTCGGCCGTGCCGGGCCCCGCCCTGGTGGTGCTGCTCATGGACGGCACCCTCGACCGAAGCGACGCCGTGCAGCGCGTTCGCGATGCGGCCCAGCAGGTGTGGAAGTCGAGCCGCGCCTGATCAGCGCTGCAGCAGCTGGTTGCGCACGAGCGCGCGCTGGACCTTGCCGCCCAGCGTGCGCGGCACGCGCTCGACCAGCACGAACTCCTTCGGCACCTTCCACGGCGCGAGGCGCTCGCGGGCAAGCGCGGCCAAGGCCTGCGCGTCGAACGCGCCGCGCGCCACGACCGCCGCGACCACGCGCTGGCCCCACTGTGCGTCGGG
>DASYRW010000109.1:0-22364 GCA_036003985.1 Thermoplasmatota archaeon
TCATCAACCCTGCGAACTTTGACCCCTTCCTGCCATTCGGCACCTTCAGCGTCGTCGGCGCGGGGGCCATCGTGTTCTTCGCCTACATCGGCTTCGACGCCGTCTCGACCGCGGCGGAGGAGACCAAGAACCCCGGCCGCGACCTGCCCATCGGCATCATCGGCTCGCTGGTGATCAGCACCCTGCTGTACATCGCCGTCACCCTCGTGCTCACGGGCATCACGCCGTGGCAGACCTTCGCCGGCTCGCCCAACGCCGCGGCGGCCGCGTTCAACGCCGCGGGCTTGAACCAAGCTGGCCTGCTCATCGCCATCGGTGGCATCGTAGGGATCACGGGCGTGCTCCTCACCAACCAGCTCGGCATGCCGCGCATCCTCATGGGCATGGCCCGCGACGGCCTGCTCCCCGGGCGGCTCGCGAGGGTCCACCCGAGCTTCGGCACGCCGGCCTTCGTCACGGTCGTCGGCTCGCTGATCATGGCGATCCTCGCGGGCGTGACGCCGCTGGCGGCCGCGGTGAACCTCGTGAACATCGGCACGCTCTTCGCGTTCGTGGTCGCAAGCATCGCGGTCATGGTGCTGCGGCGCAAGATGCCGAACGCGAAGCGGCCGTTCAAGGTCCCGGGCGCGCCGTGGTCGCTGTTCCTCGGCATCTTCCTCATGCTCTTGCTCAGCATCGGCCTCGGAACCATCACCATGATCCGCTTCGTGGCGTGGACGGGCATCGGGCTGATCGTGTACGGCTTCTACGGTGGGCCCCGCTCGAAGCTGGCGGCCCGGTCGCGCGGCGGGCGGCGGGTGGTGCTGGAGCCGAAGTAGTGGCTGGCGCCCCATCAAAAGGCGACCGAAAGCCGTAAGGAGCCAGCAGCCCATGCGGTGCGCGAGGCGTTGCGGATGGCGAGCAGCTTGAGGATCGCTGGCGCGGCGGTGTTGCTTCTTCTGTTGGGGTTCCCGGTCGCCTCGGGGACCCCATGGACCCTCGGCCTGCCGGGAACCTTGCCCGCGGACGTGGGCCCGTGCCATGTGGAGCTGACCTACCCTGGCGTGACGTATTGGCTGGCCTGCGAGAGCGAGGGCTTGAGCGTGGGACCATGCCGCGCGGGAGTGCTGAGCACCGACGGGGGTTTGCACGTGGAATTCCTCACGTGCGACGTGTAAGCGCACCGTCAGTCAGTACATCGGCCCTTCCTTGGCCTGCAGCTCTGCCATGAGTTTCTCGAGCTTGTGGATCTCCTCGAGCTCGCGCTGGTAGATCGCGTTGTACGCGGGCATCGTGAGCTCCCGCTTGAGCACGCGCTCCTGCGCCACGGTGATGGCCTGGCGGTGCTCGGCCATGGCGAGCAGGCACTCCTCCACGGTCGCGGGCGTCTCCTCGGGCATCGGGGCCCACAAGGCCACGAAGCTCTTGAGCCTTGCCCGGCGCGCGAGGCCCAAGGCTCAAGGCCCCGGCCCGCTTTGCCAGCCCGATGCGCCGCCCCAAGCTGGGCCAGCACCTGCTCATCGACGGTCGCGTCCTCGAGCGCATGGTGGGCTACGCGGAGCTCCGCGGCGACGAGACCGTGCTCGAGATCGGGCCGGGTCGGGGCGTGCTCACGCGCGCGCTGGCGCCCCGCGCGGCCAAGGTCATCGCCATCGAGAAGGACGCCGAGATGGTGGACACGCTGCACGACGAGGGCCTCCCTGGCAACGTCGAGGTCGTGCTCGGCGACGCGCTGAAGGTCGACCTGCCCGACTTCGACAAGGTCGTCGCGAATCTGCCGTATGGCATCAGCAGCGACATCACGTTCCGGCTCCTCGAGCACGACTTCGCGCTCGGCGTGCTCACGTACCAGCGCGAGTTCGCGGAGCGGCTGGTCGCGAAACCGCGCTCGGAGCAGTACGGCCGCCTCAGCGTGAACGCGTACGTCCGCGCCGACATCACGCCCCTCGAGACCGTGCCGCCGAGCGCCTTCGCGCCCCGGCCGAGGGTCGCCAGCCTCATCGTGCGGGTCCTGCCCCTCGGCAAGCCCCGCTTCCCGCTGCAGGACGAGGCCCTCTTCGCGGAGGTGGTGCGCGCGGCCTTCCAGCACCGCCGCAAGACGCTGCGGAACGCGCTGCTCGACCAGTGGCCGGCCTTCGCCGCGAGCCGCGACGACCTGCTGGCTCGCCTGGCGGGCGCGCCGCACCTCGAGGCCCGCGCGGAGACCCTCGCGCCCGAGGAGTTCGAGGAGGTCGCGCGCGCCGTGCGCAAGGACGGCACCAGGAGGCGCCGCGGCCGTGTTCCGCCGTGAGCTGCTCGCGCGGGGCGAGGTCGAGCGCTTCCGCATGGCGCGGACGGTCCTCGGCAGGCCTGTGTACGTGGGCAGCTGCTACCGCGCCGGCGACCTGCTGGTCGACGCGGGCCCGCCCTTCGGGGCGCCGGACCTGCGCGCCGCGCTGCCCGAGCGACCCAGGGCCGTGCTCGTGACGCACGGCCACGAGGACCACGTCGGCGGCGTCGCGGCGCTCGGCGCGCCGGCCTTCGGCGCTCCGGGCTTGCGGCTCGCGCGCAACGTGCCCTTCTACCGCCGCGTCGCGTGGGGTGAGCCGCCGCCCGCACACGTCGCGCCCGTCCCTGCGGAGTTGGAGGGCCGCGGCGCGCGCCTCGTGCCGCTGCCGACGCCGGGCCATACGCCCGATCATCTCGCCTATTGGGAGCCCGACCGCGGCTGGCTCTTCGCCGGCGACGCCGCGCTCGGGCACCTGCGCTACAGCATGCGCGGCGAGGACCTTGGGGCCTACATGGCCAGCCTGCGCGCGATGCGCGACCGCAAGCCGGACGTGGTGTTCCCCGCGCACGGCCCGGTCCTCGACCGCCCGCAGGAGCAGCTCGGCGCGCAGCTGGCGCACCTCGATGGGCTGCGCGAGCGCGCCCGCGCCCTCGCCGAGCAGGGCGTGACGGACCGCGCCATCGCGCGCCAGCTGCTGGGCCGCGACGGCTGGCTGGGATGGGCGAGCCGCGGCGAGTTCACCAAGGCCCAGCTCGTGCGCGGCCTGCTGGAGGCGCGGCCGTGAGCGTCGCCTTCCACGGCCTCGACCTGGAGCTCCACGCGGACGTCTATGGCCCGCGCGAGGACACCGAGCTGATGCTGCGCGCGCTCGACCTGCACGACGTCGCGGAGGGCGACCGCGCCTGCGACGTGGGCACGGGCACCGGCGCCCTCGCCCTCGCCCTGGCGCGCCGCGGCGCGCGCGTGCTCGCGACGGACGTGAACCCGGCCGCGATCCGGCTCGCGCGCGCCAACGCGCACCGCAACGGCCTCGCCGCGCGCGTCGATGCGGTGCGCGCCAGCCTGCTGGCCCCGCTGCGCGGGCCCTTCGACCTCGTCGTGTTCAATCCTCCGTACTTGCCCGTGGAGGGCGAGCTGCCCGGCGAGCTGCCGAAGAGCTGGGAGGGCGGTCTCCAAGGGCTGGGGTGGGCACCGCTCTTCCTCGCGGGCCTGCACCGCTGCCTCGCCCCGGGCGGCCGGGCCCTCGTCGCGGTCAGCAGCCTCGGCAGGCCCGGCGCCTTCGCGGCGCTCGCGGCGAGCCGCGGCTTCGTGGCCCAAGCGGTCGCATCGGCCAAGCTCCCCTGGGAGACCCTCCAGGCCGTGCAGGTGCAGCGCGGAAACCTCTAAGCCCTCGGCCAACATGGTGCCCTGAGCGCCATGGCGAGCAGCGAGACTTGGGCGGAGAGCTCGTCGGTTCTGGGCACGAAGCCGCGCACGCGCGAGGAGGTGCGCGAGGAGGTCCGCGAGGAGATCCGGCTCCTCGACCTCGCCCGGCCCGCGCCCGAGGACAAGCTGCGGCTGGAGCGCGAGGCGGTGCTCGGCAGCATCGGCGACGTGGAGCTCTTCGAGAAGTCCTGGCGCAAGACCGCGTCCGAGACCCTGCCGGAGATCGAGCGCAAGATCGACGCCATGGACTTCGGCGGGGCGCGCACGCAGCCTGCGCAGCGCCAGATCCCTTCCCCCAAGGCACCGCCGAAGCCCGAGGAGGCCGACGCGTGGGAGCCCGCGCCCGGGCGGCCCGCGCGCGGCGGCAAGGCGCCCGCGAGCCGGCTCACCCCTGCGGAGCAGAAGGCCGTCGCGAAGCACTTGGGCGGAGCGGTGCAGCGCGCCACGATCCTCTTCGCCACGTCGCGGGGCCGCGTCGTCGAGGTCACGTTCAAGCACGGCGACGCATCGCGCACCATCATGGTCATGGTGGGCGAGAAGGGGGCTGTCAGCACGCTCGACGAGATTGGCGCGAAGCTCGACGCGCTGCCCATGCCCAGCGCCGCGCCGCGCAGCGCGCCCGAGGAGCCCACCGAGGCAGCGCCTGCGGGTGGCACCGACCTCGTGGCGGCGATCGAGGGCATCGGCGAGGTCTACGGCAAGAAGCTGGCCGCGAGCGGCGTCACCACCCTGGAGGAATTCGCGGCCAGCGACCCGGCCGTGCTGGCGGCCGAGACCGGCATCTCGCCCGAGCTGGTGCGCAAGTGGCACGACATGGCTTTGCTCCAAGGGCTCAGGGGCATCGGCCCGCAATTCAGCGAGCTGCTCGTCCGCGCCGGCGTGCCGACCATCGCCCAGCTCGCGGCATGCGAGGCCGAGGACCTCGCGCGCAGGATCAACAAGTACCAGGACAGCCTCGGCCAGCGCGTCACCCGCGCCACCATCACGTCCGGCCTCGTGCAGAACTGGATCGACGCTGCGCGCGCCGCCGCGCCGCCGCCTGCGCCCACCGCCCCGCCGGCGGAGGAGGACGTGGCCGACGAGGAGGAAGCGGGTGCTGCCGGCAGGAAGAAGTTCGGCCTCTCGCGCAAGAAGAAGGCGCCCGAGTCCGCCGAGACGGAGGCCGAACCCGCAGCCAAGAAGAAGAAGTTCGGCCTGAAGCTGCGCAAGGGCTGAGCCGCCCAACCCTTTATATCGCACATGCGCGTGGGGGCAGCCGCCATGCTGTCCATCGCGGCGCGCGACGGCTTCGCCCGCATCGCCCTTTGGGACAGCGGCGGCGCCGCGTTGCGCACCCCCGAGGTGCTCTGGGCTGCGACGCCGCGCGTGCGCCCGCCGGACTTCGCGCGTGCGCTCCTCGTGGAGGGCGACGCGCCCGCCGACCGGCCCGCGGTCCGCGACCTCGGCTCCGTCTTCGCGCCGCGCGCGCCCGGCACGCAGGGAGGCATCGTGCTCCTGCCGCCGGACCTGCCCTACCCGCCCCTGGTGGGCGACGCGATGCTGCAAGCCGCGCAGGCGCACAATGCCAGCCAAGCCGGCTGCGGCCCGGGCGCGGGGCTCGTGCTCGTCCAGCCTGGCTTTGCCCATGACGCACCGCTCGTCGCGCTGGGCCACGCGCGCGCGCGCTTCGCGCAGCCGCGGCAGTTCGCGGCCGACGTGCTGCAGGCGCGCCGCACGGCGGGGCCCGACGCGCTGCTGTACGCGCCAGGGCTTGGGCTGCCCCACGAGCTGGCCATGCTGGCCTACTGCGGCGTGGACCTCGCCGACAGCGTGCCCGCGATGCTCGCCGCGCGCCGCGGGAAGTTCCTGACCCCCGAGGGCGCGCTCGACGGCGCCGCGCTCGACGAGCGCCCCTGCGTGTGCCCGGCCTGCATGTCGAGCGGCGAGGGCTACGCCTGGCTGCGCGACCACAACGGCTGGGCCGTCGAGGCCGAGCTGCGCCGCGTGCGCGAGGCGATCCGCGCGCAGCGCCTACGCGAGCTCGTCGAAGCCCGCGTGCGGGCTTGGCCCCAGGGCATCGCGCTGCTGCGGATCCTGGACCTGGAGCACCACGACGCCTTCGCCGCGCGCGCGCCCGTCGTGCGCACGGGCCCGATGATGCTGGGCAGCAAGGAGTCCCTGTGGAGACCCGAGGTCGAGCGCTTCCGCCGGCGTCTCGTGCAGTACCGCAAGCCCGCGAGCGCGCGGGTCTTGCTCCTGCTGCCCTGCAGCGCGCGCAAGCCCTACAGCGACAGCCGCACCCATGCGATCCTCGGCAAGGCGCTCAGCCACGTGCGCAGCGTCGAGGCGGTGCACAGGGTCGTGCTCACGTCGCCGCTCGGCGTCGTGCCGATGGAGCTCGAGCTGGCCTCGCCAGCGGCGCACTACGACCTGCCCGTGACCGGCCACTGGGACCGCGACGAGCGCGCGCTGGTGCAGCAGGCGCTGCGCGAGCTGCTCGCGCACAACGCGTATGACAAGATCGTCGTGCACCTCGACTGCACGGAACGCGACCTCATCGCCGAGGTGCTTCCCGGGGCGGAGCACACCGCGGCCGACGACGACCCGCTGAGCCCCAAGAGCCTCGAAGCGCTCCAGCAGGCGCTGCGCGGCGCGCTCCAGGACGCGCCGCCGGTGCGCTGGCAGCAGCGGGCGCGCGACGACATGGCCGCGCGCGCCACCTGGCAATTCGGGCCGGGCGCCGAGGTGCTCGCCGAGGGCGGGCGCATCGAAGGCCGCTACCCGCACCTCAAGCTGCTCGGGCCAGAAGGCCAGCGCGCCATGCTGACGCCCGAGCGCGGTCTGCTTTCGCTGACGATGCACGGCGCGAAGCTGCTCCAGCCTTTGGGAAGGTTCCAGGTCGAGATCGACGACTTCCGCCCGCGCGGCGGCATCCTCGCGCCGGGCGTGGAGCGCGCCAGCGCGGACATCAAACCGGAGGACGAGGTGCTCGTGACCCATGCCGGCGAACTGCGCGCGGTGGGCAAGGCCGTGGTCAGCGGCGAGGAGATGGGCCAGCTCCGGAGGGGCGAGGTCGTGAAGGTGCGCCACCATGCCTGAGACCATCCCGATCCTGCAGCCGCTGCAGAAGCTGATGCGCGACACGCGCGGCCTCGAGCCCAGGGAGGGCAACCTCGACGAGGCCACCAAGGTCTGGACGGAGCAGGAGCGCTTCCGCGACGAGGTCGTGGACGCGCTCGTCATCATCCTCAAGACCCGCGGCTGCAACTGGGCCCTCCAAGGAGGCTGCACCTTCTGCGGCTACGTCAACGACAGCATGGTGCGCAAGGTCACGGGGCCGAACATGGAGGCCCAGATGCGCAGCGCGCTCGCATCGCAGTACAAGGGCCAGCGCGTGGTGAAGATCTACACGTCAGGAAGCTTCCTCGACGACACCGAGGTGCCAAGGGAGGCGCAGCCGGCGATCCTCGCGCTGGTGCCCGAACAGGTGGCCAAGGTCACGGTCGAGGCGCAGAGCCACCACGCGACCCGGGAGAAGCTCGCCGCGATCCGTGGCGCGCTGCGGCCCGAGGTGGAGCTGGAGGTCGCCTTCGGCCTCGAAAGCGCGCACGAGCCCGTGCTGGCCTACAGCGTCAACAAGGACGACCGCTTCGCGGATTTCGTCGCTGCTTGTCAAGCGGCGCGCGCGCTCGGCGTGCGGACCAAGGCCTACATCATGCTCAAGCCGCCCTTCCTGACGGAGCGCGAGGCCCTCGACGACTGCGTCGCCACCGCCCTGAAGGCCGCGCCCCACTGCGACCTGCTGTCGCTCAACCCCTGCAACGTGCAGAGCCGCACCCTCGTCGAGAAGCTGTGGCGGCGCGGGCAGTACCGCTCGCCGTGGCTTTGGACCGTCGCGGAGGCGCTGCGGCGCGTGAGCGAGGGCACGGCGACGCCCGTGCGCAGCAACCCGGTCGGGGCGGGCCATGCGCGCGGCGCGCACAACTGCGGCGCCTGCGACGCGGCGGTCGCGGCGGCGATCGAGGAGTTCAGCCTGCGCCGCGATCCCGCGCTCCTGCCCGGCGCGAACTGCGCGTGCCGCGAGGAATGGCTGGACATCCTGGAGCTCGAGGGCTTCCTGCAGGGCGCGCAGCCGTGAGCGCGCTCAAGCCGCGGGCTCGAAGGCCTTGTCCGGATGGAACGAGTCCGCCGCGCCCGGCACCAGGTTGATGTTGATGCCGGCGCCGCGCACCATGCTGTAGATCTTCTGGATGTAGGTGCCGCCCTCGCCGTAGACGCCGAAGACCGGCGTGATGCCGTGGGTGTGGATGGCGTAGGCCTGGCCGTCGCTCGTCATGATGGGCGCGCCGCTGTCGCCGCCGCTGCCCTCGCCGATCCAGTTCCGGTAGTCGCCCGCGCCGCCTTGGTTGACGTGGATGCGCGCGCGCGTCATGGGGGTGAGGTAGGTCATGATGCCCCACCCGTACTCGTACACGAGCCCGCCGAGCTGGCCGGCGCCGTTGTGGGCCGCGACGGGGCCGCCGAAGGCGCAGAGGGTGGGATTCACGTCCGCGACGAAGCCCGGGTCGACGCGGATCAGCGCGAAGTCGTTGCCAGGCCCGCCGTTGCGGCTGAACACGACCGTGCCGAACTGCCCCAGGTTCGGCGCGCTGGCGCGCTGGCCCGCGTTGTAGCAGTGGCCGGCCGTGCCGATGTAGAGGTTGGGGCCGTCGGTGAAGACGAAGTTCATCGTGCAGCCGACGCTGAGCTGCGCGCCGGGGCGGATGCCCGGGCAGGCGTCGAGGAGGTTCACGCCCTCCGTGCCGGGCTGCAGCTCGGGCGGCAGCTGGCGCGTGCAGTCGGTGGGCAAGGCGCCTTGCTGGGCGAGCGCGAGCCACGCCTCCATGGCCATGGGCGCCTCCGCGCCGGCCGCTGCGCCAGCAGGCACGAGGAACAAGGCTCCGACGACGAGGCTCTTGAGAAGGCGCGGCTCCAAGCGGATCCCCGCGCCGCGACCCCGGCGAGCGCACTTGAACCTTGCCTGGAGGGCGTGCGCTCCCCTCCCCCGCCTAGGAGGCAACGCACGGCGCCACCGCGGCAGGGCCGGATCCGTCCAGCGCCCAGTCGACGCGGTAGAGAACCGCGCCCTCGCTCCGGCAGACCGCCACGTAGTGCGGGTCGCGCTCGAACTTCGCCTGCGCCGCTTCGCTGAGGGGGCTCGCCGCGTCCCACTGCGTCAGCGCGAGCCCGGCGCGCATCGGCGCGGTCAGCAGCACGTAGTCCACGCGCTTCACGCCGCTGGGCGCGTGCACGGCCCCCATCTCGGCGCGGGCTTCGCCGAACGTCGCGGCGTGGAAGGTGAGGGGCGCGTACTCCCACGTCGCGTCGAGGCCGGCGTAGCCGAACAGCATCGAGCTGAGGCGATGGTCGGCCGCGATGACCGCGTCCGGCGCGAGCTTCACGTGCGCGCCGGCCCAGCGCACGGCGTCCATCTCGGCGTGCGTCGTGCCCTCCTGGAAGCCCGCCAACACGCTCGGCGGCGGGTAGGCCAGCGCCGCGTTCGCGAGCAGCAGCACCACCGCGCCCGCCGCGGCAGCGCGGCCGATCCGCGCGCCCCGCGCCCGCGCCGCCGCGAGCGCCGCGGCCAAGCCAAGCCCTGCCAGCAGCGCGGCGGGCTCGAGGATGTACTCGGCGTGCCGGTAGGGCAGCAGCACGTGGCTGCCCACGGCGATCATGACCGCGAAGCTCGCGAGCAGCGCGAGCGCCCACCCGTAGACCAGCGCCCCGCGCGGCCGGAACTTCGCCAGCCGCGAACCGAGGAAGCCGAAGCCGAGCAGCAGCGCCATCGGCAGGAACCAGAGCACCGCCAGCGGAGCGATCTGCACGCTCGTGCCGGGCACGCCGACGAAGCCCACCACGGCGTAGCCTGCGACCACCACCACGGCCATCGCTGCGACGAGCCGCAGTCCGGCCGCCGTGCTCGGATAGGCCGGGCGGAACCGCCACGCCCAGCGCGCGCGCCAGCGCGGGAGCCACCACAGCAGCGCGAGCCCCAGCGCCGCGCCGAGGCCCAGGCCCGCGATCCCCAGCTGGCTGGCCTGCGGCGCGATGTCGTCGCGGACCGGCGCGGCCCAGCTCCACCACGCGAGCGCCGTCGCCAGCAGCACACCCAGGGCGCCCCAGAGCGCGCGGTCCTCCCTCGTCGCCGGGCGCGCGACGAGCAGCCCGCGCACGAACACCATGCCACCGAGGGCGAGCAGGGCCATGTACGTGCTGAGGTGATGCGTCGCGGTCAGGGCCAGGAGCACGACGAGGAGCGCCACCCACAGCGCGCGCTCGCGGCCCGCGCGCCACGCCAGCAGCAACGACCCGAGCAGCAGGACGTGGCCGAGCGCGCCGGGCATGGCATGGGAGGTGGCGAAGGCGTGCGGCATGACGACCGCGGCCGCCGCGCCCGCGAGCAGCCCAGCATCGGCGCGCCGGCTCAGCTCGTAGGCCAGCAGCGCGACGCCAACCCCGGACAGGCCCGCCAGAGCCGGCACGAGCACCGCGAGCGTCCAGCGCACATCGAGCCCCGTCATGGCGCTCACGCCGCCCGCCACCGCGTACAAGCCGGGGAACCATGGGTACGCGATCCCCCAGCCGTCGTAGGCCGTGCTCAAGCGTCCTTCCGCGACCAGCGTCGCCGCGAGCCGGTGGTACTCCCCCGTGTCGCTGCCCCACACCTCGAAGGCCAGCAGCGGCGCGAGCCGCACCGCCGCGCCCAGCGCGGCGAGCAGGAGCAAGCCCAGGGCGAGCCGGCGGGCGCGCACGGGGCGCGAAGGCGCGGGGGGCGGAAAAGGCTTCCCGCGGCGCGCAGCGTCGGCCCAATCAGCTTTTGATCCCCGGGCCCGTTGCCGGCGCGTGCTGGCGGTCATGGGCACCGTCGCCCTGGACACCATCGCGCTCGTCGAGCGTTTGCCTGGACGCCACGAGACCGCTCGCGTGCGCGAGGTGCGCGAGGACTTCGGCGGCTGCGCGGGCAACGTCGCCGCCGCGCTGGCGACGCTGGGCCTCAAGCCGACCCTCGTGAGCAGCGCCGGGCGCGACTTCCCCAAGAGCGACTACGGCCAGCGCCTGAAGCGGCTCGGCGTGCATCTGGACCACCTGCACTTCAGCGACCTGCCCACGTCGCGCGCGTACCTCTTCACCGATCCCAAGGGCGAGCAGCAGATCTACTACATGCCCGGGGCGAGCGTCGAGATGGGCCGCGCTCCTCCCTTCCGGGCAGGGCTGGCCCATTTCGCCGCGGGCGAGATCGCGTCCTATCCCGAGTTCATGGCGCGCTGCCAGCGCGTGACCTTCGACCCCGGCCAGGAGATCTTCCACCGCGACCCCGAGGACATCCGCGCGTGCCTGGAGCACGTCGATGTGCTGTTCCTGAACGAGCACGAGCTGCGCTGGCTCGGCAAGGCCCTCGACATGGGCATCGAGGACTTCCTCGCCGCTGGCCCAGACGTGGTGGTGGAGTCGCGCGGCCCCAAGGGCCAGACGCTGCACTTCGCCCACGAGCGGCTGACGTCGCCGGCCGCGAAGGCGCGCCTCACCGATCCCAGTGGAGCGGGCGACGCACACCGCGCCGGGTTCCTGTACGGCCTCGCGCGCGGCCACAAGCTCGAGGCGTGCGCGAAGCTCGGCAGCGTGTGCGCGGCCTTCGTGCTCGAGGCGGTGGGGGCCCAAGCCAACCTGCCCACCGAGGCGCAGCTGCGCGAGCGCTACAAGCGCGAGTTCGGCGCGCTCCCTTAGGCGATGGCGGGCGCGGCCGGCACGGCGGGCATCGCCAGCGCGAGGAGCGCGGGCCCGGGCCGGTAGCGCACATGGCGACCCGCGCGCTCCCCGTCCACAGCCCCCGCCGCGCGGAGCCGGCCCAAGTGCCAGCTCGCCAGCGAGGGGGTGATGGCCAGCTGGGTGCAGATGACCTTCTGGTGCACGCCAGGCGATGCCTGCACAAGCTCCGCGATGGCGCGCGCCGTGGGGTGGCGCATGACCGCGACCGCTTCCCAATGGCGAGCCGCGGGATCGCCTGTGGCGAAGTGGTGGAGGTGGCGGCCGTGGCGCTCCGCCACGACGAGCCCGGCGCGCCTCAGCACGTCGAGATGGTACACCGTGGTGCCCCAGCTCAGGCCGATGCGGGCCCTGACGCCGTGCAGGTGGATGCCGGGCTCGGCGCGGATCAGGTCGTAGATGCGGACGCGCTGCGGGTTCCCGAGGGGGGGTGGCGCCCCGCGCCGCGCCGGCCGCGGCGCCGCGGCCGTGGCCGCGAAGCCCTGCATCGTCATCGTCGTGCTCGCCTCCATGCGCAGCCTCGCCCGGTCCACGCCCGGATTGGACCTTGAACGGCTCCCGCCCGACGCGGTGCCCGGCGCAACCGCCGGGTTGCGAGCTGGACGAGTCCCGGGCGTGCAAGCCCCCGAGGAAAAAGGTGGTGGCCCCGCCGGCCCGCACGCGACCAGGGATCGCTGATGCTCGCCCGCTCCGCCCTGGTGCTCGCTGCCTTGCTCTGCCTGCTCCCCACCGCGGGCGCCGAGCCCGTGTGCCTCCCCGGCGCCTCGAACGCGATCATCTGCGCGGCCGACCACGACGGCGACGGGCTCCCCGAGGACCTCGACGCCGCGGCGCCCGCGGAGCTGTACAACGACCTCGGCACGTTCTTCGTGCTGCCGGAGGCGCGGGTCGCCGGCGACCGCGACCGCGACAGCGTCCCTGAGGTGATCGCTGCGACCCTGGAAGGCGGCGCGCGCACCCAGGACCGCGACCCAGGCGTGCGGGTCGGCGCGGCGGCGCTCGATGGCAGCTCCGTGCTCGCTGTCGGCGCCGGCACGGGCAACAGCGACGCAGCCCTCCTCGTGGGCGCGGACGCCTCGGAGCTTGGCGCGGCCCTCACGCTCGACGCCATCACCGCGCTGTGGGGCGCCGGCTTCCACGTGGAGCCGGTGGACCTCGACGGCGACGGCGCACCCGACCACGCGCTGCTCGTCGCGGGCTACGACACGCCCCTCGGGGCCGAGACGGGCCAATGGCTGCTGGGCTCGAGCTAGGCCGTCGGCCGCTGCGCGCGCAGCCGCTCGCAGACCGCGAGGAAGTTGCGGAAGATCTGCTCGCCGTGCTCGGTGTGCTCCACCTCGGGGTGGAACTGCAGGCCGAAGAGCGGCCGCGCCTCGTGCTTCATGGCCTGCACCTGGCAGGCCTCGCTGTGCGCGAGCTTGACGAAGCCCTTCGGCATCGCCGCGACCTCGTCGTTGTGGTTCTCCCACGCACGGAACTTGCTGGGCAAGCCGGCAAGGATCGTGTCGTCCGGCGCGTCCATGACCACCTCGGCCGAGCCGAACTCGGGCGTCTTGCCGGGCGCGGCCCTGCCGCCGAAGTGCGTCGCCATGAATTGATGGCCGGCGCAGATGCCCAGGATCGGCACGCGCGCCGTGTCCAGGTATTCGGCGCATCGTCCCAGCGCATCGCCAATGCCCACGCGGGGCGCCCCGCCGCTGAGCACGAGACCGTCCGCGTCCTGCAGCTGGTCGAAGGGCGTGGTGTTGGGCACGATCTTCGTGTCGGCACCGAGGTACTTGAGCACGCGCCACTCGCGGTGGGTCCACTGGCCGCCGTTGTCCACCACGTAGACGCGCAGCGCCATGGCCGCCCAACGCGGGCCCCCTTCTTGTAGCTTGCGAGGTCGCGCGTGCCTTCGTGACGTCGGCTGGGCGCGAACGTGTCCATCGTGGCATCGCGCACGCGCGCCCGAGCGCGGACCCGAGCACGCTGCTCGATCCAGCACGTTCAAGTGGCGCAGCGCGTGCGGCCGGTGCGGTGAATGGATGTCCCGCCGACGCGCGCTCGGTCTCGCTGTGATGGCATTGCTGCTGGCCGGGTGCACCTCCTCCCCCGACACGATCCAACCAGAGAACCCTCCGGAGACGGCACCCCCCTACGGTGGCGAAACCTCGGCGACCAACACGACGACGACGGAGTACGGGAACGAGACGGAGCCCGGCGACGAGACGTCGACGAGCAACGAGACCGCTGGCGAGGCGGACGTCGTCATCATCGACAACGCCTTCGAGCCCAACGAGACCAGCGTCGCGGCGGGCGGCAGCCTCGTCTTCCGCAACGAGGGCCAGTCGGTCCACTCCGTGACCATCCGCGGGCCGGGCGGCGAGACGCTGAGCGATGCCGACGTGGAGCCCGCGGAGTCCACGACCGTGGACTTCCCCGAGGCGGGCACGTACCTCCTGCGCTGCCGGTACCACAGCAGCGACTTCCAGACCGGGCAGACCGGCGTCATCACCGTGACCTGAGTCGAACGGCAGCCCCGGAGGGGCCCGCGCCGCGGCGCCCCTCGCGCTACTCCCACTCCACCGTGCCCGGGGGCTTGTGCGTCACGTCGTACACGACGCGGTTCACGTGCTGGCCGAGCTGGTTCGTGATGCGCACGCTGATCCGCTCGAGCACGTCGTGGGGGATGGGGCTGTAGTGCGCGCTCATGGCGTCCAGCGAGCCGACGGCGCGCACCACGATGGTCTCGCCGTACGCGCGCAGGTCGCCGTGCACGCCCACGCTCTTGACCGGCAACAGGGCCGCGAAGTACTGCCACGGCCGCTCCATCTTGCCGGCCTTGACCGCCGCCTCGATCTCCTCCTCGACGATGGCGCACGCCTCGCGCACGACCTCGGTGCGCTCGGGGGTGGCCTCGCCAAGCACGCGGATCGCAAGGCCAGGGCCGGGGAAGGGCTGGCGCTCGCTCACCGGCACGCGGAGGTGGCGAGCGAGGGCGCGGACCTCGTCCTTGTACAGGTCGCGCAGCGGCTCGACGAGCTTGAGATGCATGTCTGCCGGCAGGCCCCCCACGTTGTGGTGGCTCTTGATCGTGTCGCGCAGCTCGCCGCCGCTCTCGATCCAGTCGGGCGCGATGGTGCCTTGGACCAGGTACTCGGCCTGCTGCTCCTTGGCGACGCGCTCGAAGATGCGGATGAACTTCTCGCCGATGACCTTGCGTTTGCGCTCGGGGTCGGTGATGCCCTTCAGCGCGCCGTAGAACTCCTGCCGCGCGTCGATGTGGTGGAGCGTGACCCCCATGCCCTTGAGCATCGCGTCCACGGCTTGGGGCTCGCCCTTGCGCATGTAGCCCGTGTCCACGAAGACGCAGTGCAGGTCCTTGTGGATCGCCTTCGCCACGAGGGCCGCCGCGACGGTGCTGTCCACGCCGCCGCTGGTCGCGATCACCGCTGGCCCCTGGATCTGCTGCTTCAGCAGGGCCAGCTGCTCGGCCACGAAGGCGTCGGGCTGGAACATGTCCCTCAAGCGGGCACAAGCGCGGCGGGGTCAAAAAGGCTTGGGCAGCCGCGTCCGGTAGATGCGTGCTCGGGGCCGGGGCGCGCCCACGCCCCGCCCTGTGGAAGCCCAACCAGGTCCAACGGCCTCTACACGCTCAGCGTGTGCCTGAACTGCTGAGCACCGCCGCGGCCAGCGCGCCGCGGCCTGTTCTCTTGCCTCCGCTCGGAAGGACGTGGAGAAAGAGCGCGTGGGGCTCGCTGGCCCCGCGCGGGCACGCCAGGCGCTCAGAGGTAGATCAGCTCGCAACCCCACACGCCCACTTCGGTGGGGTACGCGTTGCCGTAGGGGGTGGCGAAGCACGTCTGCGTGAACGTGCCCGTCGGGTACGTCCCGGTGCCCACGGGGCACTGGATCCCGGCGAAGGGCACCTGGTAGGGCCCGATGATGTCGCAGAAGAACGTGCGCGTGTTGACGCCGTCGCTGAGGACGCTCGTGACGCGGCCGAAGTAGCACGTCGTCGGCAGGCTCACGCCCTCGGCGATGGGACACACGAGCAAGGGCTGGTGCGTGACGCGCCTGCCCGCCGGGATCGTGTGCGTGCCCGTGGTGCAGAAGGTCTCGACCGGCGCGATCGCACTGCAGGTCAGGGTTTCGCCGTCCGCGGATGGAGGGCCATCCGCCGATCGGACGCCGACGCCTCCGTCCAGCGTCTCCGCCACCAAGTCGTACGTCGTGCCCGTCGTGCTCACCGTCACGGCCGCCGCAGGGGCGATGACGGCAACAAGGGCCAGGGCGCCAGCCACCAGCAGGCTCGCATGGGTCTTCATGAGGTCAGCCTCCGAGGCGTTGGAGCCGCGGACGCGCGCGCGGGCCGCCCGAGCCCCCCAGCCTCGCGCCCCGAAGCGCGACCCGGGTGCTAGGCTTTTCCCTGCGGAGCGTCATCGCGAGCGTGCGCGCGCAGCGCCGATGCTGCGCAGCCTTTAGGTCGATGTGGGAATGAGCGCATGGCCTGGCTCGCGAGGACGACCGCATGCAGCGAACCTTCATGAGGTCGTCCCGTCGTCCCCGGTCGGAGGCTGGCGGCGTGGCAGGCAGGCGATTCCTCGGAGCGGGGCTCCTGGTGTTGGCGCTCGCAGCGATGACGCTCCCCGTCGGCGCCGTGCCCCCCGCGGCCGCGGACGACCCTTGGGTGGTGTGGGTCGCCTCGGACGGAACCTACGGCGTCAGCCGGTCGAGCGACCTCGCGCGCACGCACGGGCTCGCCGACAACCACCAGCCCGGCTTCCAGCACTGCTACGGCACCTCGCCCCTCGAGAACACCTGCACGCTGCAGGCCTACATCAAGCCCTATCCAGCCATCTTCCTGACGGGCTGGGCCCCTCCGACGATCGCGCCGACAGGCTACGTGCCCTACAATGGCGCCGTCGGCGCCTTCGGTGCCTTGGTCGCGTCCACGCACTTGGAGATGACCGGCGACATGTTCCCCGATACGAAGATCCTCCTGGATTGCACGTGGGCCACACCGGGGTTTTACGGAAGCGAGATCCCCGTTGCGCCGTTCCTGGCGTGCCGTCCGACGTACATCTATCCTGAGGGCGCCCCCCTCTCGGAGCGGTATCCGCGCGGCAACGTCACCGTGAACTTCTGGAACGGGGGCTATGATCCCAGCATCATCGACCCGCTGTTGCCGTCGACCGCGAGCCTCGCCCCCGGCGTCGGGACGTGGCACGCGATCTTGTACGTCGTGCCCTGAACCGCGTCGAAGGTCGACCACGCCGCCTCGGCCCCAAGACCGCTCGCGCGCGCCCTGCGGCAGCGCAAATGCTGCGCAGCCTTTTGGCCCCCAGGGGAATCATCGCATGCTCAGGCTCGCGAGGGCGACCGCCTCCAGCGAATCTTCATGTGGTCGTCCGCCGGTGTCCGGGCCGGAGGCTGGGAACTTGGCACGTCGGCGATTCCTCGGAGTGGGACTTCTGGTTGTGTTGCTCGCGGCCACGACGCTTCCTGCGGGCGCCTTGCCCCCGTTGGCCGCGGACGACCCCTGGGTCGTGTGGGTGGCCTCGGACGGCACCAACGGCGTGAGCCGGGCCAGCGAGCTCGCGCGCGACCGCGGCGCCGACAACCACCAGGTCGGCTTCCAGCACTGCTACGGAACCTCGCCCCTGGAGAACTCGTGCACGATCGTGGGCACGAGCACGACCACCTGGCTCACGGGATGGAACCCCCCGACGCTCGCGCCGACGGGCTACTTGCCCCAGAATGGCGGTTACGGCTTTGGCGGGGCGCTCGTGGCGTCCACGCAGCTGGAGATGACCGGCACCACGAACGCGGCCAAGGTGCTCGGGCGCTGCAACTGGTCCGAGGCAGCCTTGTTCGGCAACCAGTTCCCCGGCGCTGCGGGCGGGGTCTACTGCCTGTTCGAGCGCGTGCCGGATCCCGTCACGGGCGAACGCGCCCCCTATGGCACGCTGACCGCGAACTTCCACACCGGCGCCTACGACCCGAACCTCATCCCGTTCATCGGCCCGTTCCTGCCGTCCACCGCGGACACCGAGGCCGGCGTCGGCACGTGGCACGCGATCCTGTACGCCATCTGAGGCCGGTCCGCGGGCGCGGCGTCCGCGATTAGCCGCCCTCGACTTCCTTCGCATCGCGCAGGACCTTCTCGGCCTGCGCGGCCTTGTACTGCTTGAGCCTCTGGGCCAAGGCTGGATCCTTGAGACCGAGGATCTGCGCGGCCAGCAGCGCCGCGTTGTCGCCGCGGTCCAGGCCGACGGTCGCCACGGGCACGCCGGGTGGCATCTGCACCATGCTCAGGATGCTGTCGAGGTTCACGGCCCCCGAGCACGGCACGCCGATGACCGGCTTGGTGGTGTAGGCTGCGATGCTCCCGGGCAGGGCGGCCGCGACGCCGGCGATGCCGATGTACACGTCGTGCTTGTCGGCGGTCACCAGCTCCTCGACGCGCTTGGGGCTGCGGTGCGTCGACGCGACCGTGACGAGGAACGGCACGCCAAGCTCCTTGAGCACGGCCGCTGCCTTGTCGGCGACGGGCTTGTCCGACTTCGAGCCGAGCAGGATGAGGACCCCGGGCATCGGGGGGCCATTTTGCCCCGGGCACTTAGCCGTTTGGGGGCCGAACGCGGCCGGGACGTGGTCGGGGCGGCTGCCCCCCGCCCGCAGGGCCGCTCCCCGACAGGCCTTGTAGGCCTTCGCACGAACGAAACGTCGTGGCCGGAGACCCCGTGGCGGCGCAGTTCGACGTGGCCGCCCGGCTCCTCGGCGAGCTGGCCGACCGCACCGCACCCGACCCCGCGCTCCGCGCGCTCGTGCGCGAGCTCGAGGCGGCCTGGGCAGCGCTCGCAGAGGAGCTACGTTGTCAAGGGCCCCAGGCCATAGAGGGGCAGCAGCGCCAGCAGGAAGCCTAGGATCGCGCCCCCGTTGAGGCTCGGCAGCCCTGCGTGGGCCTTGCCCCGCGCGACCATCGTCATCAGGAACGCGTAGCCCGCCAGCGCGCCGGCGAAGGCGCCGAGGCTGACGAGCAGCCACGGCGGCACGCCCCCGCTCGCCGCGGGCATCCACGCGGGCAGCTGGTCGGGGGGATACGCGGCCGGGTTGAGGAACCACAGCGCGCTGACCACGAGCACGCCCGGGATGACCACGTCGCCGAGGCCCATGAAGAGCGCCTCGCGCTCCTCGCCCTTCTCGAGCTTCTCCTTCAGCTTGGCCTTCTCGCGCAGGAAGCTGTAGCCGCGGTGCTTCGGCACGATGAGCATGACGGGCAATTGCAGGTCCATGACGTTGTCCGCGAGCGCGATCATGTGCTTGGTGCGGTACACGGCGATGGCGTCATAGGCCGCGAAGGCGATGAGCAAAGCCAAGGAGGGCAACAGCCCGAAGCTGATGCCGAAGTACGCGCACGCGCCCGCCGCGACGCCGACACCGACAGCATCGACGACCCACCACTCCGGGTGCTTGTACAGCGCGATCGTCAGCGCCGTCGCGAGCACCGCCGCGCCTGCCCAAGCGGCCGTGATGCCCGCGTCGCCCAGGCGCGGCCGCAGCGCGGCGCTGAACAGCGGGCCGAAGAGGTACACGAGGCTCAACAGCACCGCCCCGAGGATGATGCCCTTGATGAGCCAGGCCTTCTTGTAGCGCGCGATCAGCAGGATCAGGGCGGTGAAGGCCACCACGATGCCGAGGTACACCGCAGCGTTGCCGACGTTCTCGGGATCCGAGAAGATCGGGCCGATCTCCGCCGCGTAGATGGGCGCGGCCACCATGGCGAGGCCGATGCTCACCACGAACAGGCCCGCCATGCCGACCATGGCCCGCACCGGCGCGGGGCCGTGGGGCGCGTGGGCTGCAGCCTCGCCGCCCGGGGCCGCGCTCTGCGCCTCGGCGGCCGCGTCCGTCATCGGGCCGCGTAGGCCCTCGCGGTATTTGGGGGCTCCGGTGAGCGCGGGCGCGGGGCGTTCGCGGGCGGGCGGCTCAGGCTGCGGCCTTCGTCCGCGTCCCTGCTTGGCCCTTCTTGCCCTGGAAGCGCGCCGCGTCCAGGTCGAGGTCGAAGTCCTTGTCCTTCGCGTTCGCGACCTCGAAGGCCTCGCCGACGTCGAACTTGATCTCCTGCTTCTTCTCGCGCTTGCTCTTCTTCTTCAGCTTGGCTGGCATCACATCACCTCAGATCGGGATCTTGGTGCTGTACGGGTCGGGCAGCTCGATGGTCTCGGAGCCGCCGTCCTCCGTCAGGACCCGCACCTCGGCCCAGTCGCTGCTCGCGACCTCGTAGTCCTCGAGGATCTTCACCCTCGCCACGGCCCGCGTGTTCTTCGGGGGCTCGTAGATGGCCGCGCGCACGAGCTCGTCGGTGAGCACGCGGTCCACCTTGCCCGCTTGCTGGAGCTGGTAGTACAGCGAGCGCGACTCGCCGACCTCGCTGTACTGCTTGCACGCCGCGATCTCGATGTTCTCCGTGATCTGCTCGCCGCGGCGGTCGCCGGCCTTCGTCTGCAGGATGCGCTCCACCTCCTTCAGCCGGCTCATCCACTCGACCTTGGTCATCAGGCTCTTGACGTCGCCCTTCTCGAGCTTCTCCAGCACCAGCTCCCAGGTCGCGAAGGCCTCCTTCTCGTCCTTCGTGTCCACCTGATCCTCGACCTCGCCGAGGAAGTAGCGCTGGATCTCCATGGGACTGACCTTCTTGCCGTCCTTCAGCTCGAGCTTCCACTTCTCGGGCACGATCTGCTCCACCATGCGCCACATGTCGCCCAGCGGGTCGGCGAGCTGCGGCGCGTTGTTGAGCTTGCCCAGCTCCATCGCCCTCAGCACCATCGAGGTGGAGAAGTGCCGGAGCATGAGGGGCACCTCGCCCATGAGCGCGTCGCCGATGATGACGTGCAGCCGCCGGAAACGGGCCGGGTCGGCGTGGGGCTCGTCGCGCGTGTGCAGGATGCCCGTGTTGTAGAGGTTGCCGCCGCTCACCAGCTGGCTGGTCAGGTAGGCGCACGGGCTGAGCACGTACCGGCCCTCGATGACGTCGCCGGCGCCGGTGAAGATGATGCGCGAGACCAAGTGCGGCACGAGTTTCTTGATGAACAGCTCCGGGAATTCCACGGAGCGTTGCACGCAGTAGTTCTCGTGGCTGCCGTAGCTGACGCCGTCGGGGTCGGTGTTGTTCTTGTACGCGCTGACCTTGACGTTGTGGTCCTGCTCGAGCTTGATGCGCGCGAGGTCCACGATCTTCTCGCCGGCCTTCTCCCAGCGCACGCAGTCCATGAAATTCAGCGTCTCGGGCGTGCTGATCTCCAGGTGGCCCACGTCGAAGTAGCAGCGCGAGCCGTTGCGCAGGAACTCGCCCTGCACCGCCAGCTCCGAGGAGCGGATCTGCTCCAGGGCCAAGCGGTGGGGGTCGATGCCGAGCGGGTTCATCTTGTGGCTGAAGAGCGTGTACTCGTGCTCGGTGCCCTGGATCATCGGTTCCATGCACCACCCCTGCGCGCAGGCAGCCGCGCGCGGGTCTTGGGCTGGGAGGGCTGCAGGGCGGGGCCGACCTCGACCAGCTGCTGCACGACCTCGCTCTCGAGGTTGAGCTGGTAGAGCTGCGAGTTGCCCACCTTGCGCGTCTCGACGAGCAGGCCCTTCTTGAGGAAGTCGGCCACGACCTTGTACACCGTCGGCCGAGCCACCCCGCTGTGCTTCGCGAGCTCGCTGATGTTGTAGTCGAACTCCGCGTGCTCCGCCAGGAAATCGAGGATGCGGGCGGAGGGCGCGTCGCCGAACACCGCTGTAAAGGTCATTGACAGCCCTGTCAAGCCTTCGGACGGCGCTGACCATAAGGTTTGCGGCTTCGCGCGGTGCCCGTGCCGGACAGATGACGCGGCAGCGCGGACAAACCGCGGCGCCGAGCCTTCAGAGCACGACGCCGCACTCGAACACGCCGACGCCCCCCGGCGTGTCCATGTCGTAGAAGAACGCGTCGCACACGATGTCGAAGGGCGGCGCGACGTCCCCGGCCGAGCCTTCCTGCGTGCATGCGACGAACCCCGCGGCGTCGATGGGCCCCGGCAGCATGTCGCACGTGATGCTGAAGGACGCGCCGGTCTCCTGGGACACGATGGCGCCGCGGATCGTGCCGAAGAAGCAGTTCACGAAGCCCTGGTTGACCGGGCAAGGGCCGCGCACGTAGAGGCTGCCGGCGTTGTAGTTGGGCAGCACGCAGCTCGTCTGCAGCGGCGCGAGGCCGAAGCACGCGAACTGGCCCTCGGGCGCGGCTGGGCCCGGCGCGCCGGCCGCGGGAAGGGCGACCAGCAAGCCAGCGAACACCCCAAGGATGCGCATGGCCCCGGCAGGGGACATGGCTCCAAGAAGCTTCTCTGCACAACGCCAGCGAGGTCCGCGGGCCTCCATGGCGCGTCCAGGAACGAGCCTGGTGATGGCTATGTAGGCCCGACCCGATGGGTCCGCCGTGGCGGGGGCTTGGCGGAGATGAGCGCGGATCGTGCGGTGGCCGGCCGCGGGGAAGGGCCCACGGGCTTCCGCCGCGGCCGCGTGGGCTTGGTCGTGGCCGTACTGCTGCTGCCGGCGCTGAGCATCTCGGTGCCCCCCGCCCGGGCCGATGCGACGTCGGTGTTGAGTGCGGCCCTGCCGACCGCACGGGACGCTACGAGCGCCGTGTGGGACGGGTCGAACGCCTACATTTTTGGAGGCTACGACAACGTCTCCTCCTACCTCAACCAGGTTGCGAGATACGACCCCTCGACGGACACGCTCACCACGATGACGGCGGCCTTCCCCACCGAACGCGGCTGGACGAGCGCCGTGTGGGATGGTTCCAACGCCTACATCTTCGGAGGCTACAACAACACCGCCTCCTACCTGAACCAGATCCTGCGCTACAACCCGGCCACAGACACGGCTACGCTCATGA
>DASYRW010000110.1:0-5901 GCA_036003985.1 Thermoplasmatota archaeon
CCGCGCCCGACCACAGCCTCTGCCCGAGCTGCCGCATCGTGAGCGTCGAAGGCCTCGGCGCGCAAGGCGTGCGGTGGGCGGCCGACCAAGGCTGGATCGACGTGCAGACGAACTCGTGGGGCGACCTTGTGCCCGGCGTCGTGCCGGACGCGGTCGAGGTGGACGGTCTCGCCCTCGGCAACGCGGGCATCCGCGACGCCTTCGCCTTCGCGGCGCAACGCATGCTCGTCTTCGCGGCGAGCGGCAACGGCGTCGCGTTCCAGGGCGGCGTGGGCGAGCCGACCCTCGCGTACGCGACGGGCGCGGCCGGCGTGCTGCTGGTCGGCGCGGACGACAACGGCCGCGTGAACCTCTACCCCGGCACGCCGCACCACGTCGTCGCGGACGGCTACGGCGGCTGGCACGCGAACGCGACGAGCATGGACGCCTTCGGTCCCTCCCACGAGGCCTGCTGCACCAGCGCCGCGAGCCCCTACGCCGCCGGCGGCGCGGCTGCCGTCCTGCTCGAGGCGCGCCGCCTGCTCGGCCATGCCGGCACGGGGTGGCACGATGGCGTCGGCGCGCGGGGCCGAGTGGTGCCCGGTGGCGCGCTCGACGACGGCCGGCTCGACCTCGGCGAGCTCCACCACCTCCTGCGCGCGACGGCGAGCCCGCGGCCGGTCGAGGGCCCCGACGACGGCCTCGTGCACTGGCTCGCCACCGCGAAGAGCCAGGACGACCTGCCCGACCCGCTCACCGAGCCGGGGCAGAACCCCTACTGCCCCGCGTGCTGGACCTACCCCCTGCAGTGGGGCGACGTGCCCGATGACGCGCCCGCCTTCGCGCTCGTCGGCTACGGCGCGGTCGACGGCCTGAGCGTGGCGAACGCGGTCAGCATCCTGCGCGGCCAGGCCGGGCTGCCGGACCGCACCGCCGACGACGCGCTCTTCGAGGCCGATCAGCTGGCGCGCGCCGCCGTCGACGCGCTGCCGTAGTTAGAGCGACGCGCTCGCGGGCAGCGGCGCAACGCCCTCCGCGGGCGCGAGCGGCAGCAGCAGGGCCGTGCCGTCGGCGCCTCCTTGCAGCGTCACGATCCCCGGCCGGCCGGGGTCGACCGCGAACCAGTCGGTGACGTGCGCGGCGCGCACCACGAGGCGGAGCGTGTGGCCCTCGGCCACGACCCACTCCGTCGGCAGGAGCGGCAGGTCCATGCTCACGACCTCGCCGGGCCCGATGGGATCGTAGCGGTCGTGGCCGTTCCGGTGGGCGAGGTTCGCCATGCCCCACGTGACCTGCGCGGCGCTCTCGGGGCCCACGTCGTAGAGGAAGGCCGCGACGTGCGCGTTGTCGATGCCCTGCAGCGTCGCCTTGAGGTGGACCCGCGCGTCGCCCGCGAACCTCAGGCCGGCGGGCGCGGGACCCTCCGCGCTGAGCTGGTAGGGGACCGCCGTCGCGGGGAGCCCGAGCTGCAGCGGCGGGCCTTCGGGGGTGACGAGGAACGCGCCCGCGCCCTCGGAGGGCTCGGCGTTGAGCGTGAGCGACGCGAAGTCGGGGTACAGCGCCTGCCATGCGGGCGCTGCCGGCGGCCACGCGTCGGCCGTGCGGTGCGTGCCGTCGTTGGCGACGACGTCCGCCCCAGGCAGGCGCTCGAAGCCCATCGGCTTGCCCTTGACGTACTGGTCCATCCACGCGAGGAACAGGACCTCCTGGTCGGCGCGCGTCGGGTGCTGGTGGATCCAGTGGCCGAAGAGGCCCAGCTTCTTCGACGGCAGGGCGTTGAACCAGTGCGTGATCATCGCGCTCTTCACGTTGCTGTCCTCGAAGCCCTGCGTGTACAGCACCGCGGCCTTCACCTCGGAGGCGCGGGCGCTGAAGTTGCGCTCCTCGTAGAACTGATCGTAGAGGGCGCGCGGGTCGTTGGCGCGCGCGGCCAGCGTCGGATCGCAGAGGCCATTCGCGGTGTTGTCCGCGGCGCGGATCGGGTCCTGATCCGGCGGCATCATCGCCTCGGTGCCCAGCCGCTGGTAGCCCTGCGTGCTGCCCGCTGCCTCGCCATTCGGGACGCCGCCGAAGTGCCAGTCGTCGTAGGCGTTGATGACCGGGGCGATGGCGACGATGGCCTTCAGCGCGTCGGGCGCCTGCACCGCCGCTTCGACCGGCGTCGTGCCGACGTAGCTCTGGCCGTAGAAGCCCACGTTGCCATCGCTCCATTCCTGGCTCGCCGCCCAGTCGACGAGGGTCGCCTGGTCGCGCTGCTCGTTGGGGCCCCACACCTCGACGCAGCCGCCGCTCTCGCCGAAGCCGCGCACGTCCGCCATCACGACGCCGTAGCCGCGCTTCGCCCAATCCTGCACGAAGTAGGTCCACTGCGCGATGCGGCCCGCGGCCCGCTCGGCGTGGTTGTACGGGCTGCTCGCGAGGATGACGGGCACCTTCTCGGACGTGTCGGGCCGCGTGACCTCGAGGTGCAGCAGCGCGCCATCGTGGGCGGGGATGTCCACGAACGAGGTGGGCAGCAGATCGTAGGTGAGCATGCTGAGCTGGCGCAGGTCCAGCTGCGCGGCGATGCCGTCGAGGGGCCCGCTGAGCAGCTCCACCTGCACCGAGCCGATGGCGGGCGTCGCGGGGTCGAGCGGCGTCGCGCCGGGCGTCGCAGCGGCCAAGGCGGACACCACCCAGACCGCAGGCAGCTGGTCCATGGCCGTCAGGCCGGCGCAGCTCACCGAGCCCACGTAGCTGACATCCCACGCGGTGACGAAAGGTCCATTGCAGCGGCGTCGGCCCGTCTCGGCGTGGCTCATGCCGACGCTCACCGGCACGTTGTCCGCCACCGTAGCGGTGATGCGCACGAGGGTCGCGCCGCGCGGGATGGTGACGTTGCTCCGGAAGGGGCTGAGCGCGACGTCGGCCCAGCGCAGCACCGCGCCGCCGGGGATCTGCTCCAAGGTCGCGCCCTCGGGCACCTCGACGGCGCCGACCTCCAAGGGTGGCGCGAGCGACTGCGGCGCGATGGGCTGGGCGAGGCAGCCCGCGAGGGCGGGCGCGGCGAGCAGGACGGCGATCACGGGGACGACGCGCATGGGAGCAGCCGGCCGGAACCCCGCCGCGCGGGCCTTATACGTTGTGGCTTCGACGTTGGCCGGCCGGTCGGCCAGGGATGTGCAATCGCTCGGCGCTTCCGCCCGGGGCAGGGAAACGCTTAGGCGCGCAAGCTCCATCGCCCGCCGGGGAGGCCCTCCATGCGCCGCGCGCTCAGCATCGCCATCGTCCTCGTCCTCGGATCGCCCCTCGCCCTCGCCGCGCTGCCGCCCGCGCCCTCGCCCGCGGCGCTCGCGGAGCCGATCGCGGTCGTCGCGCTCATCGATTCGGGCATCAACCCGTACCACGTCGCGTTCCGCGACCCGAGCCCGCTCGCGGAGCAGCACCCGTGCACGTACATCCCGGGCTACCCCTGCAGCGCGATCGCGCTGGACCTCAGCCTGGACGCGCCGGACTTCGCCACCGCGCGCGCGGCCGACCACGACCTGTGGGAGAACCTCCTCGGCGGCCAGCTGTATTGGATCCCCGGCACGAAGATCATCGGGGCCATCAGCCTCGGCGCGGGCGGTGTCCGCTGTCCCCTCGTGGACATCCCGCCGGCGAACGCGGTCAACCGCCCCGGCGGGATCGTGGCGAGCACGCTCGGGCTCCCGCCGTGCCCCGACGACCTGCCCATCCTCGACGAGCACGGCCACGGCACCATGACCGCGAGCCGCGCCGCTGGCAACGACCACAGCCTGTGCCCATCATGCAGGATCGTGGAGATCGAAGGCCTCGGCGCCGAGGGCGTGCGCTGGGCCGCGGACCAGGGCTGGATCGACGTGCAGAGCAACTCGTGGCTGAACCTCGTCCCGCCCCCGGTGGAGAACCTCGGCGACGACCCGGCGAACCCCATGAGCGTGGGGCTGAGCTTCGAGTACGCCGCGCAGCGCATGCCGACCCTCGCGGCCAGCGGCAACGGCGCGGGCTACATCATGGGCTTCGCGCCCACCCCGACCTACGCGCTGAGCACCGCCGCGCCCGGTGTGCTGCTCGTCGGCGGCCACGACAACGGCCACGTCACCGCCTGGGCCGGCGCGCCCGCGCACGTCGCGGCCGACGCCTTCGGCGGCTGGGCCGCCGCCAACGACGACTTGACGCGGTGGGAGCCTGACCCGATCAGCTGCTGCACGAGCGCCGCTGCGCCCTATGCGGCCGGTGGAGCCGCTGCGGTCATCCTCGAGGCGCGGCGCATCTTCGCCGACGTCAGCGGGCCCGGCATCCACGGCGGCGTGGTCGCGCGCGCCTCCAGCGGCGATACGCCCGTGCGCGGGCCGCTGAGCGACGGTGTGTTCACCTTGGAGGAGCTCACGCGCGTCTACCGCCACACGGCGCAACCGCGGCCCGTCGAGGGCCGCGACGATGGCCTTCTGCACTTCATGGCCGGCGCCGCCGAGGGCGAGCCGCTCCCCGTCGATCTCCTCGTCGCGCACGGCCTGGGCACGAACCCCTTCTGCCAGGGCTGCTGGACGCTGCCCGTGCCGTGGGCGCTCGTGCCGGCGGACTTGCCCCAGTTCCCGCTGATTGGCTACGGCGCCGTCAACGAGCATAGCGTCGCCCTCGCGTCGGCGGTGTTCCAGGGCGTCGCCCCTGAGCCTGCGCGCGCGATCGACGACCAGCTCTACGCGCTCGACCAGCAGCTGCGCGCGGACGTGTTCTTCGCCCACGATTAGATGGAAGGAGAGGGAGGGACGCGGCGACCCGCGCCCCGGCCGGGGGCCCCACGAACAAGGGAGGTGAACCTTGGAAGGAAAGGCACCGCAGCCGCGGCTGAAGATCCTTCGGAACGCCTTGGCCTTTCGCTGGATGGTCTTGACGTGTTGACGTGTCAGAACGTGGGCCCGGGCAGGACCTCGCGCTCGAGTCGGCTGGCCTCGTCCGCGCTCAGCCCGAGCCGCTCGCGGAGGCCGTCGAGCAGGCGGCGCTCGTCGGGGGTGAGGCGGCCGTCGGCCCACGCCATCCGCGCCGTGTCGCGGTACAGGGCTGCGCGCTCCTCGGGCGGGAGCTGGCGCCTTGCGTGTGGCACGGCCGCGCCGGCCACGCGCTCCGCCGCGCGCTGCAGCGGGGCCATCGCGAAGAGCAGCAAGCCTGCGGCGGCGATGCCGAGGTAGGGCCCCACGGAGCCCGCGAGGAGCGTCTGCGCGCTCTCGCTGACCACGAAGAACACGCCGATGAACGCCGCCGCGATCGTGCTCTGCTGGATCGTCCAGCGCACCTTGACGTCGATGTCGAGGAGCTGGTGGCGCAGCATCGCGTAGGCCAGGATCAGCACCGCGATGGTGCGCGACAGGCCAAGGGGGCCGGCGTTCAGCGGCGCGGGCCAGGGCCCCACGACGCCCTCCAGCCACACCTCCAAGATCGCGCCCAGCAGGGGCAGCCCGAGGGCGAGCCACGCCACGTCGCGCGCCGACCGCGCCGGGGCGCCGCCGCCCGCGCGGGCGATCCGCAGCCAAAGCACGGCCAGCACGCCGAGGATCAGCAACCCGTTTCCGACGAGGAACAGCGACCAGAGCGCCACGCCCGCGGCGAGGCCCGACAAGCCGAAGGAGGTCCGCAGGGCCGCCAGGCCGGCCGCGATGCCCTCGGGCGTCGGCACGCTACTCATGCCGATGAACACCGCCGGGTACATCAGCAGCGCCGCGCTCAGCAGCGCGTAGCGCTGGACGTCCCGTCCCTCGGCCGACCGGGCCGCGCGGGCTGCGAAGAGCAACAGCGCGCCGAGGAACGTCGCGAGGAAGCCCGCGAACGCCAGGTCACCGAAGAGGTCGTTGTCGACGCCGCCGAAGGTCAGCTCGCCCCAAAGCTCGACGAGCATCCAGGCGCCGGTCAGGGCCAGCGGCAGGG
>DASYRW010000111.1:0-11665 GCA_036003985.1 Thermoplasmatota archaeon
TCGGCTGGGACTATTTCAGGCCTTCGGCAGCCTCACGCGCGCCGCAGCTCCTCGCTCACGCCGGCCGCGCGCGCGAGCGCGGCGAGGTGCTCGTGGTAGCGCGCGGGCTCCGCGGCGAGCAGCGCGGCAGCATGGCCCTGCAAGGTGTGCGCGAGGTCCTGCTCGGTGGGGCTGTACTTCCACTCCTTGCCCTGCCCCGCGCCGAGCGCGAGCTCGAAGGCGTGCACGACCGCCTTCACGCGCGCGTCGTCCGACTGCTCCAGGGCAGCGATGGCCGCGCCCCTGCCGTGCGCGCGGTGCGCGCGCGCGACCTTGTCGGCCAGCCGCGCCGCCGGGGGCAGGTCGCGGTAGCTGGGCAAGGAGCTGTCGGTCTGCTCGCGCAGGCCGCGCGCTTGCGCTTGCTGCAGCGCTGGTCCAACCCCCTTGGCTCCGACATCGTGGGCCGCGAAGATCTGCTCCGCGATCGCCGCGCTGCTCGCGACCGCCTCAAGGGCTGGGCGCCCGCGCTCCGGCCATAGCTCCGTGAGCACCTTGGAGGGCGAGCCGCGCTCCTGCACCACGGCTTTGGTGTGGCCCTGCAGCGCGCCGCGCAGCGCGGTCGCTTCGAGGGGCGTGGGACCGAGCGAGGTGAGGAACGCGTCGAGGTCCGCGCCGAAGCTCACGCCGTTGTTGACATACAGCGGCCCCGGCAGCGTGCGCAGCTGCGCGAGCCTCGTTGCCTTCTGGGCTGCGATGAGGCCCGCGTCGTCGAGCTCGCCCTTGCGGTAGCGCTCCAGCGCGGCAGGGTCGAGCGGCGGGCTCGTGGGCAGCTCCACGGCCTGGGACCCCTGCGCGGGCAGCGGCGCCAGCTCCACCTGCACCTCGAAGCCCTCGAGCACGCGGGGCGCGGCCATGTGCTGCACGATGGTGTGGAGCATGTTGCCCTCGCGCGCGCAGGCGCCGCACTTGCGCAGGCTCGTGCCCGCGGGCGCCCACCGGAGCGTCAGGCGCTCGGGCGCGTGGATCGCGTGCGCGCAGCCCCAACCCTCGGGGTCCTTGATCAAGCCCAGGCCCTGCACCTCGGCCTGCACGAACTCGGCGGGCGGCGCGGCGCTCTTGCCGCCGCAGATCAAGCTGCCGCCGGGCATGCTGTAGAACGCCAGCCGCTTGCGCGTCACGAGGTCGATGACCATCATGAGGCGGAGCTTGCGGTCGTCGAGGTGCTGCATGCCGACGAGGTGGATGGCCTTGGCCTTGCCGCGCGACGCGACGGGGACCTTGCCGAAGGGCGTGTTCACCTGCAGCATGATCACCTGCTCGTCGGTCTGGCCCATGAGCAGCGTCGCGGCGTAGGCGCGCCCGAGCGGGGGGCCCCCGCGCGCGAGCTTCGCCAGCTTGGCCGGGTCGTCGCGGGCCTCCCAGGCCTTCATCACCGCCTTCTGCGCGCGCTTGAAATGGCTCGCGTGGCCCACACAGACCGGAAGCGCGAGGGCCGGCTCGCCCGCGAGGCGGTCGGCCAAGGCTTGCAGGCCCCGCTCCTGCACCTTGCTCGCGGAGCGGAGGGAGGTGCGCATCGTGCGGGGCTTCTTGGCCACGCTGGCCCGATGGCGCAGCAGCCAAAAAAGGCTTGGGCCCGCGGCGCGGCCTACTGGCCGCGCTTGCGCGGCTTCATCCACGCGTACACGCGGATCTTCGCGTCCGGGTACCCGCACCGGGCGCACCGCTCGCGCTGGATGTGGAAGGACGCATGCCCGCACCGCCGGCAGCGCCGGTGGGTGGGATTCGCGCCGCGCTTGCCCATCGAGGCGGTGCCCTTGGTCATGGCGAGCCCGGGCCGAGCAAGGCGCGTGCCCTACTTAAAACTTTGGCGGGCGTCCCGGCGGCCGCGCTTCGGCTCCTTCGGCCAGAGCCAACTGGGATCCGAGATCCCGTGCAGGAGCACGAGCCACTTCGCCGTGTCGGCCTCGATCTCAGCCGGGGTCGGCCACTTCGCCATCTGCATCCTGTTCACCTCCTTCCCTCATCAACGTGTCGATGTCGCGGACGGCCTGGACCGTCGCTACCTGCAGCCTCATGGAGATGCGGCGCAGCGCGCGGATCTCGAGGAGCACGATGATCGCCGCGCCCGAGGTCGCCGCGGCCGCGGGTGCCCAGGGCAATTGACCCAAGAAGGCACCGAACGTCGTGCTCCCCGCCAGGGTCAATCCTGCCCCCAGCACCGCGAGGCGCCAGTGGCTCTGGAGATCCGCGTTTTTCTGCGCGGCCTGGAGGATCAACTCGATTCTCCGCAGCCGCATCTCGGTCGGGTCCACGCGCCCCGCATCGCGGCGAGCGCCATCAAGCTGCACCGGGGAGGTCGCCGAGCCTGAATCTACCCCACCAGGCCCAGCTCGCGCGCGAGGTCGCCGATGCTGCTGCCGAAGTCGTCCGCGTCCAGGTCCGCAGCGTTGACCCACCGCAGCTCGCGCCACCACGGCAACGCGCGCCCCTCGGCTGGAGCAGCATCGACCTCGTACACGAAGCACAGGTCCCAATGCTTCGCGCCCGGGAACCTGGAGCTGGGATCGTGGAAGTTGTACGTGCGCTGCGCGCGCACGAAGCACTGCGCCGCGCCGAGCTGCTCGAGCACGATGCGGCGCGCCGTGTCGTCGGGGCCCTCGCCCTCCTTGAGGTAGGCAGCGGGCAGGCGCCACAAGGAATACTGCTGCTCCAGCTGCTTGGGGTCGTAGATGTCCCAGTTGGGCGCCCACTCCTTCCACCGCGCGTGGGGCGCCGGCTTGCCCACCAGGAACGTCGCGCCGCGGCGAACGATCGCGAAGGCGCTCAGGCACAGCCCGCCGGGCGGCGGGTCGGTCGCGGGGCTGTAGTACGCGAAGCCGCGCATGGCCCGGCATCGCGCGGGCCGCACTTGGACGTTGGGCCTGGACCCGTCCGTCCACAAGCCCTGGCGCGCGGCGAGCCTGCGCAGGGAAGCTTCATGGCCCTCGCCCCAGGTGGCCGCCCGAGGCGCGCGCATGCGGGCAGGCTGGGGCACCACGGCACTCTTGGCGGCGATGATGGCGGTCCCGGCCGCGGCCCTCGCGGGCCCGATCGTGGACGCGACCGTGTTCAACCAGTACGTCTCGCCCTTCCCGGGCGATGCGGGCGAGACGAGCATCGGCGTCAACCCGCACACGAACAACGTCTTCTTCCAGCGCTTCTTCGACATCGACCGCGTGCGCTGGAACGACGCCGTGAGCCCGCCGGCCGCGACGTGGACCGACGTGTCGCCGGCGCTGCAGGTGCTGACCCTCGATCCCATCCTGTACACGAACCCGAACTCGGGCAAGACCTACGTCGGCCAGCTCGTCGGCGCGGGCGGGCAGCTCTTCATGACCACCGACCTGCCCGTCGTCGGCGGCGACGGCCTCACCCTCGGCACGCACTACTGGGTGCCCACGGAGCCGGCCATCACCTTCCCGTTCTTCGACCACCCCGGCATGGGCGCGGGGCCGCACCGGCTCAACGTGCCCACGCAGGGCAACGTGAACCCCGACACCTACCTCCCAACCCAGGCCCACGGCGCCCTCGACGCCATGTACTACTGCGCTCAGCTGGGCTACGCGGTGTGCATGCGCAGCGACGACGACGGCCTCACGTGGGGGCCGTACGTGCCGATCAACCTCCAGGACGTCTGCGGCGGCCTCACCGGACACCCGGTGGTCGGGCGCGATGGCACCGTCTATGTCCCCAACGCCTTCTGCCCCGGCGCGGAGATCGGCGAGCAGGGCATCGAGATCAGCCGCACCGACGGCGTGACCTGGGCCACGACCTACATTCCCGACGCCCGCCGCGCGCTCAGCGATCCGGTCATCGCCATCGACCGCGGCGGCCGCGTGTGGGTGGCCATGAGCAGCCAGGGCAAGCCCAGCGTGAGCTGGAGCGACGACGTCGGCACCGAGTTCGCCGCGCCGGTCAACGTCGACCCCACGGGCACGATCCAGAACACCGAGTTCCCCATGATGGTCGCGGGCGACGCAGGGCGAGCCGCGATGGCGTTCTACGGCACGACCACCGCGGGCGACGACCAGTCCGACGACTTCGCCGGCGCGTGGCACCTGTACGTGAGCATCACGGTGGACAACGGCGCCACGTGGAGCATCGTCGACACCACCCCCAGCGACCCGGTGCAGCGCGGTTGCATCTGGCTGCAGGGCGGCAACAACCCGTGCCGCAACCTGCTCGACTTCCAGGGCGCGACGGTCGACGTCGAGGGGCGCATCATCGTGGGCTACGCCGATGGCTGCGTCAGCGCGGCCTGCATCGCGCCCACGGGCACCCCGGCCCAGAGCCGCGCCAGCGTGGGCACCATCGCGCGCCTGACGAGCGGGCCGCGGATGTACGCGGCCTTCGACTGAGCCTCAGACCGCCTTCAACCGCGTGCCCTTGCGCACGCCGGTCTCGATGCAGTCGGCGATGGTGCGCAGGTCGTGCGCGTCGAGGACGCCCTGCTTGTACGCGGTGAGCAGGTCGCCCGCGATCTGGCGGACCTCGGTCTCGTGGCTGAGCGGTCCCCGGAACTGCTGGCTCCGCATGATGGCCTCGCCGATGGGGTCCATGGTGTGCATCCCTCGCGGAGCCTGCGTATTCAGGTTGCATGATAAAAGCAGCGCGGAGCCGCGCGTTCGCCGCAAGCGCGCTCTTGCGGAGCCTCGGCTCGTGCAGGGGGCGTGGGCACGCGGCCGCCACAAGCCTCATGGCTCCCGGCGCGCGTCGCCGCGCCATGCGCACGCCCGCGCTGGCCCTCTTGGCCCTGATGCTCGCAGGCTGCCTGTCCGCGCCGCCGCCCGCGCCCCTCGCCGCGCCGGGCGCGACGGGCGGTTGGGCCCTCGACTGCAACCTGGGCAGCTTCGAGCGCGCCACGGACGCGTCGTGGGCCCAGGCCTGCATGGCGCGCGCGTCGCACACCGACGGCCCCAAGGAGGAGACCTGGCTCGCGGTGAACCCCACGGACCCGGGCAACGTGGTGATCGGCGCCAAGGACCTCAACCCCGCCAGCTCGAAGGAGTGCGTGTGGAACGGCGTGTCCGTGACCCACGACGCCGGCGCGACGTGGCGCGACGTGGTCATCGGCGGCAACTACAGCGACCGGCAGGTCGGGGATCCGTTCTGGGGCTATGCCTGCAACACCGACCCCATGTTCCGGTTCGACGCGAAGGGCGACCTGCACTACGCGGTCGAGGAGTACAACCTCCTCGGCCAGAACGCCGACGGGATCCTGCCCAAGTCCGCGGTCACCGACGCCCTGGCCGCGGCGAGCGTCATCCCGGGCTGGAAGATCGTGCTCGCCACCTCGCATGACGGGGGCGACACGTGGCCCGACGTCATCACCTACCAGCCAGATTTGGTGGTGATCACGGACTACAGCAGCATGACCATCAACCCCGCGACCCAGAGCATCCTCGAGATGATCGGCAGCGCCGCGGGCGGCTGCCACATCCTCGCCAGCCGCGACGGCGGCCAGAGCGCGGACCTGTTCACGATCCCCCTCTCCACGCAGGGCATCCCCTGCGCGGCCATCGCGGCCTCGCCCGACGGCACCGTCGCGCTCGTCGGCGACGGCCTGCTCTTCGGCGGCGGCGGGCTCGGGCGCGTCGTGGTCGCGCGCTCGACGGACGACGGCCGCACGTGGCTCGACGCCAACGAGGGCTTCACCTACACGCCGATCCAGGGCTTCAGCGAGTCGCAGTACAGGGTCGGCAGCGGCATGGAGCTGGCTTACGACCTCACCGACGGCCCGCGCCGCGGCACGCTCTACGCGCTGTACGGCGCGGCCGACGTGGACGAGGCCGACGTGTTCGTGCGCTCCTCCAGCGACGACGGCGCGACGTGGAGCGACGCCGTGCGCGTCAACGACGACGACACCACCTCGCACCAATGGATGGGCAACCTCGCGGTCGCCGGCGACGGCAGCGTCCACGCGTTCTTCTTCGACAAGCGCCACGATCCAGCCCACAAGCTGATCGACATCACGCACGCCGTGAGCCTCGACGGTGGCGCGACGTGGACCAACGAGCGCGTGACCAGCGCGAGCTTCGACGGCGACCTCGGCGTGCATCAGGAAGGGTTCCCGTTCATCGGCGACTACATCGGGGTCGACGCGGTGGGCGATCATGTGTGGGGCGGCTTCCCCGACGCGAGCAACGGCGCCACCACCGTGATCGCGGCCGCGCACGTCAGGAAAGGCTAGGCGCGGCCACGCGGCCACGGAAGCCTACAAGGCCCCGGAGGCCATCGCGGCTCCATGCGCCTCCTCGCGCCGCTGGCCACGCTGGCCCTCGCCGGCTGCCTCAGCGCCACGCCGACGCCCGGCGACCTCGCGCCTGCGTCCATGAGCAATGCGTGGACCCTCGACTGCACCCTCGGCGCCTTCGAGCAGGCCCGCGACGCGACGTGGCCCCAAGCCTGTGAAGCGCGCGCGTCGCACACCGAAGGCTGGAAGCAGGAGCTGTGGCTGGGCGTGAACCCGACCGACCCGGGCAACGTCGTCATCGGGGCGAAGGAGGTCGGCACCGCCGCGAGCGCGGACTGCGTGTGGAACGCCGTGCAGGTCACGCACGACTACGGCGCGACGTGGACCGACCAGAACATCGGCGGCCTCTACGCGGACCGGCAGCCGACCGACCCGTGGTTCGGCTACGCCTGCAACACCGATCCCATGCTCGCGTTCAGCGCCAACGGCGACGTGCACTACGGCGTCGAGGTGTACAACCTTGGCTTCATGACCTACGACACGCCCCTGCGCGCGGTCGCGGGCAGCGCCGGCCTGCTCGGGTGGAAGATCCTGCTCGCGACGAGCCATGACGGCGGCGACACGTGGCCGGACGTGATCACCTACCAGCCCGACCTCGTCACCGTCACCGACTACAGCCGCATGGTGGTGAGCCCGGCGAGCGGCTCGATCCTCGAGGCCATCAACCACCTCGGCGTGGGCTCCTGCCACGTCTTGGCGAGCCGCGATGGCGGCCAGAGCTTCGACCCGTGGGCCATCGCCGAGCCCCTCCCGCCCGAGCAGGGCGGCAGCTGCAGGGTCATCGCCGCCGCGCCCGACGGCACGGTCGTGGTGGGCTTCGCGCGCGGCAGCGACACGTATTGGGTGCGCTCCACGGACGACGGCCGCACCTTCCTCGAGGGCAACGTGGGCTTCAGCTACACGCCCATCGGTCCCTTCGAGGAGAACGAGTTCCGCACCGGCACCAACTTCGAGGCGACCTACGACGCGGACGGCACGCTGTGGGTGATCTACGGCGACCAGGCGTCGGGGAACGCGGACCTCTTCGTGCGCAGCAGCCCCGACCACGGCCGCACCTGGACCGAGCCCGCGAAGGTCAACGACGACGCGGGCGAGGCGGACCAGTTCCTGCCGAACCTGGTGGTCGCGGACGACGGCACGCTGCACGCGTTCTTCCTCGACAAGCGCTGGGACCCCGCGAACAAGCTGCTCGATGCCGTGCACGCCATGAGCGCCGACGGCCTCACCTGGACCAACGAGCGCGTCACGACCCGCAGCTTCGACGGCGACCTCGGGCAGCACCAGAGCGGCGCGCCCTTCATTGGGGACTATGTGGGCATCGGCGCCAGCCAGGGCCATGTGTGGGCGGCGATCCCCGACAGCTCGCAAGGCAACCAGACCGTGGTCGCGGCGGCGCACGTCGTGCGCGGCTAGCTTAGGCGTGGGCCAGGCCGAGGCCGCCCGTCGCATCGAAGCCGGGCTCAGCCGGGTGCGCGAGGTCGCGCGCGCGGAGGGCCCACTGGTAGATCATGCGCATGCGCTCCATGTCCTCGGCAGCCTCGTCGTCCAGCACGAGGCCCACCACGGCCACGCGCGGCGCGCCCAGGATGGTCGCAACCTCGGTCATCGGCTAAGGGTCGCGTGCGTGGGCATTTCAAGTCATTGGTGGGGAAGTGAAAGGCTGGTCGCCCCGCCTTGAACAGGTGCACAGTACGAACCTGGATCGGTTCGCCTACGGCGCTTCCTCACGTCACCATGCCTAGGTGTGGTCGAAGTTCGTCGGAGGAAAGGCAAATCCCCCCTTGCGCATCCGAGGCCGAGGACCATGCTGAACCTCACGTACGACGCGTCCATCCCGGCGCGGCTCCTCGCCGAGATGGAGCGCGCCGCCCGGGCCCTCGGCTTGCCCCTCGCGGCGGTCGAGGACCTCGGCCGCGACCGCGCGCGCTGCGAGGCCTTCGTCCAAGCCGCGCGCGCGCACGCGTTCCGCGCCATGCGCGAGCTCGCCGCGCGCCCGCGTGGCGCGCGGGCCGTGCACGCCGCGGCCGCCGCGTGATCAGGCCGCGGCCTTCACGACCTTGTCCGGCTTGCTGGTGCAGAAGCCGTGGTCCGAGCCCTGGATGGCCTCGCGGCCGCAGACGCTGCAGGTGGCCATGCAGGAGCAACGGCGTCCGGCGCCATCACACCATCGCCTGGTTGGTCTCACACCGGCAGGTCGCACACGTCGAGCTCGCAGGGGTACACGACCACCGGGACGGCGCCGCGGTTGTTCGCGTAGCTGGACTCCTGGAAGATCCGGTTCGTGTTGACCTCGGCCTCGAGCATGTACAGCCCGGGCGCGAGGCCCGTGATGTCGGCCCAGTTGCCCGTCTGGCTCCAGATGTACAGGTCGCTCCAGCCCTTGCTGACGCCCTGGTCGTCGCACTCGGTGTACTTCTGCAGGTCGGGGACCGTCGCGCCGCCCTGGTTCGCGGGCATGGGGTAGACGTCGACGGCGCAGAAGCTGATCTTCGCCGCGAAGGTGGTCTCGGCCA
Source organism: Thermoplasmatota archaeon (assembly GCA_036003985.1). Taxonomy (GTDB): domain Archaea; phylum Thermoplasmatota; class SW-10-69-26; order JACQPN01; family JAIVGT01; genus JAIVGT01. The sequence goes on from DASYRW010000111.1 coordinate 8,785, forward strand.
GCAGCTCGGGGTGCGCCGCGAAGGTCTGGGCTGCGGTCCAGTCGGGGTTCTGCTGGCGGAGCAGCTCCCACGAGGCCCAGCCGGTCACGGTCCAGACGCGCGTCGTGACGTAGTCGCGGAGGTGCCAGTGGTTGTGGCACGAGCTGAAGAAGAACAGGTCGGGGTTGTCCCACGGCGCGCCGAGCACGAGGTCGCCCGCGCCCAGGTTGGGGGCGCCGATGTCGAAGCGCAGCAGCGTGTGCAGGCCGGGCCCGGGCACGTAGCCCTCGGTGATGAGGCAGCTGTTGGCGGGGATGTTCACCTGGTCCTGGTGGCCCACGTACAGCTGCGGCAGGTCGATGGACATGTCGGGGCAGCCGCGCGGGTCGCGGCAAGGCACAGGCGTGGCGGCGTCGGTGGTCGGCGACAGCACCGCCGAGGGAACGGCGAGCAGGGCAAGCGAGGCGAGGACGAGGATGACGGCGAGCGGGCGCATGGATGCGCAGCCACCCCCCACGGAAAAAGGTTTCTGCGGACTCTCTGAAACGCCCTTCCTGCGAAGGCATGGCGCGCGCGTGGGCGCAGCAGCGACGACCCGTGAGCCTCGGATGAAGAAGGTTGGACGGGGAGGGCGCCTCGGACGCTGCGCGACCGCGCTCGACGTAGCGCAGCCGAGCGATGGCGCATCGCTAGGCCGCCGCGGTGGAGCGCTCCGAACTCCGAAGGAGCGCGCAACACTTCGTCGCGCGGGGACGCCCACGGCTCAGGTGTGCTTCAACCAATTCTTCACCGGCCCCGGGGGCACGGTGCAGCTGCTCGTGTTCCGGACGCCAGGACCCGAGGGCGACTTCGTGCTGTGCCGGAGCTTCGGCCCGCAGGGGGTCGGACCCTGCTTCGCGGGCAACACGCTGACCGTGGAATCCACGTCCCGCCTCAGCCTCTCCTGGGAGTCGCCGGACATCCTCGACCTCGCCCTGCCGGGCTCGATCACGGAGAGCCAGTTCACATCCTTCAGCCGCTCGGGCAAGACCGATGTCGTCACGCACCAGACGTGCCAGCAGGGCGCGCCGATGCTGCCCGTGTGCTGACGCGACGGTTCTCCAAGCGGGCGGGGCCCCTGCATCAGGGGCTGATGTACACGATGTTGTCGCCGCGGATGATCACCATCTCGCGCTTGGTGATCTTCTCGTCCGGCGTGCCCACCTTCAGCACTTCCTCGGCGTTCTTCAGCACGATGTTCATGTGCGGGTGGTCGTAGCCGTCCAAGGTCCCGCGGTACTCGCGCTGCCCCCGGATGTGCACGATGACGCGCTGGTTCAGGTGGCCGTTCAGGATGTCGAGGGGGCGCTTCTTGCTCATTGAAACAACCGCGCCGCGATGCTGGGGCAGCCACTTGAACGTTTCGACCTCACCCGCGCGTTGCCGCTACGCCGGGATCGGGATCGGCTGCTCCAGCTCCTCGGGCACGCGGCCCTCGCGCGCTCCTGCATAGAGCTGCTCCAAGCGGTCCACGCAGCGGCCGAGGCTGAACTGGGCCGCGGTCGCGCGCGCAGCGTCACGCAGCCGCGGCGGCGCGCCGACGGCGTCGAAGGCGCCCAGCGCCAGCTCGTCGGCGCTGCCCGGCTCGACCAGGTAGCCGTTGCCGCGGTGCCGGAGGTAGTCGGTGAAGCCGCCCGTCGCGGGGCACACGACCGGCGTGCCGACGTGCATGGCTTCCAAGGCCACCATGCCCTGCGTCTCGAAGCTGCTCGGCGTGACGAACGCGGTCGCGGCGCGGTACAGCCCGGCCAGCTCGCCGTCGGTGACGTAGCCCATGAACGTGACCCTGTCCTGGAGGCCGCGCGCCTTGACGAGGCGCTCGTAGGCCGCGCGCGCGGGGCCCTTGCCCGCGATGACGAAGTGCGCGTCCTCGACCTTGGCCGCGATCTTGGGCACGGCCTCGAAGAGCACCTCGAGGTTCTTCTCGAACGCGATGCGGCCCGCGGTCAGGAAGAGCGTCTTGTCCTCGAGCCCGAACCGCTCGATGGCGCCCGCGTCGGGGTGGGAGAAGCGGTCGAAGTCCACGCCGTTGGGGATCACCACGCACCGCTGCAGCCAGCCGCGGCTGTTCTCCAGCAAATGCCTGCGGATCGCCTCGCTCGGCGCGATGACCGCGTGCGAGCGGCGGAAGTACCAGCGCAGGTTCACCCAGATGAGCTTGCGCAGCGTCTGCTCCGGCAGGCCCGGCCGCACGACATAGCGCGCGCCCTCGTCGACGCGCGTGTGGTAGGTGAGCAGCAGCGGCAGCTTCAGCGCCTTGGCGGCCCACACGGCCCGGAGCCCCATCATCGCCACCCCATGGGAGTGGATCAGCTCGATGCCGCGCTCGCGCACGCGGCGGCGCACGCGCGCGGGGAACACGGGCAGGTAATAGTCGGGGTAGGCGCTCCACGGCACCGCGTCGTAGAACACCACGCGCGGGTCGCGCACCTTGGCCTGCGCTTCCCTGTTGCCCGGCGCGAAGATCGTGACCTCGTGGCCGCGCGCCTCCAATTCCGCGCGCTGGCCGAGGATGCTGGTCACGCAGCCGTCCACGCTGGGCAGGTAGCTGTCGGTGAACAGGCCGAGGCGCACGCCGCGCGAGCTTGCGCCCCGGGCTTGAGCCTTGGGGGGAGGCATCCGGCAATGGCCGAGAAAGCGCGAGCTGGAGCTTCGACGGTTGCCGAGCGGCTACCAGTCGGGACCCACGTCCGGCGTCGCGATCCGCGTCGACGAGGCGGGGCTGTCGGCGCGGTGCAGCAGCTTGACGCCCACCGCGACCGCGAGCACGGCGAAAGCCTCGCCGACCAGCGCGTCCACGATCCAGTGCACGCCCAGGTAGAAGGACGCGATGGGGATCAGCAGCGCGAAGACGCCGGCGACG
>DASYRW010000112.1:0-10470 GCA_036003985.1 Thermoplasmatota archaeon
GCTCTACGCCATCGCGGACCACAGCCGCACGCTCGCGTTCATGCTCGGCGACGGCATCGTGCCGAGCAACGTGAAAGGCGGCTACCTCGCGCGGCTGCTCATCCGGCGCACGCTGCGCCTGCTCGAGGAGCTGAGGATGGAGATGAAGCTCACCGAGCTGCTCGACCTCCAGCTGCAAGCGCTCAGCAAGGACTTCCCCGAGCTGCGCGCCAACCGCGAAGGCATCGCGCGCATCCTGGACTTGGAGACGGAGCGCTACCGCGAGACGCTGGAGAAGGGCACGCGCCTCGTCGAGCGCGAGGCGAAGAAGCTCGGCCAAGCGGGGGCCATCCCGGTGGAGAAGCTCATCGAGCTGTACGACAGCAACGGCCTCAATCCCGACATCGTCAAGGCCGTGGCGGAGAAGCAGGGCGTGAAGGTCGAGATCCCCGACGACTTCTACGCGCGGGTCGCCACCATGCATGGCGGTGAGAAGCGCGCCGCGAAGCAGCAGGAGCAGCTGCCCAAGGACTGGGCGAAGCTGCCCAAGACCAAGCTGCTCTACTACGAGTCGCCGCTCACGAAGGAGTTCGACGCGGTCGCGCTGTGGGCCAAGGACAACCAGGTGATCCTGGACCAGAGCGCCTTCTACCCCGAGGGCGGCGGACAGCCAGCCGACGCGGGCTTCCTCAGCACCAAGGAAGAGCACCTCATGGAGGTCAAGGACGTCCAGATCAAGGACGGCCTCATCATCCTGACGACGGAGGGCGGGCGCGTCAAACGCGGCGAAATGGTCCACGGCCGCGTCGATTGGGGCAAGCGGCTTGCGCACACGCGCTCGCACACCGCGACCCACATCGTGCTCGCCGCGTCGCGCCGCGTGCTGGGCAACCACGTCTGGCAGACCGGCGCGCAGAAGGGCGCGGACGTGAGCCGCATCGACATCACGCACTACAGGCGCGTGGCCGACGAGGAGCTGCGGCAGATCGAGCAGTTGGCGAACCTCGTGGTCATGGAGGACATGAACGTCGAGAAGCTCTGGCTCGACCGCGACGAGGCCGAGAAGAAGTTCGGCGTGCAGCTCTACCAGGGCGGCATCCCCACCGGCAAGGTCGTGCGCGTCGTGAAGGTCGGCGACTTCGACGTGGAGTGCTGCGGCGGCACGCACGTTCGGCACACCGCGGAAGTGGGCCCGATCAAGGTCGTCCGCAGCGAGCCCATCCAGGACGGTGTGCACCGCATCGAGTTCTCGGCTGGGATGGCCGCGGTGCGGCGCATCCAGGAGCGCGACGTGCTGCTGGCCAAGGCCGCCGACACCTTGGGCGTGAAGCCCGACCAGCTGCCCTTGGCGGCGGAGAAGTTCTTCTCGGAGTGGAAAGCCCTGCGCAAGCAGGTCGAGGAGCTGACCGAGCTCGCGGCGGCGGGCCGCAAGGGCAAGCTGCTCGCCCAAGCCCAAAGCGCGGGCAAGGCGCGGCTCGTCGTGAGCAACGAGGGGAGCGCCACGCAGGAGCAGCTGCTGACCCTCGCCGGCGAGCTCGTGAAGGAGCCTTCCCTGGTGGCCGTGCTCGGCAGCCAGAAGGAAGGCCGCGCGATCCTGGTGGTCGCGCGCTCGAAGGACCTGGGCCTGCACGCGGGCGAGGTCATCCGCGAGGCGTCCAAGGTCGTGGGCGGCGGCGGCGGCGGCAAGCCCGAGGTCGCGCAGGGCGGCGGGCCCGACGGCGCGAAGCTGGAAGACGCGCTCAAGGCCGCGGCCGAGCTGGCGCGGGCGAGGCTCGCTTAGCTATCGGCGGAGCACTACATCGTGCTCCTCCCAGCCGCCCGACTCGGCCATGCCGAAGAGGTGGGTGAACAAGCGAACGGTCACGGGGTCAGCGCGCAGCCCCTGTGCCGTGAGGACCACGCGCGGCGTGAGCTTGTAGGGAGGGTTGCCCCAGCAGTCATCCGAGGATCCCTCGGAGACGAACATGAAGATCGAAGCCCCCCCTTCGCCTTGCTGGAGTGAGACGTTGCCGATCGGACGCACCGACTGGTCGCAGTCCGCGTCCGACGTACCCAGGCTGTAGGTTGCCACGACCGTCGAGCCCTCAGCCGCGACATGCAGTCCCGCGGGAATGTCGGCTTCGTCACGGCGCGCCTCCATGCTCAAGTTCGCGACGGGCGGCGCCGCGGGTTCGAGCCAAAGCTCGGGCCCGTCAACGTAGGTCGATTCCTTCCCGACGCGGATACGGAAATCTCCTGCGGCCGCCGGGCCGAGCAACACCTCACCTTGGATTGTTTGATTGGATTGGACGCGGACCGCCAGGTCCGCGCCTGCGATACGTGTCCACGCGCGCGGGTAGAGCCACGCTTCGAAGCCGGGCTTGTGTTCGACACGGATGGAGAACGAGCGCGTCTCGCCGGGGACCCCTTTGATTGCTCCCGGCTCGATCGTCAGGGTGAAGTTCTCGCGCGTGACAACAAGCGGTCCCGCTGGCGGAGAGTCCGCCCTCCACGGAGTTCCCGGAGTCGGACTCAAGTCGCGCTCGCGCGGCCGGGGGCGCTCCGCGTCGACCGCCGGCGGCGTCGCGCATCCTGCGAGCACCATCGTTGCTATGATGATGATTGCGAGGCAGGCTGCGCGCACGATGGGAACTTGTCAGATGCCTCCTTCACGTTTGTGGCGACATCGCGACACGCGTCAGCGGCGACCGGCAGGCGTGGCGACACGCCGCGTTGCGCGCGCCGGGTGCTCGCCCCACGATCCACCGCGGCGCATGACGTAGCCGATGCTCGCGAGCAGCATGATGCCTGCGGGCACCGCGAGCGCGAGGATCCACCAGCCGTACTCGCCCTCCTCGAGGGCCGCGTCCACGAGGGACCCCCCGGGGCCCATGCCGGCGCCGCCGGTCGCGGGCGGCGTCGAGCCCTGTTCGAGCGGATCACCGGGCTGCGGGGGCGGCGGCTGCAGATCCTGGATCGTCGCCACCGTCGCGGGCTGGCCGCCGGGGCCGCAGTCCGTGCAGCGGATCTCGCCGCCGCCGGCGCGCGCAATCTCGCGGGACACGACCTCGCCGCGGTACACGGTCGTGGGGCCGCCAGGAACCTGGAGCGTCAGGTTGCGCGGCGCGGCCGGATCGTCGTCCTGCGCGCGGTCGAGGTGCATCTGGAGCAGGACGCGGCTCGCGTTGGCGGGCACGCGCAGCGGCGCCGGCGAAGCGCCCGGCTCCTTCCCGATGCTCAGGTCGACGCCCCACAGGCCCGCACCGATGTCCCCCAGCCGCGGCTGCCAATCCGCGAAGAGGACGTGCCGATCGCCGTTCGCGTGCGCGTGCCCGAGGGCGTCGAGGCTCGCGTAGCGGATCGCGTAGTCGAGCCGGCTCCCGTTCATGCCGGCGAGGTACCACACCGATGGCGCCGGCTCGGCATTGAGGCCGTGGAGCGTGATGGCGAGCGCCACGTTGTCCCCCGCCGCGAGCGCTACGCCGTCGGTGGCGAGGCTGACCGCGAGCGCGACGTTGCCCGGCATGAGCATCGACGGGCCCGCATCGGTCTCGGCGACGGGCAGGCTGTTGACGAGGAGCTGGACCGAAAGGGCCGCGGCGGTCGCCGCGGGGCTGGGCAGGCACACGCGCAGCAGGAGCGACAGCGCCAGGTCGCCGCGCAGCGTGCCGGCGAAGGCCTGGTCGCGCGCCCAAAGCACCGTGCTGTCGGCGGCGAGGGGCACCGCCGTGGGCGCGGCGACCCGTTCGGCCTCCGCAGCCTCGGCGACGAGCGTCCCATCCGGCCCGAGCAGCAGGGCCTCGACCCGCAGCAGCGGATCACCTGGGTCCGTGGCGACGGCGGCCGCCGCGGCTTGCGCCGAGCCGCCGCCGAGGGGGCACGCGTCCACCCCTGCGAGCTGCGCCAGCGCGGGCTGGGCGGCGAGGGCGAGGAGGATCGCTGGCACCAGAGCAGCTGCGCGCACGGGCGTCGGGGCGTCGAGTGCCCGGCACGGACTTAATAGTTTATGGATGCCCGGCCGACGCGGGACGCGTCCCTTGCCCGCGCCGAGGGCCTAGAGGCAGAACACGTCCGGCGGGCAGTAGCCGAACATGAGGCTGCAGAAGATGACGAGCCACGTCCGGAAGTACCCCGACTGCGGCTGCGTGATGAACGCGCACACGGCGCGGCCCGGGCCGCAGGTGGCGGAGCCGATGAAGGGATCGTCGCAGATGAAGCCCTCGGAGCCCTCCAATGCGGGGGGCGCGGGCGGCGGAGGGACGGCCGCGGACGCGGTCGGGGCCAGCAGGAGGAGCACCAGCACGACCGCCGAGGCGCGCATGGTCCCGCGAGGCGCCCGCGGCCGGAAATAGCTTGCCTGCCCAGCCGCTCCGCTGGCAGCAAGGAGAGAAAAGCAGGCGCCCCGCCGGAGCGGGGCGCGGACCGCCGCGTGAGGAAGGGCCTCGCGATGCCGCGAGACGCGGCGGACGCTGACAGGCCCTGGGCGTGTGCCGGATCGATCAGCCGAACAGCGCGCCCAGGCCCGCGGCGGCTTCCTCCTCGGAAACCTCGGGCTCCTTCTTCTTCTCCTCCTTGGCAGGCGCGCCAGCTGCGGCGGGGGCCGCGGCGGCAGCGGGGGCGGCCATCACGGCCTTCGAGATGGCCTCCTCGATGTTCACGCCCTCCAGCGAGGCCACGAGGGCCTTCACGCGCGCGTCGTTGACCTCGACGCCCGCGGCCTTCAGGACGCTCTTCACGCCGTTCTCGTCGATCGGCTTGCCAGCCGAGTGCAGCACCAGGGCGCTGTACACGTACTCCATGGTTCCTTCCTCCTCGTTACTTGACCTTGGTCTTGAGGTCCTCATCGAGGGCCTCGTCCTTGAGCTTGCGCGCGATGGCCATGGCCGAGGCGTTGGCCTTGCCGAGCACCATGTCGGTGGCCTTGCCCTCGGTCCAGCCCGCTTCGACCGCGACCGCGATCGCCTCGCGGTGGGCCTTCTGCAGCATGATCTCGATGGTCTGCTTGGTGGGGTAGCCCGCGTTGACGCTGAGGTTCGTCGCGGCGCGGACGGCCTTCGTGAGGTCGGCGAGGACCTTCGCCTCGTCGATGCCGAGCACGTCGGCGCCGTAGATCATGCCCTTCTCGTAGACCGCCTGGACGTCCAGGCCGATGGTGAGCGGGAAGATCTCGAGGCGCGTGAGCCCTTGCGCGATGTTCTGCGGGATCGCCTCGCCCTTCTTGACGAGCAGCTTGTCGCTCTTGATGACGACCTTGCCCTCGTCGATGGCGGCCGGAATGCCGGAGCGCTGCAACTCGCCGACGACGGGGCCGGGCTTGAACGGCGTGTCGCCCTTGTACACCCAGATGTCGTCCGGCGCCTTCTCGCCGCCCCGCGCCGGAGCCTTGGACTTGCTCTGCTCGAGCTTCTTGTAGAGCCGGAAGGGGTTCATCTTGGTGGTGATGAGCACCGTCGGGCCGTTGACCTTGTCCACGAGCTCGGCCAAGCCCGGCTTGGACTGGCCGGCTTCCTTGAGCGCGAGCACGAGCAGCGTGTTCTTGGTCACCTTCATGGTCGCTTCCTTGCGCAGCTCGCGGCGCATCTTCAGCATCGAGGGAGCAGGGATGCCCTGGATGTTGCCGAGCGCGACCACCTCTGCGTCCTGCAGGATCTTGATGATCGCCTCGAGCTCCGCCTTCTTCGCGGGGGAGACGTGCGCCTTGTGGGTCTTGGTGACCTGCGCCATCACTTCTCACCCTCCTCGACCTTGACCGCTGGGCCCATGGACGTCTTGACGTACACTGAGCCCATGTTCTGCTTGCCGCGCTCGAGCTTCGCCTGGATGCGCTCCAGCACCAGCGACGCGTTGTCGGCGAGGTCGTCGGGCGTCATGGCCTCGGTGCCCACCGCCGTGTGGAAGGTGGGGCGGTCGCGGCTGCGGATGCGCACAGCATTGCGCAGCGCGTTGACCATGTTGGTCGGGTCGGCGTTGGGCGGCACCGCGCGCGGCATCTTGCCGCGGGGGCCCAGGACTTGGCCCAGCGTCTTGCCGATGGTGGGCATCAGAGGGGCCTCGGCAAGGAAGAACTGGTACTCGTTGGCGAGCTTCTTCGCGCGGCGCTTGTCGCCGGCGATCTTCTCGATCTCCTCCGGCGGGATCACCAGGTCGGCGACTTTCTTCGCCCGCGATGCGAGTTCGCCGCTGGCGAACATGGCGATCTTCGGCGTGCGGCCGCGGCCCTTGGGAAGCTGCACTTCCTCGTCGATGCGGTTCTTGGGGATGCTGAGGTCCACGTTCTGCAGGTTCACCGCCAGCTCGACGCTCTGGGTGAACTTGCGCTTCCCCTTGCCCTGCTCCAGGGCCTTCTGCATCGCAGTCAGTACGGCCTTGCGGTCCACGCGCGCACCTCCGTAGTTCGGCGCGGGGTCGCCTCCACAAGCTCGGGAGACGTCCGCTCCTACGGGAGTGCGCGACGATGGCGGCTGCCCTATAAATAGGTTGGCCGATGGGACGAGCGCATCAACGGGTCGGCGCGACGAGGCGGTGCACGGCGCCGCCGTGGTCCAGCACGTACACCTCGCCCGCCGCGTCCTCGGCGAAGCTGCTGATGCGCAGGTCGGTGTCCTTGAGCTGGCGGTTCACCCACGCGCCGCCCTCGCTCCAGAGCCCCCAGATGGTGCCGCTGCAGTAGTCGCCGTAGAGGTACACGCCGTAGAGCCCCGGGATGGCACTGCCGCGGTAAACGTAGCCTCCGGTCACGCTGCAGGCGCCGTCGCCGTGGCCGTACTCCGCGACCGGCATCGTGGGCGCGCTCGCGGTGTCGCCGAGCCGCGCGCGGTGGTTGCCTTCCCAGACCGCCCAGCCGTAGTTCTTGCCGCCTTGCCCGGCAGGCTCGAAGTTCACTTCCTCCCACGCGCCCTGGCCCACGTCGGCGATCCACAGGTCGCCGGTCGCGCGATCGAAGCTGAAGCGCCAAGGGTTGCGCAGGCCGTAATCCCAGATCTCGGCCTTGCCGCCGCCCGCCGCGAAGGGATTGTCGGCCGGGATCGCGGCCGTGCCGTCGTCGCGCACGTCGAGCCGCAGCAGCTTGCCCAGCAGCGTGTCGGTGCGCTGGCCGTTGTTGTGCGGATCGTTGCCCGAACCCCCGTCGCCCAGCCCGATGTAGAGCTTGCCGTCCGGGCCGAAGAGCGCCTCGCCGCCGTTGTGGTTCGCGTAGGGTTGGTCCTGCGTCAGGACGGTGACCGCGCTCGCCGGGTCGAAGGCGCCGTCGCGCAGCGTGTAGCGCGCGACCACCGTGTCCCCGCGCGCGTCGGTGTAGTGCACGACGGCGCGCCCGTTCTCGGCGAAGGCAGGATCCAGCCCGAGGCCGAGCAAACCCTGCTCGCCCTCGGCCGCGATGCGCCCGCGCAGGTCGAGGAGCGGCTGGCTCTGCAAGCTGCCCCCGCGCAGGCGCAGGATGCGGCCGGCTTGCTCCACGATCAGGAACGAGCCGTCGCCCGCGTCGCTCATCCACACGGGCCGGTCGAGGCCGCCCACGAGGAGCGCGAGGTCGAACCGCGGGTCCGCCGCGACCGGCACGGAAGGATCGGGCCCCGGCGGCGACGCGGGCGGCGCGGGGGGCGCAGGCGGCGCGGAGCAGCCGGCGAGCAGCAGCGCGGCGAGCATCCCGAGCGCGCGGGCGCGCGGAGCCATGCCCCCGCAGCGGCGCGCGCCCTCTTAGGGCATGCGGTCGCGCGGCTCACGTGATGGCGCGGGCCATCGTGCCGCTGTCGAAGCCCTGCGGCACTTGGCCGGTGGTGGCGTACTTGTACAGGGCAGCGGTCAGCACGCCCTGCGCGGCCGAGTACACCACCGCGAGGACGACCCAGTACAGGACCACCGCGACCAGCACGACGAGGGCCATGAGGCCGCTGCCGCCGAGGAAGAGCGTCCCGAGCAGCGCCAGCAAGCCGACGACGCCGAGCGCCGCGAACACCAGGCCCATGCTCACCTCGCCGGCGAGCGTCTCGCCCCACGCGCGGCGGATCAGGGCCGTGCTCTCGCGGATCGCCGCCATCGGCCCGATCTTGCGGTACACGAGCAGCGGCACGACGAAGTAGATCAGCGCGCTCCACGCGACCTCGAGGCCGCCCACGAGCAGGTCGGCGAGGAAGCCGTACCGCTGGCGCATCTGGCCGCGCAGCATGCGGAGCACCAAGCCGACGGTCGCCGCGACGAGCGCCCACTGCAGGATGAGCACCCAGTTCTCCTTGGACGTGCGTAGCCCGTCCCGCACCACGGGGTCGCCGCCGTCGAAGCGGATGGTGGCCATGGCGACCACGCCCGCGTTGAAGAAGATCACCACGAAGTAGCCGAGGAAATAGACCAGCAACGCGGCGGCGATCCACACCCCCGAGCCGTACTCCGCGCCGCCGACCGTGCCGAGCACGAGCGGCACGAACACGCCCGCCGCGAGGAGCACCATGACGACCCCGCTGAGCACGGGGAGGACGAGGATCTCCGAGTCGAGCCGGAGCACGTGCAGGCTCGCCTTGGTGAGCGCCCATCCGCGGGCGAGGCGGTCGAAGAACATGGGAACCAGGGGCGCGAAGGGGCTGCCTGGCTTGAAGCTTGCCGTGGGAGGGAGGGCTCGCCAAACGAACGCAGCGCCCTTGGTTCCTACCGCGCGCGCGACGGAAGCCCCTGGGCGCCCCGCGCGCTCACTCCTTGATCTGCCCGTCGTAGCCGCCCGCGTCCACGTCCTTCTGGAATTGCCGCGGGTCCTTGCCGTCCACGGTCACGCCCATGCTGAGGGCCGTGCCGGCGACCTCCTTCACGCGCTTCTTCAGCGTCTTGCCCTGGAGGTCCTCCTCCTTCATCTTCGCGATCTTCAGCGCCGCCGCGATGCTGAGGTTGCCGATCTTCGTCTGCTTCGGCGTCCCGGAGCCGCCTTCCTTGCCGAGCTCCTTCAGGATCAGCGCGCTCGTGGGCGGGCGGCCCACGCTGACCGTGAAGGCCTTCGTGCCCGCGTCGATCATCAGCGTCACGGGCACCTTCATCCCTTTGAAGGCCTGCGTCTTGTCGTTGATCTCCTTCACGACCGCGACGACGTTCACGCCCAGCGGGCCCAGCGCGGGGCCGAGCGGGGGGCCGGGGGTCGCGTTGCCGCCATCGACGAGGACATCGAGCTTCTGTTGGGCCATGGCTGTTCTCCCACCTCTCCACGTTGCGCCGCGAGCCCGAAGGGCGGGCCGGCGGCGGAGGATGGAGCAGGCGGCCAACGCGCTGGCTCTATTTCAAGCTGAGCCTGCGGCCTGCGCTCACCAAGGCCTCGCGCGGCCGCTTCCCGGGCCCGCGCCGGGTCGGCGTGCGAGCTTCAAGAACCGCCGCGGCCATGCGGGGCCATGCGCGCGCTCGCCCTCGCGGTCGCGGCCTTGGCGCTCGCGGGCTGTGCCTCGGGGCCGCAGCCGACCGACGCGCCCCAGACCTTGACCGTCGCCTCGCCCGCCTTCGCGGCCGGCCAGCCGATCCCGCGCGAGTACACCTGCCAGGGCACCAACCACGCGCCACCCCTCGCGCTGCCGGCTGCACCGCCGGGGGCCGTCGCCTACGCGCTCGCGATGGACGACCCGGACGCGCCGCGGGGCACCTTCACGCACTGGACCTGGTGGAACGTCCCGGCCAGCACGCGCGCCCTGCCCGCGGGAGCGGACATCGGCGAGCTCGGCGGGACCGAGGGCAGCAACAGCGCCGGCCGCGTGGGCTACACGGGCCCCTGCCCGCCGACCGGCGCGCACCACTACCGCTTCCGCGTCTTCGCCCAGGATCGGGGCCTCGGCCTCGGGCCGGGGGCGGGCGTCGAGGAGCTGGGCCGCGCGCTCGCGGGCCGCGTGATGGCGTGGGGCGAGCTGGTCGGGACCTATGAGAAGGGATGAGCGCAGGCTTATCGACCAGCGCGCCCTGGCCCCGCCGTGGCCTTGCACCCCGAGGTCCGGCGCACGCTCCGCCGCCTCGGCGCCTCCTTCGCCATGGCGTACCTCGCCTTCGCGATGACGGCAGGCCCCGGCCCCGCCGCGTTCGTCGCGCTGTCCGGCAACCTCGGTGACGCGGGGCTCTACTTCGCGCTCTTCGTGCTGTCCTCCGCGGGCGGCGCGGGCGCCGGCGGCGCGCTCATGGACCTCCGCGGGCGGCGGCCCGTGCTGCTGGCGGCGCACGTGCTGATGACCCTGGGCTACCTGCTGATGGGGCTCGCGCTGCAGCGCGGGGCGCTCGTGTGGTTCATCGGCGGCATCGCGCTCGCAGGGGTCGGCATGGGGGCTGCCTTCCTCAGCCGCCTCGCGGCCGCGGACCTCTTCCCCCCCGCAGAGCGCGGCCGCGGCGTGGCGTGGGTGCTCGTGAGCGCCACGGCGGGAGCGGTCGCGGGGCCGCTGCTGCTCATCGCGTCGGAGCCGCTGGGCGCGCTGCTCGGCCGCGACCCCGCCGCGCTGGTGTGGCTCTTCGCGCCGCCGCTCCTGCTGGTCTCGACGGGGCTCGTCGCGACGATGCCCGAGCCCC
>DASYRW010000113.1:0-4351 GCA_036003985.1 Thermoplasmatota archaeon
CTCCGTGGATGCGCACGGGCGGGTCGAGGGCGGGCGGCACTTCCTCGGTGCCAAAGACCACGGCGAGCAGGGCTTCGGCGGTGTCGCGCCGCTTCACCTTCATCCACACGAAGTTCAGGGCCTCCGCGACGACGTAGTCGGAGGTGTGCGCCGAGGCCCAGGCGCCATCGGCGAGCCGGTGCAGGAGCGCGACCGCCGCTTCGTGGTCGGGATCGCGCGGGAGCACCGCCGCGAGGAGCACGCCCGTGTCCAGGAAGACGCGCCGCGCGGCAACCCGTTTCATGGCCGCCTGCCGTAGAGCGCGCCCTTCGCGTCGCGTGCGCGCGTCCGCGTGCGCGCGTCCGGGAGGCGCGCGAGGAGGCGGTCGATGTCGTCGCGCGACGGGGGTCCGCGGCCCCCGCCCAGGACGCGGTCCTCGTGGAGCCGGGCGAAGCGCAGGAGCCGGGCGAGCAGCTCGCTGTGGCTGAGGCGCTCGCCGCGCTCCGCCAAGAAGTCGCCCTGGAACCGGTCGAGCTCCCTCTTGACGTCGTCCGCGACGCGAATCGTGGTGGCCATCTACGCTATAGATGGCGCATACATGGATATACATATTGTGGCCAGGGTCGCTTGGCTCCGCCCGCCAACGCCGCGGTGAGCCCTACCGCGCCGCGGGTGCGCGGCTCCGCGGGGCGGGGGCTCCGATCACCTCGTACATGCGGATGTCCGGCGGCTCGCGCACGTTGCCGTGGAGCCCGCCTTGCAGGCGCGGGCCGATGACGTCCCTCGCCGCGTCCGCGTGCGCGACGGTGTCCCATACGACGAACATGCCGTACGTGCCCTCGCCGTGGTCGCCGAAGGCGGTCACGCCCTCGCAGCCGGGCAGCGCGCGGATCGCCGGCACGAGCTCGCCGAGCAGCTTCTCCACGGCCTGGCCCTTGCCGGGCGCGGCCTCGATGTGCACGGTGCGCACCAGGCTCATGGGCTCGCCCCCTTGGTGATCGGGGCCGCGACGAGGTTGCCCCACTCGGTCCAGCTCCCATCGTAGTTGCGCACCTCGCTGTAGCCGAGCAGTTCATGGAGGGCGAACCACGTCAGCGAGGCGCGCTCGCCGATGCGACAGTACGCGACGATGTCGCGGTCGGGCGTCACGCCCTTGCCCTCGTAGAGCGCGCGAAGCTCGTCGGCGGTCTTGAAGGTCCCATCCTCGCGCACGTTCTGCCCCCACGGCACGCTCACCGCCCCGGGAATGTGGCCGCCGCGGCGCGCGCCCTCCTGGGGGTAGGTCGGCATCGCGATCATCTCGCCCGTGTACTCCTGCGGGCTGCGGACATCGACGAGCGCCGCGGCGGGCTGGCCGAGCAGCTTCTCCACATCGCGGCGCAGCGCGCGCAGCTCGTTGCGCGCGGGGCCCAGCCGGTAGGTCGCGGGCTTGGGGCTTGTCACGGACCGCGTCATCGGCAGGCCCTCCTTCGCCCACCGCGCGCGGCCGCCGTTCAGGATCTTGACGTTCGTCACGCCCCGCGTGAGCAGCAGCCAGTAGGTGTACGTCGCGAACCAGTTGCTCTTGTCGCCGTAGAGCACGATGGTCGTGTCGTTGCCGATGCCCGTCTTGCCGAGCAGCTCCTCCATCTGGGCTCCAGCGATGAAGTCGCGCCGCAGCGGGTCGTTGAGGTCGCGGTCCCATTGCCACACCACAGCCCCCGGAATGTGGCCCTCGAGGTACAGCGTGGGGTCCTCGTCCACTTCGACGACGCGCACCTTGGGGTCGTCGAGGTGCTTCTCCAACCAGCCCGTCTCCACCAGCACATCCTTGGCGTACGCCGCCATGCGGTCACCAGCCTTGGAGACCTGCGGTGGGGCAAAGGCCTGGCGCAAGCGCGGCCGCGGGTCTCGGCGGCGTTGTTCCCCGGTCTGTCCAACGCGTTCAGCGGCACCTTCGGTTTTGGACACCGTGCACGCTGGCGAGCAAACCCTTTAGCGTCGCGGAGGCGGTGGCGGCGCGTGGACGCGCTCGACATCCGCCTGCTCCGCGGCATGGGCGCGCGCCCCTATGGCAAGCTGCCGAAGGACCCCGAGACGCTGCGCGCGTCCCACTTGGCGCGCGAGGTCGGCACGAGCGTGGTCACGGCCAAGGAGCGCATCGCGCGCATGGAGGGCATCGGCGTCATCGCGGGCTACCAGGTGTACCCGAACCTGCGCCACCTGGGCCTCGCATCGACCGCGTTCCTGCACCGCGTGCCCGACGAGGACCGCAAGGCGCGCGCGCTGGAGGAGGCGAAGCTCGTCGACGGCCTGATGGAGGTGCACGACTTCCTCGGCCCGCCGGTGTGCATCGACGTCGCGTACGCGGGCGCGGGCGAGCTGGAGCGCAAGGTGCGGCTCTTGGCCAACCAGACCGGCGACGCCGCGCCGCTGCGGCTCTACGAGCGCGAGATGCCCGCGGTCGAGCGGCCGCTCAAGCACTTGGACTGGCGCATCCTCGCTGCCCTCCGCGGGCGTGCGCTGCGGCCCCTGCAGGAGATCGCCGACGAGCTGAAGGTGAACCCGCGCACGGTCAAGCGCCACTACGACGCCATGGCCAAGGAAGGCAGCTTCCTCGCGGTGCCGCTGCTCGACCTGGGCAAGGCCGAGGGGCTGTTTCCGTTCTTCCTCAACTTCAGTACCGGTCCCAACCCGAGCCGCGCGACCCTCGAGACGATCCTGCACACCTTCGAGGAGCGCCGCGTGCACACGTACTTCCCGTGCGACACGCGGCTGGGCAACCTGGGGCTCATGCTGTTCGCCAAGTCGGCCGCCGAAGTGGAGGAGATGCGCCACCGCGGCGCGGCACTGCCGGGCGTGCAGCGCGTGGGGTCATGGGTCTACAAGGGCTTCCACGACTACACGCCGTGGCTCGACGACGCCATCGCGGCGCGTGTCAAGGCCAGCGCGGGCTAGGTCGTGCAAGCGCTGCCGTCGTGGACGTCGCCGTCGCCGTCGACGGCCTGAACGACCGCGAGGGCGCTCGAACCGGACACGTGCGGCACGCGGGCGAAGACCGTGCTCTCCTGCGACAAGCTGTACACCAAGCACGCGGGCGTGCCGTCGCTGACGAGGCCGATGGTCTCGCGCAGCAGCTCGTGGGTGTAGCTGGCGCCCGGCTCCATGCCCAGCGCGGCGAGCTCGGGGCCGCCGCTCCACGTGACGAGCACGTTGACGTTGCGGTCGATCTCGCCCGCCTCGCATCCCAGGGGCTCGCAGTGCCACTGCAGGATCGCATCGAGCGAGCTCGTCGCGCGGCCCGGCAGCAGCACCGGCGAGCGGCCGGCGGTCGTGCCGAGGAACACGAACTCGCAATACACGTAATCCGTGCCGCCGCCGCACGTCGCCGTCGCGGACGCGACGGCGTCCGCGCACACGAGGACGAGCGTGCAGGTCTCGCCCTCGTTGCCGTCCAGCGGGCCGAGCGCGGCCGCGGCGGGCAGCAGGAGCAAAGGCAGGACCGCGAGCGGGCGCGCGCGCATGCGGCTCCCACGCCGCGCCCTGCCTTGAAGCTTCGCTGGATCGCGGCGCCGGCCACGCCGTCCCGGAATCCTTTATGCCGGCGCCAGCGGTGCCGTAGCCATGGCCGCGGGCCGCGTCGTCATCGCCAGCGCCGTGCGCACCCCCATCGGCAAATTCAAGGGCGGCTTCACCACCGTGCCGGCGCCGCGCCTCGGCGCCATCGCTACCAAGGCCGCGCTGGACCGCGCGCGCGTCCGGCCCGAGCAAGTCACGGAGCTCTTCTTCGGCTGCGTCATCCAGGCTGGTGTGGGCCAGAATCCGGCGCGGCAAGTGCTGCTGCACAGCGGCATCCCGCCCAGCGTGAGCGCCACGACCCTCAACATGGTGTGCGGCAGCGGCATGCAGGCCATGGCGCACGGCGTGCGGCTGGTCGAGCGCGACCCGGAGGCGATCGTCGTCGCGGGCGGCATGGAGAACATGACGCGCGCGCCCTACCTGCTTCCCCAGGCCAGGATGGGCGTAGGCCTCGGCCACGGCGAGCTGCAGGACAGCATGCTCGTCGATGGCCTGCTCGACGCCTACGATGGCAAGCACATGGGTCTCGCGGGCGAGTACATCGCGGCCAAGCTCGGCATCACGCGCGCCGACGTGGACGCCTTCGCGACGCGCTCGCACACGCGCGCCGCGCGCGCCACCGAGGCAGGCCTGAGCCGGCAGGAGATCGTTCCGGTCGAGGTCGAGCTGGGCCCCAAGAGGCTCATCGTGGACAAGGACGAGGGCATCCGCGGCGACACGAGTCCCGAGAAGCTCGCGCGGCTCAAGCCCGCGTTCAAGGCGGACGGCGTGCTCACCGCCGGCAACGCCTCGCAGATCAGCGATGGCGCCAGCG
>DASYRW010000114.1:0-8050 GCA_036003985.1 Thermoplasmatota archaeon
GGCTCAGCAGCGCGGCCGCGTCCACCACGCCAGCCTTGGACGCGCCGACGCGCAGCGCGAGGTTCGCGCCGAGGCTCGCGCCCACCACGGCCATGCAAGCAGGCTCGAGCCAGCCGCGCACGACCTCGACCGCTGCGGCGACGTCCAGCTCCATGGCCCCGAAGTCCTGCGCGGTGAAGTTGGCCAGCTCGTAGGGCGCGCCGTCGCGCTCCTTGCTTTGCCCGTGCCCGCGCAGGTCGAAGGCGAGCCACGTGAAGCCCGTGCGGTTGAGCAGGTCCTCGAGGGGCGTCCAGGAGTGTCGGTCCTCGTTGAGGCCATGGACCAGCACGACCGCGTGCCGCGGGTCGCCGGCGTGGAAGTCGCCGCGGAGGGTCACGCCGTCGCCCGTCGCGAATTGCACGGCCTCGAGGTCCGATGCCGCCGCGGAAGGAGCCGGGCCCTCGGCCGCGCACGCGCGCGCGGGGCCCGCGCAGCCCCCCAAGAGCGGAAGGAGCGCGAGCAGCGCCAAGCTGGCGACGCGGACATGCACGGACCGCGCCAAGCCGTGGCGGTCCAAAAGCGTTCGCGTGCGCGCAAGCGAAGCCTCAAGTCCTGCCAGGGTTTGCGGGCAGCATGCCCGAGGACGCGCCGGCTGAGGCGCCCCCCGAGAGCGCGCCGCAGCCCGAGCCCGAGCCCCCGCTCGAGGCTCCGCCTGCGCCGCCGCCCGAGGCTCCGCCCGCGCCGCCGGCCGCCGCCCCTGCGCCGTCGAGGGGCGCGCAGTTCTACCAGCGCCACACCAAGGCCGTGTGGATCGCCGGCCTCGGGCTGCCGCTGCTCGTCCTCGTCGCAGGCCTGTACTGGCGCCCCGCGCTGTTCTACGACCACTTCATCTGGGAGCACCTCTGGGGCAGCACCGTCGCCGACGCGTCGCAGACCGGCGTGGCCGTCTACCATGGCGTGCGCGTCACCGACGACTACACCCTCGTCGCCGAGCTGGTCTACGGCGCCATCCTCGCGGTGTCGCTGTACGGCATCTACGCGCACGTCATCAAGCGCTACGCCATCAAGGTGGACAGCTGGTTCGTCGGCGCGATCTTCCCATTCATCCTCTACGGGCCCGTGACGCGCACGCTCGAGGACACGGGCATGTTCTGCCGCGGCGGCGTCACGAGCCCCTGCGACCCGAGCGCCTTCGCGTACCTCTTCATCTCGCCCTTCCTGTACGCGCAGATCGCCATCTTTGTCTTGGCGTTCATGGTCGCCGGCGCGCAGATGGAGAAGCGCGCGTGGAGCCCCAACAAGCGCCTCGCGGCCATGGCCGGCCTGCTCGCGGTCGCGGTCGTGGCCTATGCGGCCATCTGGCTGCGCGCGCGCGGCGAGTTCAGCGCCATGGCGCACCCGGGCATCGTCGCCGGCAGCGCGCTGCTCGGGCTGGTGGTGTTCTCGTACCTGCAGCGCCGCCACGCGCGCGTCGTGGACAGCGCGCTCCTCGCGGGTGGCATCGCCTTCGTGCTCCCGCCCCTGTGGATGATCGCGCGCTGGCTCAGCGCCGAGGGCAACCGCTGGGGCTCGACGATCCTCGGCTCGCTCCACACGGACGCGACGCCCTACGTCCTGGGCCTGCCGGCGCTCGCCTGCCTGGTGGTGTTCCTCTTCGGCAAGCTGGGCAGCAAGGTCAAGCCCGAGCTCGCGGCCTACAAGGTGCCCGTCAACCTGGGCCTGGTCTATGGCCACATGCTCGACGGCTTCGCGTCCTTCATCGCGATCTGCAGCAATCCTGCGGGAGCGTGCACGGGCGCGGTGGTGTTCGGCCTGAGCCTGCCGAACTACGGCGAGAAGCACCCCGTCAGCAACGCGCTGCTCGGCTTCGGCAACGGGTGGGTGTTCCCGCTCATCAAGCTCGTGCTCGTGCTGGCGATCATCTGGGTGCTCGACGTGAGCTACCGCAAGGACCTCGAGAAGGACCCCAACCTTGGCGGGCTGGTGCGCATGGCGATCCTCGTGCTGGGCTTCGCGCCGGGCATGCGCGACTACCTGCGGCTCGCGATGGGCACGTGACGCGCTCAGGCCATGGCGTACACGA
This sequence comes from Thermoplasmatota archaeon, assembly GCA_036003985.1. Lineage (GTDB taxonomy): Archaea > Thermoplasmatota > SW-10-69-26 > JACQPN01 > JAIVGT01 > JAIVGT01. The sequence continues at coordinate 2,063 of DASYRW010000114.1, forward strand.
CGTGCCAGAAGATGCTGTCGGGGTAGTCCACGAGCGCCACGCCCGACGCGCTCGCGATGCCGCTGCCCGTCGCTTGGACCGTGTAGTCGCCCACCATTAGGGGCGCGGGCGCGGCCAGCGCGCAGGGCGCGGCGGCGCCCGGCGCGACGTCGCAGGCTTGGACTTCGGTGCCGGCGGGGTCGAGCAGCGCGACGTGGAACTGGCCCAAGGCTGGCAAGGGTCCTTGCGCGCCCGCGAGGGTGACGTTGGCCGCGATGCTGCCCTGCGCGTTGGCGACCGGGATCGTGCCGAGGGCCGTCGCGCCCGTCACCTGGTCGCTGCCCGCGATCTGGCCTTGCAAGGTCACGTTCGCGTCCGCGGGCATCGCGGCCGCGCTCTGCACGTTGATCATGAGCTGGCGCAGGCCTTGGGTGACGCGCGCGTCCGCGGGCGCAGCCGGGTCGTAGGGCGTGCTTCCGTCTTGCTTCGTGATCTTGTTCGTCGCGGGGTCGCGCGGGCCGGTGTCGGTGGCCATGACGTGGAGGTTGAACGTCGCGTTGCCGGTCGAGGGGTCCACGATGGGAGCGCCGTCCACGCTGACGGTGCCCTGCCCCCACCCGGCGGCGAGGGCGTGGATCGTGGGCAGCAGCGCGTCGCCGTTGCCGCTGTCGCCGTGCTCGGGGAAGTCGAGGCGCACGCCGCCCTGGTGGAACGGCCGCGTCTCGGCGAAGCGCGTGAACTCGGCGCGCCAAGCGCGGCCGCCGGCGGTGAACGTCGCGACGACGGTGCCCGTGTCGCTCGCGGCATCGAGGCTCACTTGGATGTCGCCGGCCCCCGCCAGGGCGGTGGCGCCTGCGTAGTCGTAGCCCGCGAACGCCACCGGGTTGCTGCCGGTCGCCGTGAAGGTCGTCGTCGCCTGCTCCGCGCGCAGGCAGCCGCCGAGGGCTGCGAGCACCACGAGCCAAACAAGGTTCCTCATGCGCTCACCTCGATGGTGTCCTCGCGTCCGGGGCCGATGCCGACCATGCCGATGGGCACGTGCAGCGCCTTGCGCAGGAAGTCGAGGTACTCCTGGGCCTGGGACGGCAGCTCCGCGATGCCGCCGCGCGCGATGCGCTGCACGTCGTGGGCCGTGAAGGGCGACCAACCCCGGAACTCGCGCCACTGGACCCTCGCGCGCTCCAGCTCCTCGACGCGCGCGGGCGGCGCGTGCACGTCGCGGCCGTCGAGGGTGTAGTGGGTCGCGACCTTGATCGTGGCCAGCCCGCCGAGCACGTCGAGCTTCGTGATCGCCAAGGACGTGAGGCCGTTGACGCGCGCGGCGTAGCGCAGCAGCACGAGGTCGAGCCAGCCCGTGCGCCGGCGGCGCCCCGTGGTCGTGCCGACCTCGCGGCCCACGGTCGCCAGGTGCTCTCCTGCAGCGCCGTGGTCCTCGGTGGGGAAGGGCCCGAGCCCGACGCGCGTCGTGTACGCCTTGGCGACGCCGACGACGTCCTCGATGGCCGTCGGCGGCAGGCCTGTTCCCGTGCAGGCGCCGCCGCTGGTGGTGCTGCTGCTGGTCACGAAGGGGTACGTCCCGTGGTCGACGTCGAGGAGCGTGCCCTGCGCGCCCTCGAGCAGGATGCGCTTCCCGTGCTCGTGCTGCTCCTGCAGCAGCGTGGCCGTGTCGGTCACGTAGGGCCGCAGGCGCTCCCCGAACGCGGCGTGGTCCCGCACGATGGCGTCGCCGTCGAGCTTCTCCTGGCTGCCGAGCGCCGCGAGCAGGCCGCGCCGCGCCGGCAAGTGCGCGCGCACGTGCCGCTCGAGGCGCGCGCGGTCCACGAGGTCGGCCACGCGCAGGCCCTCGCGCGCGGCCTTGTCCGCGTAGGCCGGCCCGATGCCGCGCTTCGTGCTCCCCACCCCTTCCTGGGTGGCCTCGCGCGCGGCGTCGAGGGCCCGGTGCCACGGCAGGATCACGTGCGCGCGCTCGCTGATGCGCAGGTTCTGGACCGGGCGGCCGCGCGCGGCGAGCTTGTCCAGCTCGTCCAGCAGCACGCCGGGGTCGATGACGACGCCGTTGCCGATGACGGCCAGCTTCTGGGGGTGCAGCACCGCCGCGGGCAGGTGGTGGAGCTTGAACTCCTCGCCCTGCACCACGATGGTGTGGCCCGCGTTGTTGCCGCCCTGGTAGCGCGCGACGACGTCCGCGGAGCGCGCGAGCACATCCGTGACCTTGCCCTTGCCTTCGTCGCCCCACTGCGCTCCCACGATGACCGTGGCGGGCATGCGGGTGGGCATTGGGTCATGGCACATCAACCTTCGTGGAAGCTTCCGCTCCAACCTGGCCGAAGGAAAGGTTATGACCCCTCCCAAAGCTGCGCGGCGCGACGGAGGACCGCGCTTGCAGCACATCCAGATCGGCGACATCGCGCACACGGAAGTGGTCACCGCCAACGTGGCGGGCACCAAGGCTTTCTACGAGAGGACCTTCGGCTGGAAGTTCCAGAACCTCGGCCCCGACATGGGCAACTACGAGATGGCGACGCTCCCCAACGGCATGACCTATGGCTTGCGCGCGCCGCAGCCGGGCAACGCCGGCGACAAGCCGGGCGTGGTCAACTACACGCTCGTCCCGGACGTCAAGAAGGCCGTCGCGGATGCCAAGAAGCACGGCGCGCAAGTCATGCTGGAGCCGCAGGAAGTGCCCGGCAAGGGTTGGTTCGCCATCTGCCTCGTCCAGGGCACGCCCCACGGCGTGTGGCAAGTCATGCCCTAGTCGAGGGCAGGGCCCGCTGGGCCACGTCCGCCAGCATCGCGATGAACCGCGGATCGTCGTTCAGCGCGGGGCAGCGCACCCACGCGAGCCCCAGCTCCTCGGCCTTGGCCGCGGCCTCGATGTCGATGTCGTAGAGGGTCTCGAGGTGGTCGCTGACGAAGCCGATGGGCGCCGCGACGACGCCGCGCGCGCCGCGCTTGGCCAGCTCCGGCAGGAAGTCGAGCACGTCGGGCTCGAGCCAGTCCTTGCCCGCCGCGCTCGTCCAGCACTGCGCCCAGTCCCCGAGCCCAGCCAGCTCCGCCACGCCCTCGCAGCTCGCGCGAACCTCGCCCTCGTAGGGGTCGTTCCACGTGCGCACGACGCTGGGCAGGCTGTGGGCCGTGAACAGCACCGTGGCTTGGCCCTGCGCGTCGCGCGGCAGCTGCGCTTGGCCGGCGCGCACGCGCTCGGCCCACGCCCCGAGGAACAGCGGGTGGGTGGCGAAGCCGTGGACGTAGCCGAAGGGTGGCGCGCCGGGCAGTTGCGCGAGCGCGTCGCGCGCGGCCTGGTGGTAGCCGCCGATGCTCTTGCGGCTGTTGTGCGCGGCCAAGGGCAGCACGACGCCCCGCTCGGCGCCCCGCTCCACCAGCGCGCGCGTCGCATCCTCGATGGAGGGCGCGCAGTGCTTGAACCCCACCTCGACGCGCGTTCCCTGGCCCAGCGCCTTCTGCAGCAGCGCGCCGGTGCGCAGGCTCGTCGGCACGAAGGGCGTGCGGCCGCCCACGGCCGCGTAGCGCGCGCGCAAGTCGTCCACGGCCTCGTCCGACGCGCTCGGGATGATGTGCCGCAGGTAGCGCGCGACGTCGTCGAGCCCGTCGGGGCTGCCGTACCCCGCCAGCAGGATGCCGTCCACGTCAGGGCCTCCAGGCATGCACGAAGTCCACCAGCGCCGCGACGTGCTCGGGCGATGCCTGCGGGGGCACGCCGTGGCCCAGGTTGAAGATGTGCCCAGCCTTGCCGGCAGCGCGCTCGAGGACGTCGCGCGCCTGGGCCAGCATGGCCTCGCGGGGCGCGCACAGCGCCGCGGGCTCGAGGTTGCCCTGGATCGCCTTGCCCGGGAAGCGCTCCCACGCGCGGTCGAGGGGGATGCGCCAGTCCACGCTGATCGCGTCGCCGCCCGCCTCGGCCATGAGTCCCAGCAGCTCGGGGTTGCCCGTGCCGAAGTGGATGCTCGGAACATGCTCGCGCCGGAGCGCGTCGAAGATGGCTTTCGTCGGCCCGAGCACCGACGCGCGGTACGCCGCCGGCGCGAGCGCGCCGTTCCAGCTGTCGAACACCTGCACGAGGCCCGCCCCGGCACGGTGCTGCGCCACGAGGTACGCCGCGACCTGGTCGCGGAAGAAGCCGAGCAGCTTCGCCCAGGCCTCGGGGTGCTGCTGCAGGAAGATGCGCGTGCGGGCTTGGTCCTTGGAGCCCCCGCCCTCGATGGCGTAGGTGGCGAGCGTGAACGGCCCCCCCGCGAACGCGATGAGCGGCACCTGGAGCTGCGAGCGGAGCAGCTTGACCTCATCGAGCACGTGGCCGAGCGCGTCCTCGGTGCGCCAGGGCCGCAGGCGGTCCACGTCGCCGGGCGCGCGGATCGGGTCGCGGATCACCGGCCCAAGGTGCTCCTCGATGCGCACGTCCAAGCCGCTGGCCAGGAGCGGCAGCGTGAGGTCGCTGAACATCACCGCCGCGTCGAGGTCGAAGCGCCGCATCGGGAGCATCGTGATCTCGGCCGCGGCCTTGGGGTCGCGCATGAGGTCCACGAAGCCGCGGTCCTTCCGAACGGCGCGGTACTCGGGCAAGTAGCGGCCGGCTTGGCGCATGAGCCAGAGGGGCGTGCGCTCCAGCGGCTCGCGGCGCAGCGCGCGGAGGATCGCGTCGTTGAACGTCACGCGCGCGCCTCCAGCTTGGCCCTCATGTCCTGCAGCAGCGTCTCGAAGCGCGCCTCGGCCGCGACCGCATCGCAGCGCACGCCCAGCTCGGCGAGGGTCGCCTGGGTGGGCTTGCCGATGGCGCCCACCACGCCGCGCGCGAGCGCGTCGCGGACGCGCGTCTCCAGCCCCTCGGCGCGCGCGAGGTCGAGGAAGTGCCGCGCCGTGAGGGAGCTGCTGAACGCGAAGGCCTGCACCTCCCCCGCCGCGGCGCGGCGCACCAGCGCGCGGCCCTCCTCGGGGTCGCTCGGCATGCGGAGGCTGTAGACGGGCACCTCGAGCACCTCCGCGCCCGTCGCGCGCAAGGCCAAGGGCAGCTCCTCGCTGCCGCGGTCGCTGCGCACCAGCGCGACGCGCTTGCCGCCGACGTCCTCGCGCGCGAGGAGCTTGGCCAGCCCCGCGCTGCTGTGCTCGTCCGGCATCACGGCCTCGACGCCGCGCGCGCGCAGCGCGTCCTGGGTCGCCGGGCCCACGGCGGCGACGCGCACGCCCACGAGCAGCATGGCGAGGTCGCGCCCCGCGTCGCTCGCCTTCTGCCAGGCGGCCTTGACCGCATGGTCGGAGCTGAAGCACACCCACGCGGCGCGCTCTTCCACCAAAGCTTGGACGAGGGCCTCGAAGGCTTCCCCACCCAGGGCTTGGACCTCCAGCATCGGCGCCGCGACGGGCTCGAAGCCCAGGTCTTGGGCGAGCCGCACCGCCTCGGCCATGCGCTCGCGCGGGCGCAGGATGGCCAGCACGGGCCTACCACCGGCCGTGGACCTCCACCCCCCGCTGCGCCAGCTCGACGCCCAGCTCGTAGGCCTGCTCCAGGTGGTCGCGGGCCGCGAGGGTGCGCGCGAGGCGCGCCGCGCGGCTCCCATCAGGAGCCAGCACCTCCGCGACCACGCGCAGCTCGTCGCCTTGCCACCACGCGCTGCAGCCCATCGGGGTGGCGCAGCCCGTGCCCAGCTCGCGCAGCACGGCGCGCTCCACCTCCACCGCGGCCCGCGTGGGCGCGTGGTCGGCGCGCGCGGCCATGCTGGCTGCCGCGGAGCCGCGGCGCGCCGTCACCGCGATCGCGCCCTGGCCCGGCGCCGTCGGCACGTCCTGCAGGGAGAGTTCGAAGCCCTTCGCGAGGCCGAGTCGCTCCAAGCCCGCGGCTGCGAGGAGCACCGCGTCGCACTCCTTGCCCACCTTGCCGGCGCGCGTCGGCACGTTGCCCCGGAGGGGCACGACCTGCAAGTCGGGCCGCTTGTGCTTCAGCTGCGCCGTGCGGCGCGGGCTGCTCGTGCCGACGCGCGCGCCCTTGGGCAGCTC
>DASYRW010000115.1:0-1549 GCA_036003985.1 Thermoplasmatota archaeon
GAAGCGGCGCGGCGCCGCCGCTGCGGAGCGTTGCGAAGCAGGAAAAGAAACGGTGCCCGGCCGCGCGCGCCCTGCGCGCGACCGGACCTTGGAGTGCTGGATCTCAGGGCAGCGGCGGCTTGGGCCCGCTCATCGCGCCAGGGCCGTAGCCAGGCGGCGGCTTGGGCCAGCGCCCGAGCAGGCGGTCGAGCCACGTGCGCTTGGCGGGCTTGGCGCCTTGCGCGGCACGGAGCGCGCGCAGCGCGTCCGCGCTGCTGCCCATGCCGGCCTCATCGAGCTCCGTGCGGCGCATGCGGCCGCCGCGGAAATCCACGAGCTTGTCCACGGCATTGTCCACCGCGGACGCGCGCTCGCCGCTGGCGTGCACCTCGCGCCCGATGCGCGGCATGGCGGCCACCCATTCTTTTGGGACCGCCTCGACGCGCACCTTGATGCCCCGGCCCGTGTCGGCGACGGTGCCGCCCCACGTGACCTTGTGCCGGCGCCAGGCCTCGTCGATGTCCGCCTGGATCTCCGCATCGGTCGGCTCGCGCCCCAGCTCGCCCCGCAACCTGGCCTTGACCTGCATGCGCAGGACGAAGTCGGCCACGAGGCTCGCGAAGGTCGCGAAGACCAGCAGCACCATGCCCACCACGAACGTGCCGAGCACGGGCACCGTCTGGTCCACGCGGTCCTGGCGCCCCCATTGCTCGGGGTACGCCCACACGAACGCGACCATGCCGAGGGCGCCGACCACCATGCCTGTGAGCCCGATGACCCGCAGGGTGCGGTGGCTCGGCAGGCCCTGCAGGATGCCCCAGAGGAGCACCAGCAGGCCCGCGCCGCCGAGCACGCCGCCCAGCTCGCGCAGGGCGTAGGGGTTGTCCTGCCCCTGCGCGAGGGCGATGACGCCGAAGCCGGCGAGACCGAGGCACACGCCGCCGAGGACCAAGCCCGAGCTCACGCGGATCTCGCGTTGCTGGATGGCCCCTTCTGCCGGGCCTGCGCGGCCGAGGAGCATGTCGCCGAGCAATCCCACTGGATCCTCGACTGCTGCCGGCTCGTTCTCGCCGGCGGCGTTGCTCTCCCACGGCTGCAGCGGCCCGCGTGGCGTGCGGTCCAAGGGTTTGACCCCCGGACCTTACGCGCCGCGCTTGGTGGCGGTGTGGGCCTTCGCGGCGTGCTTCTCGCCCTTGAGGGGGGTCTCGCCGCCCTCCTCGCTCAGGGCTGCGACGAGGGAGCCGCGCACCACGCTGAAGATGGGCTCGGTGCTCGGGCGCACGTCGCTGATCTCGAAGGGCAGGTCGGCCTCCTTCAGCTTCTCGCCGAGGAGCTTGTCGAAGCCCTTGGGCTGGCAGGTGCCGCCCGTGATGGCCACGGGGATGGCGAGGCCCTCCTGGACGTTCTTCTTCTTGACCTCGCGGGCGATCTGCTTCACCACGTAGTCGATGTGGTTCTCGTAGTACACGTTCAGCGCGCCCTCGATGTCGCCCACGCGCGACTCGAAGTCGAGGCTGAGGCCGCGCTCCTTGCGCCACGTGACCTTGTCCACGGGCTGGCCGGTCGCAGC
>DASYRW010000116.1:0-6015 GCA_036003985.1 Thermoplasmatota archaeon
GGCCCAGGACCCGGCCATGGTGCAAAGCATGGCCGCCCAGATGGCTGCGGGCAGCCCCGACCTCGGCGAGGCCCTCACGGCCCCGCCCGAAGGCGAGGACCTCGACGCTGCCGAGGCCGCGGAGCTGGAGCGCCGCGCCGCCGCGCTGCAGGCCGAGGCCGAGCGCCTCGGCGCGCAGGGCCAGCCCCTCGCGCAGCCGGACCGGCCGCCCGGCCTGGAGCCGGACCGCAACCGCAAGGAGCCGCAACCATGAAGCGCAAGGGCAAGGTCGCGCAGCAGCTCGAGGAGCTCTCCCCGCAGGAGCCCAGCGCGCAGCCCGAGGCGGCCCTCGCTCCCGCGGAGCCGGCCCGCGCGGTCGCGCCCGTCATGGTCACGCCGCTGGTCGCGCCGCCGGCGCCCAAGCAGGACAAGAAGAAGGGCCCGCCGCCGAAGAAGCCAGGTCTGACCGACTTCCAGCGCACCGCCTTCCGCCTGTTCGGCAACCACTTCACGCGCCGCCCGCTCAACCAGAAGCTCGCCGAGCAGCTGGCCAAGTCGCGCAGCGGCGTGCGCGTCGAGGCCCTCGAGAGCGCGGCGCTGCTGAGCGCCATCATCGCAGGGGTCAGCGGCCTGCTGGTGGCCGTGTTCATGTTCGCGGTCTTCGTGCCGTTGCTGGGCGTCGAGCTGCCGATGATGATGACGCTGCTGCTGGCGATGTCGCCGCTCATCATGGCCGGGGTGGGCTACATGGCCGTCGCGGCCTCGCCCGGCGCGCGGGCCAAGTCGAGGGCGCGCGACATCGACAACCGCCTGCCCTACGCGCTCAACTACATCGCCGCCATGGCGAGCGCGGGCGTCAACGTGGACCAGATCTTCCGGAGCCTGGGCGAGCAGCGCATCTACGGCGAGGTCGCCAAGGAAGCCGACGCGATCTACCGCGACATCTCGCTCTTCGGCAAGGACACGGTCACCGCCTTCAAGCGCGCCATCCGGCGAACGCCCAGCCAGCGGTTCGCGGAGCTGCTGCAGGGCGCCATCACCACCTTCGGCAGCGGCGGCGACCTGCAGCTGTACTTCAGCAGCAAGGCCCAGCGCTACATGATCGAGAACCGCCAGGAGCAGAAGCAGTTCCTCGACACCATGGGCCTGATGGCCGAGACCTACGTGACGACCGCGGTCGCAGGGCCGCTGTTCCTCATGGTGATGATGGCGATCATGGGCATGCTGAGCGGTGGGGGGCCAGGCCAGCTGTACATGATCGTGTACCTGATGCTGCCGACCGCGAACTTCGGCTTCGTGTACGGCCTCGGAGCCATGACCCCGAAGGTGTGATCATGGGCAAGATCAGCCGCGCCAAGAAGGAAGCCAAGGTCGCGCCCGCGGACGCCGAGCCCGCGCAGGCCGCGCCGCCCGAGCTCGCAGCCCTCCCGCCACCCGGCAAGGCCGCGAAGGCGCCGAAGGCCGCGAAGTCCTCCCCCCCAGCTGGCATCCCGCTCGCCCTCATGGCGCTGCTGCTCGCCGCGGCGGCCATCGGTCTGCAGGTGCTGGAGTCGCCCCTCGCGGCGATGCTGCTGCCGCTGGCCGCGTTCGTGCTCGCGCTGAGCGCGGCGCTCCCGGCCAAGGCCTGGAAGGTCGAGCCCGAGGCCGCGAAGCTGCGCCTCGTGGGCTTCGCGTTCGCGACGCTGATCCTGCTGGTGGTGCTCGCGGTGGTGGAGGGCCTCGCGCTCTTCGCCTTCACAGGCCTCGTGTTCCAGTTCAGCGACATCGCGGGCATCTTCGTGCAGGCCTACCCGCTGCTGCTGGGCCTGTTCCTGCTGCTCGGCGCGGGCATGCGCGTCGCGGCTGGCCTGTGGGGCGGCGTGCTCGAGGTACCGAAGCGGCGCCGCAGCCTGGCCGGCGCGCTGGGCGGCATCGCGCTCGTCGTGGGCATCCTGGTCGCGGGCGCGGCGCTGCAGACCGCGACCGTCATCGACCTCACCGTCGAGCGCGCGCCCTTCATCGCGGCCCTGGCCGTGATGGCGTCCTTGGCGGCGCTCTGGGCTGGGTCGCTGCCGACCTTCGCCCAGATGGGCGACTGGCTCGCGCGGCCTGGCCTGCGCCAGCAACGCCTCGCGAAGCAGCTCACCAAGGGCTTCGCGCAGGGGGCCGTGGCCGCGAGCCTCGCGGGCCTCGCGCTCTGGCTCAGCATCGACGCGACGCTGGGCATCGCCGCCCTGACCGTGGGCCTGCTGCTCGCGTTGGCCGCGGGCTTCCCGTCGGGCGTCGCGCGCTACAAGCCCGCCCTCGGCATGGACGACCCCGACATCGTGCTCGCGCGCTTCCGCGAGCGCCTCCCGGTCCTGCTGGTGGGCAGCATCGGCGGGTTCTTCCTCGCGCTCCTGGGCCTCGTCGCGGGCCTGCTGCTCGGCGACACCGACCTCGGCCAGATCGTCAGCGGCGCCGCCATCGCGGGCGCAGCGATCAGCCAGGCCGCGCTCGCGCTCCTCTCGCCGCGCATCCCTGTGCCAGGCGTGCTGAGCGCGAGCCGCCGCGCGGCCGCCTTCAACCTCAGCCTGGCGACGCTGATGCTCGCCATCTTCGGCGTGCTCCTCGGCACGGGCCTGGCCCAAGCGAGGGGCATCGGCGCGGGGCTGGGGTTCCTCCTGCTGCTGCTCGCGGCGATGACCGCGCAGGGCCAGAACCTCGTGCGCGTCGTGCTGCCGCCGTCGAGGGGCACGGCCGGCGCGAAGCGCGCCGCGAAGGAGAAGGCCAAGGTCGAGGCCACCACCGAGGAGAAGATCACGCGGACCATGCACATGGTCTACGCGGCGGGCCTGGGCTTCACGGTCCTCATGACCGGGCTCATCGCCGCGACGAGCCTGGGCGTCGTGGACGTCCAGCAGTCCATCGGTGTGCCCACCGTGGCGATCATCGCGCTCGTGGGCCTCGCGGGCGCGCCGGTGGTGGCGTACTTCGTCTGGAAGTACCTGAAGGTCCGCAACATCGAGATCGAGCTCAAGCAGCAGGCCCAGGCCGTGTACAAGAAGCGCCTGACGCCCGAGGAGGTCTCGCGCCTCACCATCATCGGCGGCTCCGTGACCGCCGCGGTGGTGTTCATGATCCTCGGCATGCTGACGCAGTTCAAGGTGCTGACCGCGCTCGGCCCCTTCGAGCTCTCGCCCAAGTACAGCACCGACTTCTTCGTCTTCGCCATCCTGGTGGGGCTCGGCCCCTACGGGTTCATGCTGCAGCGCGAGGCCGGGCGCATGCGCGCCATCGATGCGAAGTTCCCCGAGTTCCTGCGCGACCTGGCCGAGAGCAAGCGCGCCGGCATGACCCTGACCCAGGCGGTCATCACCGCCTCCAAGGGCTCCTATGGGGCGCTGACGCCGGACATCCGCAAGATGGCCGCGCAGATCGAGTGGGGCGTGTCCTTCTCCGAGGCGCTGGAGCGCTTCGCGCGGCGCGTCAAGACGCCGCTCATCGAGCGCAGCGTGAGCCTCATCGTGCAAGCCAGCGAGGCCGGCGGCAACGTCGTGGACATCCTCCACGCCGCGGCCGAGGACGCGCGCGAGATCCAGTTGCTGCTGCGCGAGCGCAAGACCGCCATGAGCATCTACGTGATGATCATCTACATCTCGTTCTTCGTGTTCCTGGCGGTCATCGCCATCCTGGACGCGCAGTTCCTGCCCGAGGTGGCCAAGGCTGTCGGAGGCGCGAAGGGCGTCACCGTCGGCCCGATCAAGTTCGGCACCATCGACATCGCCGCCTTCGAGCAGGTGTTCTTCCACGCGGCCATCATCCAGGCCATCGGCGGCGGCTTCGTGGCGGGCGTCATGGAGGAGGGCCGGCCCATCGGCGGCTTGCGCCACGTGTTCGTGATGGTGATCGTGGGGTACATCGCGTTCCGGTTCCTCATCGGTGGCTAAGATGCGCGCGAACGGCAGGGCCAGGCACCGCGACCGCGACGAGCCAGCTCAGGTATTGATCCTCGCCGGGGTCGTGCTGATCCTGGCCTTCCTCCTCGCGGCCTTCGCGGTGGGCGAGCTGGCCGCGGAGCAGCAGCACCTGCAGCGCGGGCCCGAGAGCGACCTGCCGAAGCTCTTCCGCGAGGCGCGCGAGAAGCTCGCCAACACCATGGCTGGGCTGACCTACACGGCCATCGACAACGCCACCATGCTCAGCCGCTTCAACAGCTCCCAGGCCGAGATGGAGCAGCAGGCCCGCGGGCGCAGCGTGCAGCTGGTGGTGGTGCTCGCCGGGACCGGCCAGGACCTCGCCAGCAAGACCGAGCGCGAGAACTTCACCGCCGGCGGCGGGGGCTGCCCGAGCCGCAGCTACGCGGCCGTGAGCTACAACAACAGCCGCAACTACACCGGCTTGGCCTACGACTGCGGCGACGACGGCATCATCTACGACACGAGTCAAGGGCGCATCACGGGCCTCGTCGTGCATCTGGTGATGGCCGACAGCACCGCCCGCCTCGAGGAGACGTACGCCATCGCGGTGAACTGAGCATTCTGCGCGGCCCAGGAAACGCAGGTGCGTGGATGCAGCTATGGCCCGGCCAAGGCCGACCAGACCCGTGGTTTTCGCGGGCATTGGGCCGTTCCTCGTGGCCCCTGCTCTGGCAAGAGCGGCGCGGCCGGTGGCTGCGGGTTTGAGCTTCCAATGCAAAACTACAAGGTCCGCAGGATGGTTGAAGACGCGGCGGGCCTCCGAGGCCCCCACATCGGGTGTGAGGCGGCGGCGCGGGTGCTGAATTTCCCGGCATCCTCCCGAAGCAAGCGAAGTTCTCGGCCCGCGCCGCCGGGCTCCCTTTTTGCAGCATGGCCGGCCCGGGCGCGCGTCCCCCCGGACAAGCGCCCCCTTCGGCCGCACCACCGCCGTTGAAGAGCCCTGCCCTCGCGGGCGCTCGGGCCAAAGGGCGGCATCCTCGGCCTTATGGGCCGTGGGCAGCCACCAACCCTGGGGTCCGCGTGGTGCGTCGAGCCAAGGGGCCCGAGGATGGGAACACGCTCGTCCTCGAGGCCGTGATCATCGCGGTCCTGCTGATGGCCGCGATCCTCATCCCCAACTTCACGCCGACGCCGGTGCGCGAGGAGGCCTCGTCGCGACGCGGCATGGCGCAGACCATCGAGGACCTGCTGGCGCACTTGGGCGCGACGCCGGACCCCGGCGCCAAGTATCCGACCGCGCTCGACCGCGTGGTCGCAGAGGCGCTGCAGGGCAACAGCACCTTCCTCCAGGGACGCGTGACGCGCACGCTCCCGGTGGGCATCCTCTTCAACGCGCTGCTCGCGAACGGCGAGGCCCTGCGCCAGCTGCGCTGGGAGCGCGAGAGCGTCGGCGAGGTGGTCAGCGGCGCGCGGTTGTGGAGCCCCTCGTGGGAGACGATCTCCGCCGCGCCGGCCATCTACCTGCTGCCTTCGGACCGCGCGAGCCTCGAGATCCAGGCGGTGCCGATCCACCGGGCCTACGGCTTCGCCGAGCAGGCCGGCGTGCGCGCGGTCGTGGAGCTCGAGCTGCCGGGCGGGACCCACGTCAACGCGTCGACGTTCACGCCGCTCCAGAACCGCAGCGCGCAGGGCGCGTCCTTGTCGCTGGCGCTGCGCGACGCCTTCGGCACGCCGACCGGCGTCGTCGCGCCGGGCTCCTCGAACCGGACGTTGGTGTTCTGGGTCAAGGAGTCGCAGGGCCGCGCGGCGCCCGCTGGCTCGTTGCTGCAGGTGCAGCTTCCGCCCGGCGTCACGAACGTGGGCCTCAACGCCTCGCGCAACCCCGGCTGGACCAGCCTCGCGGTGAGCGGCAATGCCACCTATGGGTGGGTGGCCGAGGGCCGGCTCGCGAGCGACCTCAGCGGCGCGGAGACCACCTTCGAGGTCAACGCCACCCTCCCGGCCACGGGCCCGCTCCACGCGGTGCAGGCGACGATCGACCACGGCGCTTCCGGCGCCTTCGTGGGCATCGTGCGCAACGCCACCGCGACCGCGACGACCGCCGGCAGCGTGCCCGGCCGCGGGCCCTTCCTGATGCTGCCGCAGCTCGCGCCGTGGA
>DASYRW010000117.1:0-10355 GCA_036003985.1 Thermoplasmatota archaeon
GGGCGGGCGCCGTCATGGGGGCTCAGGTCCTGCGCCGCGCCGCCAGCAGCGCGGCCGCGGGGGCCGCCGCTAGCAGCACCAGCACGAGGCCGGGGCCGGGCACGGGCGCTCCGGTCGGAGCGGTGCCCGAGGGGTTGGTGGGCTCGATGCCGACGCTCGGGTCGTGCTCGAGGCTGTCCCAGCCAGGAGCGCGGTACACCAGCCAGTGCTTCGCGCCGCTGGGCTCCTGGGCGTTGCCTTGGCCGCGGCCGCCGCCGAGGTGGTCCACCGGCACCTCGCTGGCGGTGTTGTTCGTGGTGGCCGTGGCGGTGCGCAGCCAGCCAACGTGGCCGATGCGCGTGCCGTTGGCGTCCTCCACCTCCATGCGGTCGCCGCCCGCCGCGACCTCGCCGCGGGTGGCGTTGCCGTCGCCTTGGTCCACGAGCAGGAACTCGAGCGCGAGCACGTCGCTGCGGCTCACCCAGTCCCAGCGCTCCACCTGGAGGTCGAACTTGACCTCATAGACCGTCACGTTGGACGTCTCGTTGCCTGCCGTGACGGTGCGGTTCTGCGCATACAGGTGGAACACGATCGTCACGCTGGCGTTGCCCGTGGTGGTGTTGGCCGTGAGGTTGCCCACGGGGCCCGGCAGGGGCACCGGCAGGTCGCCGGGCCGCGCGTGCGTCTCGATGGGGCCCTCGCGGTGCATGGTCACGTGGATGCCGTCCGCGTCCTGGGTGTGGGTGATGTCCCACGCCTCGGCGCGGGCGAGGTTGAAGGAGGCCGCCTCGGAGCTGCCCGTGAGCCCGGCCTGGGAGGGGACCTCGACGAGCCGCTGCAGGAACACCATGTAGCCCCGCGATTCGTTGGTGGTGTCGCGGACCTCGAGCCGGGGCTTCTTGCCCTGCAGGCTCAGCGCGATGTGCTCGTTGGCGAGGACCAGGCGGTCGTCCTGCTCGGCGTACGTCGGCTTCGCGGCCGCGGCAGGGGCGAGCGCGCCCAGCAGCAGCGCTGCGGAGCACAGCGTAGCCAATGTCGCAGTCTTCATGTCCAATCACCTCTCGGCCCCTGCCAGGGCTGGCCAGCTAAGTGGGTTCTCCGGCAACGCTCGAAAGGACGCTGCTGCGTCCTCGCACAAACCTTGAAGGTTGCGAAAAGGATGGCCCCGCGTGCGCATCGACCCCTGGAGCAGCCACCAATACGCGGACTACGCGCGCCTCCGCGACGAGTTCGGCATCGGGCCCTTCGTGCACGCCCAGCAGCTGCCCGACCCGCATCCGCTGTTCACCCGCGGCGTCGTCTTCGGCCAGCGCGGCTTCGACCGCATCGCGCGCGCCATCGGGCGCCACGATCCTTGGGCGCTGCTCACGGGCCTGATGCCCAGCGGCAACATGCACTTCGGCCACAAGATGGTCCTCGACCAGGTGACCTACTTCCAGGGCGTCGGCGCGGACGTGTTCATCGCGGTCGCGGACATCGAGGCCTACGCGACGCGCGGCTTCACGCTGCAGAAGGCCCGCGACCTCGCCCTCGAGCAGTACGTCAAGAACTACGTCGCGCTGGGCCTCAAGCCCGGCCAGATCTACTTCCAGAGCCGGCGCCAAGCGGTCAAAGACCTGGCCTGGAAGCTGGGCAAGAAGGTGAACTGGAGCACGATGGAGAGCATCTACGGCTTCAGCGGCCAGACGAACCTCGGCCACGTCCAGGCGCCCTTGGTCCAGGTGGGCGACATCCTGCACGTCCAGCTGCCCGAGCACGGCGGCCCGCGCCCCACCCTGGTGCCGGTGGGCGTGGACCAGGACCCCCACCTGCGCTTGACGAGGGACATCGCCGACGCGTTCCGCGTCTTCAGCATCCAGCCCCAGGACAAGGGCCTGGGCGTGTTCCTCAAGACCGAGGGCAAGAGCTTGGTGATGCTCGCGGAGAAGCTCGCCGCCGACGACGACCTCGCGAAGGCCCTCGGCAAGCCCGAGGACGAGCGCGAGCCCGCGATCGCGACGCAGCTGCTCAAGATGGCGAAGGGCCAGCTGAAGCGCGCCGGCTTCGGCGAGTTCAAGGAGAACTACGCGTACCGCGCGCTCTACCTGCCGGCCGCGGGCGGCGACGACGTGCCCGTCGTGGACGCGGCGCTGGCCACGCTGGAGCAGCAAGCCCTGGGCGAGTTCGGCTTCCTCTCCCCGAGCAGCACGTACCACCGGTTCATCTCGGGCTTGACCGGCGACAAGATGTCCAGCTCCAAGCCCGAGACCAGCATCTTCCTCACCGACTCCGCAGCGACCGCGACGAAGCGCCTCCAGAACGCCAAGACCGGCGGCCGCGCGACCGCGGAGGAGCAGCGGCGGCTCGGCGCGGAGTGGGACAAGTGCACCGTCGCGGAGATGTACACCTACCACCTCGCGCCCGACCCCGAGGACCTGAAGGAGAAGTACACCGCCTGCACGACCGGCACGCGGCTGTGCGGGCCCTGCAAGGGCATCGCGGTCGAGCGCACCGTCGCGTTCCTGAAGGAGCATCAGGAGAAGCGCGCGCAGGTGACGGACGCGGTGCTGAAGGAGTATGTCCGCGAGGACTGAGCAGGCTGCGCCGAAGTGACGGCCATGGCTTTGGCTCGGCCGCGCCATGCCTGGCCATGCCCCTCGACCCTTCGAAGCGGCTCACCTGGCAGGCGGAGAACTGCTTGTCGTGCAAGTGGTTCCGCCCCGCCGACCCGCTCAATGCGGACATCCTCATGAGCGGGCGCTGCGTGCATGAGGACCTCCTGAAATTCGATCTCATCGTGTCGGGCCGCGACTGGTGCAACGTGTTCGAGGAGATCACGGAGAAGCAGATCGACGCGATGCAGGCGAAGGCGATGGCCAAGGAAGCCTGAGTCGGCACTCACACGGCCCCGCGTGCTCGGCTGGCGCGCGATGATGCTCGCGGTCCCGAGCGTCCGTCCCAAGCGCGGGGCCAGCCCTCGCCCGGCCCCTTGCCTCGCACGAGCTTGCGTCCGGCGACGAAGCCTTCATGGCCCCCGCGGCCTTGGGGAGCCCGATGGCCGAGGAGCTCAGCCTCGCGGAGAAGAAGGTGCTCGTCGCGCTCGGCGAGCTGGGCACCGCCACGCCCGGTCAGGTCGCCGAGCGCACCGGCCAGTCCAGCGTCGAGGTCATGAACGCTTCTTCCTGGCTGCGCGCCAAGGGTCTGCTCGTGCGCGACGAGAAGTTGCGCACCTTCTACGGCCTCGGGCCCGAGGGCAAAGCCTACACGGACCGCGAGCTGCCCGAGCGCCGGCTCGCCGAGGCCTTGCTGCACGGCGGCGGCGCCGTCGCGCTGGACAAGTTCGCTTCCTTGCCGGAGTTCCAGGCGAACCCCGACGAGGTCAAGATCGCCACCGGCCAGGCCAAGCGCAAGGGCCTCATCGAGATCGCGCGCGGCGAGGCGGGCCCCGAGGCAAGGCTCACGGAGCGCGGTCGCGGCGTCGCCGAGGGCGAGATCATGCCCGATGAACGCGTGCTGGAGCAGCTCGCCCAGGGCGAGCAGGCCGAGGACGCGCTCGACACGGGCGCGCTGCGCGCGCTGCTCGACCGGCAGAATGTTGTCAAGAAGCGCGAGTCGGTGGCGTACACGCTGCAGCTCAGCCCCAAAGGCCAGGTCATGGTGGCCCAAGGCGTGGTGCTCGAGGAGGGCCTCGCGCAGCTCACCCCGGAGCTGCTGCAGACCGGCAAGTGGCGCGATGCCAAGCTGCGGCCCTACGACGTGACGACGTACGCCCCCGAGGTCACAGGCGGCAAGAAGCATCCGCTGCGCCGCGTCATCGACGACATCCGCGCGATCTTCCTCGAGATGGGCTTCGAGGAGCTCGAGGGCCCTTTCGTGCACACGGCCTTCTGGGACATGGATGTCCTGTTCGTCCCGCAGGACCACCCGGCGCGCGAGATGCAGGACACATTCTATCTCCAGGAGCCGGCCACGCGCGCGTTGCCTTCGCAAGGCCAGGAAGCCAAGCTGGTCAAGACCATCCGCGACATCCACGAGCGCGGCGGCAAGACCGGCTCGCGCGGGTGGGGCTACCAGTGGAGCCCCGCCGAAGCGGAGCGCCTGCTGCTGCGCACCCACACCACCGTCGAGACCATCGCGCGCCTCGCGCGCGCGCAGGACCCGGAGGAGCCGGTGAAGGCCTTCATCGTGGGCCGCGTGTTCCGCAAGGAGGCCATGGACGCCACGCACTTGCCCGAGTTCACGCAGGTGGACGGCATCGTGATGGAGCCCAAGGCCAACCTGCGCATGCTCATCGGGCTGCTGCGCGAGTTCTACGCGAAGATGGGCGCGACCGACGTGCGCGTCCGGCCCGCGTACTTCCCCTACACGGAGCCCTCGCTGGAAGTCGAGGTGTTCTACAACAACAAGTGGATCGAGCTGGGCGGCGCCGGCATCTTCCGGCCCGAGGTCACGCGCCCGCTTGGACTGAAGCATCCCGTGCTCGCGTGGGGCCTGGGCCTCGAGCGGCTCGCCATGATGAAGCTGGGGCTCAAGGACATCCGCCAGCTCTACGAGAGCGACCTCGACTGGCTCCGGCGCGTGCCCGCGCAGCTGTGATCAGGTGACCGCGGTCAGCCGGAGCACGCTCCAATCGTACCACGCGATGTAGAGTCCAGCCGCGATCAGCACCATGTTGCCTGCCGTCTTCATCCGCGGGATCAGCGCGCGCAGCCTGCGCTCGGTCTGCTCCTTGCTCAGCGCGAGGCCCACGCTCAGCGCGATCATCAGCAGCGCCATGCCGGCGCCGTAGGCCAGCAGCGCCGCGACGCCGCTGACGGGGTCGGCCGCGCGCACGATGGGCCCGAGCGCGGCGAGCAGGAACAAGGGCAGGTTGCAGCCCATGCTCACGAGCCCGTAACCCACCCCGAACAGCAGGAAGGCGCGCTCGCCGCGGCCCTTCGGAGCGCGCACGGGCAGGATCACCGACAGGTCGCGACCCACGAGGCCCAGCGCGCCCATGAGCACCATCGCGGCCGCCACCGTGAGCACGAACAGGCTCTGCGTGGCGAAGTCGATGGCGCGCAGCAGGCCATAGACCGGCACGCCCAGCAGCGCGAAGACCGCGAGGATGCCGAGGCTGGTCGCGAGCCCCACGCGCGCGCCGCGCGCGGCGGGGCCGGGGCTGAGGCGCAGCCCCGCGAGGACCACGAGCGCCGTCCCAGCCAGCACGAGCGCGAGCTGCTGCGGGCCCAGCCGGCTCTGGCCGCTGCCCACGAGGGCCACGTCCACGAGGCCCGCGACCACGAGCGCGCCGCCGGCGAGCGCGAGCAGCGCCGGCGCGAGCCGCGGGCGCGTCGGCGCAGGCGCGTCCGGCACGGGCGCGTCGCCGCGGCCGAGGTAGTAGCTGATGTACGCTGGCAGCATGGCGATGCTGCACGGGGCAAAGAAGGAGAGCACGCCGGCCGCGAAGGCCTGGAACACGGCGAAGGTGTCCACCATTCAGCTCGCTGCCTCCCGCGCGGCCGCGAGGTCGGCCTCGAACTGGTCGGCCGTGACGGTGCCGCCGCTGTGCTTCGCGCGGATCACGCCATCGGGGCCCACCACCACCGCCGTTGGCAGCGCGATGGGCTCGTAGGCGCGCCCCACCCATCCGCCCGTGTCGGGCGCGAAGGGCCACGTCGCGTTGAACTCGGCCTTGAAGCCGCGGATCTCGCTGTCGTTGCGCGCGCCGAGCGACGGGAACACGCTGGCCATGTCGATGCTCACGAGCCCGAAGGCCGTGTCGTTGGCCCGGCGCGCCGCCAGCTCCAGCAAGTGGGGCATCTCGACGCGGCACGGGCCGCAGTTCACACCCATGAGGTCGAGCACCACGGCCTTGCCCTGCATCGCGCTGAGGTTCCACGCCGGCGCGTCGACCGGCTGGACCTCGAAGGGCGGCGCGAGGTTGCCGACGAGCGGCCCCACGGTGCGCGCGTCCGGGGCCGTGCAGCCGGCGAGGAGCAGGCCGAGCAGCGCGAGGGCCTGCCAGGGAACGCGCACGGTCGGGCCGAGGGTCATGCGCGATTTAGCTTCTTCGGAAGTCGTCTTGCCGCGCGGGACGGGGCGCGCCGGCGAGGTGGCCTGGCCGGAGGGCTGGCGCAAGGCTCAAAGCCCGTGGTGGCCATGGCCGCGCGTGAGCAAGCGCCAGCAGCTGCGGCCTGCCCCCGCGAAGGGCCGCGCGCGGTGGGACCGCAAGCGCATCGTGATCACGCTCGTCGCGCTGGTCATCGTGGTCACGATGGTCGGCTCGGGCTTCCTCGTGCTCTTCTACGGCGGCCAGTGAGCCGGTCACGATCGCCCATGCGCAGGCGGTCCACGGTCGGCCCCGCCGTGCATGGTGCAGGCGCCGCCGCGGTGGTCGAAGTGCGCCGCGCACACGTTGCGCCCGCAGAGCGCGCAGGTGTGCATCGCCCCGGGCGCGCCGCACAGCGCGCACAGCCCCACGACCTCCATGGTGGCTCTCGGAACCTTTTTGCTCCTCCGCCGGCTTAACGCTTCCGCCCGGGGCCTCCCCATGCGCGACTACGAGATCAAGCGCGGCCATTTGAAGAACATCGAGGGCGAGGGGCTGCCGAAGCTCATGGAGGGCCTCTTCGGCCCCGTGCGCAAGGAGGGCGACTGGTACGTCTGCTCCTTCGGCGCGCTGAAGTACGTCAAGTGCAAGCTCGAGGGCAAGGACAAGATCTGGGTCGACAGCGAGACCGACCGCACCGTCGACATGGGCGTCGCGCAGCAGACGATGGGCGTGTGGAACGACTTCCTCGAGGCCGCGACCGGCATGGACGCCAAGGCGCGCAAGAAGCGGTCCGAGGCGGCGGCGAAGAAGGGCGCCGAGGACGTGCCCGAGAAGGTCTAGGCCAGGAAGCCGTCGGAGTCGGTGCGCACGCCGCCGTTCACGCCGTAGCTCGCCTCGAGCTTCGCCAGCTGCTGCATGAGGGCGGCGGTGGCGCGGAAGCCGTGGTAGCGCGGCGCGGTCTGGGACATGCACCACCCTCTGCCGGGGTTGCTTGAAGCCGCTTCGCGCACGCGGCTTGGCCGCGGCCTTGCACGGCCCTTGCGCGGAGGTCAAGCGTTGCGCTTGCGGCCCGCGAGGAGCGCCGCGCCGGCGATCGCGACCGGCAGCAGCTCGGCGCCGAGGGGCGTGCGCTGGTCCGCGACGGCCTGCACGTGCAGCGCGCCCGCCATGCCCTGGCCCGGCTGGGCCGCCGGGCTCGCGTGGTAGCGGCAGTAGAAACGGTACGTGCCGTTGGCGGCTGGGGCGTTGAAGCTCTTGCTCTCGCCAGGGCCCAGCTCCACCTCGGGCCACGCTTGGTCCACGCTCGTGACCGTGTGCCGGTCGCTGCCCGTGTTGCGCACCACGACAGGACTGCCGGGCGCGGCGACCGGCTCGGTGGGCTCGTAGTGCGGGTTCGCGATGTTCGCGTCGGTCGCGACGAGCTCGGTCTTGGCCTCCGCCAAGGGCGCGAGGTCCAGCAGCAGCGCGGCCCCCGCGAGGGCGAGGGCCGCGCGCCGCCAGCCAGCCATGCTCAGCCCACCGCGACCGCCTTCTCGGTCAGGCTCAGCCGGCCGGGCGCGCCGGTGCTGTCGATGACGTGGGCGCGCAGGTACAGCGTGCCGCTGCCCGGCATCAGCACGTCCGTGCAGAACGTGCCCGGCAGGTCCACCGCGACCTGGCCCGTGGCGTTGCCGGGGTAGTAGGCGGTCTTGTCGTAGTCCGTGAACGTCGCCGTCGGCGAGCCCGCGTGGCTCTCGTCGTCGGTGTGGATGGCCGTGTGCGGCACCGAGCCCGTTCCCTCGACGCGCCAGCACACGGTGAGGTTGCTGCCCGCCGGGGCGCTGGTCGGGACCGTGCTGGCCCAGTCGACGGTGGTCGCGAGGCCCGGCCCTGTCGTGGTGTTCTCGACGGCGATGCTGGCCTCGTTGGCGCTCATCTGGCCGGGCGGCTGGATCATGGCGTGGGCGCGCAGGTACAGCGTGCCGCTGCCCGGCATCAGCACGTCCGTGCAGAAGGTCCCTGGCAGGTCCACGGGCACTTGGCTGGTGGCGTTGTCGGGGTAGTAGGCTGCGCCAGCGTAGTCGCTGAAGGACGTCGCGGTCGGATGCGAGACCGTGTCGGTGTGGATGGCCGTGTGCGGGATGCGGCCGGTGCCGGTGACGTTCCAGCACACGGTGACGTTCCCGTTCGCCGGCGCGGCGGCAGGGATGCTGCCCTCGAAGCGCACACCGAGGATCGCGCCCGGCGCGGCGCGCGGGGCGATCTCCGCCTCGTCGCTCAGCATGCCGTTGCCGCCGCGGCTGTCGATGACGTGCGCGCGGAAGTACACGTCGCTGACGCCGACGGGGACGCGCGTGCAGAAGTCCCCGGGCAGGTCCACCGCGACCTGGCCGGAGGCGTTGCCCGGGTATCCCGTGCCGCCCCGGTAGTCGTTGAAGCTCTGCGGGTTCGGGTGGCTCTGGGTGTCGTAGTGGACGGCCGTGTGCTGGACGCGGCCGGAGCCGCCGACGTGCCAGCAGACGGTGGCGTTCGAGTTGGGCGCCGCGTCGCTGGGGTAACTGGTGATCGCGATGCTCGTGGCGGTGCCGCCCGTCTGCGAGGGTGGCGGGGTCGTCGTGCAGCCCGCGAGGGCGGCGGCCAAGATGAGCGCGGAGCCGAGGAATGCCATCTGCTTCATAGGTCCAATCTCCCGGGCTCTGCCATGTTGCGCGTTGCCTTTGAAGGTGATGGTCGCCAGATTTCAGAACCTGAATATGTTCGTCGGAACACGAACCTTCCCCGATGATCGGTGCGGTCGCCGCGCGTGGCGGCCCCAGGCGCGACGTGGCGTGGCTGCGCGTGCTTCGCGTGGACACGCGCGCTCCTTGGGATGCCCGAAAGCTTTAACTTGAAGAGGCTCCCATGCACGCCGAGTCCAATGGCGAATCCGCGCGCCGCGCGCCTCCTCCTCGAGGACGGCACGGTCGTCCGGGGCGGCGCGTTCGGCGCGGAGGCGACGGTCTTCGGCGAGCTCGTCTTCAACACGTCGATGACCGGCTACCAGGAATCGCTCACGGATCCGAGCTACGCCGGGCAGATCCTGCTCTTGACCTACCCGCTCATCGGCAACTACGCGGTCAACGCGGACGATTTCGAGTCGCGCCGCATCTGGCCGAGGGGCTTCGTGGTGCGCGAGGCGTGCAAGGAGCCGAGCCACCGCAAGTCCTCGAAGACCATCGACGCGTTCCTGCGCGACCAAGGCGTGCCGGGCATCGAGGGCGTGGACACGCGCGCGCTGACGCTGGCGACGCGCGCGCGGGGCACCCTCAAGGCGGCCTTGACCACCGAGGACCGCGACGACGCCGAGCTCCTCGGCGAGGTCCAGGGCATGGCCCACCCCGACAGCGAGAACCTCGTGGGCAAGGTGAGCGTGCCGAAGGTCCAGGAGGTGGAGGGCCAAGGCGCGCGGCGCATCGTGCTCCTCGACTGCGGCGCGAAGGAGAACATCGTGCGCCACCTCAGCAAGCTGGGCACGGTGGTCCGCGCGCCCTGGAACATGAGCGCGGCCCAGGTCTTGGGCCACGACCCCGACGGCGTGTTCATCAGCAACGGCCCCGGCGACCCTTCGCACCCCGACGTGATGGCGCACACGGTGAAAACGCTGCAGGCGTTGGTGGGCCAGCGCCCCGTCATGGGCATCTGCCTGGGGCACCAGATCCTCGGCCTGAGCTTCGGCGCCAAGACGTTCAAGCTCAAGTTCGGCCACCGCGGCGCGAACCAGCCCGTGAAGGACCTCGCGAGCGGCCGCGTGTTCATCACGAGCCAGAACCACGGCTACGCCGTCGACGTCGAGAGCGCGAAGGCCCATGGCCTCGACATCGCGCAGGTCAACGGCAACGATGGCACGAGCGAGGGCTTCCGGCACAAGTCCCTGCCCGTGTTCAGCGTCCAGTACCACCCCGAGGCCCATCCTGGGCCGCGCGACACCGAGCACCTCTTCGCCGAGTTCGAGCGGATGATGGCCGCCGCGCCGCGCCGCGGGGGGCGCTGATGCCCAAGCGCGCGGACCTGAAGAAGGTCATGATCATCGGCTCGGGCCCCATCATCATCGGCCAGGCCGCGGAGTTCGACTTCTCCGGATCCCAAGCAGCCCTGAGCATGCGCGAGGAGGGCTACCAGACCGTCATCGTGAACTCCAACCCCGCCACGATCCAGACCGACACCGACACCGCGGACAAGGTGTACGTCGAGCCGCTGACCGTCGAGGCGCTGGAGCGCATCCTCAAGCGCGAGAAGCCCGACGGTATCCTCAGCGGCATGGGCGGCCAGACGGCCCTGAACCTCTGCGCGGAGCTCGCGGAGAAGGGCGTGCTCAAGCGCCTGGGCGTGGAGCTGCTCGGCACGC
>DASYRW010000118.1:0-8884 GCA_036003985.1 Thermoplasmatota archaeon
CGAGGAGCGCCAGGTTGCCCTGCGTGCTCACGAGCTCGAACGCCCCGCGGAGCGCGGCGGTCTGGTAGCGCGCGCCGTCGAAGAAGCCCAGCTCCGGGTCCTTGATCATGCCGATGCCCGCGACGATCGCCGCGCTCCGCACGCCCTGCTCGCGCGCGAAGCCGCGGTACGCGTCGTGGAGCTCCTGGCCGGGCTCGAAGTGCACGAACCAGTCGTCCCCGCTACGCCTCGCGGGCATCCAGGCCCTCCAGCACGACGCCCTTGTCGAACGTGCCGAGGCGTTCGGCGCGCTCCGCGCGGACGCGCTCGACCTCCTTCTCGAGCTTGTGGTGGCGCGCGACCGCATGCGCGGCCTCGACGATGTCCGCGAGCTCCTGGGCCACCTCCTCGCTCTCGAAGGCGGCGATGAGCTCCCCTGCCTCCTCGATGACCTTGAGGCGCAGCAGCGCGTCGAGCTCGTCGCCCTTCGCCTTGCGCGTGCTCGCGCGGCGGCCCTCCTTCTGCACGACCTCGGGGACGAGGTGCCGCACCAGCTTCCCCCCGGGCGCGAAGAGCGGGTCCTCCACCGCCTCGACGAGCCGGTCGAGCATCGCGGCTTCGGTCGCCGTGGGCACCCAGAGCAGCTGCGAGCACGCGTGCTCGAGCATGAGGTTCACCGTGCCCTCGCGGCCCAGCGAGCGGTAGTCGAACCGGTACCCCAGGATGGGGATGCGCCGCGCCGCGCCGAAGCCCACCTCCCAGGCCGTGCCGGCATCGACGTCGAGGCCGTCGAGGTTGGCCAGCAAGAGCTGTGCGGCGTCGAGCTTCGCCGTGTTGGCGCGGAAGGTCGCGTTCCGCTCCGCCTGCTTGGGCGTGCGGCTGGTCTCGACGAACTCCTCCTCGACCTCGGCGGGCACGAAGGCATCGTGCCCTGCGGCGCGGAGGCGCTCGCCCAGCTGTCGGAGCCACCCGCGCTGCGCGTGGGTGAAGATCGGCCCGGCGCAGTAGATGCGCATGGCTCCCTGGGAAGGCGCGCGGGGCCATGAACCCGAGCCCCGGTCCGCCGCGGCTTGAACCGGTTCGCGGCCGGGTTCCTATGCGCGGCGCAGCCAGCTACAAGAGGGGGCGCCGCCGTGCCAGGCCGATGCCCGCCCGCGCCCCCGCGCGCCGCAAGCGCCAGCGCCGCCGCGTGGTCATCCTAGGCGCCGCGGGCCGCGACTTCCACAACTTCAACGTGGCGTTCCGCGACGACGCGGCGTACGAGGTCGTGGCGTTCACGGCGACGCAGATCCCCGACATCGCGGGCCGGCGCTACCCGAAGGAGCTGGCCGGCAAGCTCTACCCCAAGGGCATCCCGATCCTCGCCGAGCAGGACCTCGCCGGCATCATCCGCCGCGAGGACGTCGACCTCGTCGTGCTCGCGTACAGCGACCTGAGCTACCCCTACGTGATGGAGCGGAGCGCGCTCGTGAACGCGGCGGGCGCCGACTTCCTGCTCATGGGCCCCAAGCGCACGATGCTGCGCTCGAAGCGACCCGTCGTCGCGGTCACGGCGGTGCGCACGGGCAGCGGCAAGAGCCAGACGAGCCGCAAGATCTTCAAGCTCCTCCGCGACGCCGGGCATCGCGTGGTGAGCATCCGCCACCCGATGCCCTACGGCGACCTCGTGCAGCAGCGCGTGCAGCGCTTCGCCTCCTACGCGGACCTGGACAAGGCCAAGTGCACCATCGAGGAGCGCGAGGAGTACGAGCCCTACATCGACCTCGGCGGTGTGGTCTATGCGGGCGTGGACTACGCGGAGATCCTCGCGCGCGCCGAGAAGGAAGCCGACATCATCATCTGGGACGGCGGCAACAACGACTTCGCCTTCCTCCAGCCCGACGTGTACATCACCGTCGTCGACCCGCTGCGCCCCGGGCACGAGATCGCGTACTACCCCGGCGAGGTCAACCTGCGCCTCGCGGACGTGGTGATCATCAACAAGATCGGCACGGCCCAGCCCGACGACGTCGAGACCGTCCGCGCGAACACGTGGAGCCGCAACCCCGACGCCACGATCATCGAGGCCGCGAGCCCCATCACGGTCGACGATCCCACGCAAGTGCAGGGCAAGCGCGTGCTCTGCGTCGAGGACGGTCCGACCATCACGCACGGCGGCATGCCGTATGGAGCTGCGATCGTCGCCGCGGAGCGCTTCGGCGCGGCCGATGTCGTGGACGCGAAGCCCTTCGCGGTGGGCAGCCTGAAGGCTGTGTACCAGAAGTATCCGCACATCGACAAGGTCCTGCCCGCCATGGGCTACGGCCCGAAGCAGGTCAAGGAGCTGCAGCAGACGATCAACAAGGCCGACGCAGATGTGGTCCTCTCAGGAACCCCCATCGACCTGCGCCGCGTCCTGAAAGCGAACAAGCCGATCGTGCGCGTGCGCTACGAGCTGCAGGAGATCGGCAAGCCCGACCTGCGGGACGTGCTGAAGAAGTTCCTCTGAGCTCAGGCGAAGCTCGGGTCGAAGCTCTGCGGTCCAGGCAGGGAAGCCTTCTTGGCCGCGGCTTCGAGGACGATCTCGCTGATGCTGGGGATCGGGATGAGGCGCACCTCGTCCTTGGTCTCGAGCAGGATGTGCTCGACGCTGCCCATGGCCTGGATGCCGTGGAAGACGCCCTTGTCCGCGACGCAGGTCAAGCGGCCATCGACGACGAACCGGCGCTCGACGCGGATCTTGTCGCCCAAGTCCACCTGCATCGGCGTGAAGCTCGACGCCTTCGCGCGCGCCTTCCGCTTCGGCTTGGCCTTGGCCGGCATGGCTCTCGGCCCCCGCTCGGCCGTGGCCGGTCATATAGCCACGCGGAGGGCTTGCCCGGCCAAGGTCCGCAGGCCCCGTCGCGGCTCCGGCTTCCGGCCCAGTCCCGCAGGACGGCAGCCCTTTTGAAGGACCTCTGCCCTTGCGCCCCGTGGCCCTCTTTCCCACGACGTGGCCCGCGCTCCTGGCCCTCGCGGTCATCGGGATCGGGTGGACCATCGCGGCGTGGCGGCGCTACCCGGTCAGCTTCACCATGGCGGTGCTGTGCATCGGCGTCTTCGTGGTGCAGCTCGCGACCGAGGCGTTCGGCGTGGGCTGCCTGCTCGACCTGCCGGGCAGCGGCTTGGTGCGCGGCAACTGCGTCATCGCGGAGCTGAGCTTCATCCCGCCGGCGACGGACGCGACGAGCCGCGCGCTGACGCCCTTCACCTACATGTTCGTGCACGCCGACCTGCTGCACATCGCGGGCAACATGCTCATCCTGCTCACGGCTGGCCCAGCCCTCGAGGAGCGCATCGGCTCGCGCAACTTCCTGGTCATCTACGTGCTCGCGGGCCTCGGGGCGGCCGCGGCGAGCGTCGTGCTGTGGAAGGTGGACTTCTTCACCCTCGAGCAGTCGTACAGCCCCAACCTCGGCGCGAGCGGCGCGATCTTCGGGGTCCTGACGGGCTTCGCGGTGCTGTTCCCGCGCGAGCGGCTGCCGATGGTCATGCCCTTCATGTTCTTCATCATCTGGATGCAGGCGTTCTGGGTGCTGATGCTGTACCTCGCGATCAACCTCGTGTACGTGTTCAGCCACACGAACATCGCGTGGTGGGGCCACTTCGCCGGCTTCCTCGTGGGCCTCGCGGTGGCGCCGCTGCTGCACAACCGCATCCCGAAGAAGCGCGCCGCGCAAGCGCTGCGCGTGGACACCGAGGCCCTGAAGCCCTTGGCCCAGCACAACGTCCAGCGCAGCGCGCTGCGGGAGCTCGAGCGCCTCGCGGAGCCCAAGACGCCCGACGACCGCGCGCTCGCCGAGGCCTGGTGGGAGCGCTTCGTGCTGCACGCGCAGTGCCCGCAATGCCATCACCGGCTCGAGGTGCGCGACGGCAGCCTCGTGTGCCCGCGCGGCGACTACGAGGTGCGCGCGCTGCGAACCTGAAGTAAGGACGCGCGGGTCCTCCACCCCGCGCCGGTCGCGGCGGCGGACTCCCCCGCAGCGCGAGGCCGCCCTGCTCGTCGAGGCGGGCGCGCGACCCGATGGGCGGCGAGAAAACGGCTCGCGGTGGCCGGTGTCCCACGGCGCTGCGCGGTGCGCGCCGCTTGGGGCGCCAGGGCGGTGGTTCGTGTCGGTCGCCGGCGATTTGATGAGTCGAGGGCCCCCTTGCCCTCCAGGCGTTCCATGCGCGATGACGACGCGAGCGCGCACGCGGTCGCCGCACCGCCAGCGAAGGCACCGCCCCCGCGCGTCGTCGCCATCGGCGCCTCCGCTGGCTGGTTCGAGGCGCTCTCCGAGCTGCTGTCCGCCCTGCCCATCGACACGGGCCTGGCCTTCGTGATCGTGGTGCACCTCGATCCCAAGCACGAGAGCCAGATGGACAAGGTGCTGCAGCGCATGACGCGCCTGCCTGTCCTGGAGGTGGCCGAGGACATGCGCGTGGAGCCCGACCACGTGTACATCATCCCCTCCAACGCGCACCTCGCGATCCGACAGGGCGTGCTGCACCTCACGCCGCGGGAGCCCGGCAAGGCCGACGCGCACGCCATCGACCGCTTCTTCCGGTCGCTCTCCGAGGATGCGGGGCCAGAAGCCGTGGGCGTGGTCCTCTCGGGCACGCTCAGCGACGGCACGCAAGGGCTGAAGGACATCCGCGCCGCGGGGGGCTTCACCTACGCGCAGAGCATCGAGTCCGCGACGCACCGCGAGATGCCGTGGAACGCCATCGCGTCCGGCAGCGTGGACTTCGTCCTGGTCCCTCGCGACATCGCGCGGGAGCTGGCGCGGCTCACCGAGGCGTCGGCCGCGGAGGGCATCGCGCGCGCGACCGCCAGCGACGTGGAGGATCTCCTGAAGGCGCTCCGCAGCCGCACCGGCATGGACTTCAGCCAGTACAAGCGGAGCACCGTGCAGCGCCGCATCCAGCGCCGCATGACGGCCAGCAAGCGGGACACGCTGCGGGAGTACACCGACCTCGTGCGCAAGGACCCCCAGGAGGCCCACGCCCTCCACGCGGAGATGCTGATCCATGTCACGCGCTTCTTCCGCGAGCGCGAAACCCTCGACTTCCTCCGCGACCGCATCCTGCCCGGCCTCGTGCGCGGGCGCGGGCAGGACCAGCCGCTCCGCGTGTGGGTCTCGGGGTGCGCCACGGGGGAGGAGGCGTACACCTTCGCGATCCTGCTCCAGGAGTGCCTGCAATCCGAGGGCCTGAGCGTCCCGGTGAACGTGTTCGCCACCGACATCAGCGAGAAGGCCATCCGCGTCGCGCGCGAAGGCGTGTACCCCGAGACCATCGCGGACGACGTGCCGAGGGAGCGCCTCGTCCGCTACTTCGAGCGGGCGGACGGCGGCTACCGCGTGAGCAAGGCGGTGCGGGGCACGTGCGTCTTCGCGGTCCACAACCTCGTCACCGACCCGCCCTTCTCCAACATCGACATCGCGAGCTGCCGCAACGTGCTGGTGTACATGGAGCCGGACTTGCAGCGCAGGGTCCTCGCGACGCTCCACTACGCCCTCAAGCCTGACGGCTACTTGGTCCTCGGCACGTCCGAGTCCCCGTCGCGCGGCGACGACCTGTTCCACGCCGCCGACAAGGAGCGCAAGGTGTACACCAAGCGGGACGTCGGCCCGGCCGTCCTGCGCGGCCTGCCGGGGCAGCGCCCGGTCCCGCGCGAACCGGCGGTCGCGGCGCTGTCCGCGCCGCGGGCCAGCGTCGGGGGCGAGCAGGACCTCTTCCGTGAGGCCGACCGGATCTTCCTCGAGCGGGCCTCGCCCGCCGGGATCGTCATCAGCGAGAGCATGGACGTCCTCCACCTGCGCGGCGACACGGCGCGCTTCGTCGCACCGGCGCCCGGGCCGGCGAGCCTGAACCTGCTGAAGATGGCCGGCGGGACCCTGGGCGTCGAGCTGCGGCAGGCGGTGGACCAGGCCAAGGCGGAGGGCGCGGCGGTGCGCCGGGACCGCGTGCGCGTGCCCGGCGGGCGGACCGCGGCCGTGGAGGTCGTTCCGCTGCACGGCCCGGCCTCGAAGGCTGCGCTCTTCCTCGTCATGTTCTGGGACGAGCGCGCGCCTGGGAGAACCGAGGCGGCTGCGCCGCGCGGCCTGCTGGCGCGGTGGCGCGGGATGGCCCCGGCGCCCGCCGGCGCCGAGGCGGCCCAGCGGGTCGCCGCGACGGACCGCGAGCTGCAGGAGGCGCGCGCCTACCTGCGGCGGCTCATCGAGGAGCAAGAGGCGACCGTGGAGGAGCTGCGCTCCGCCAACGAGGAAGCGGTGAGCACCAACGAGGAGCTCCAGTCCACCAACGAGGAGCTCGAGACCGCGAAGGAGGAGCTGCAGTCCACGAACGAGGAGCTGAACACCCTCAACGACGAGCTGCAGCAGCGCAACCTCGACATCCAGAAGGTGAACAACGACCTCCTGAACGTGCTCCACAGCGTCGCGCTGCCGATCATCATCCTCGGCCCCGACCTGCGCATCCGCCGCTTCACGCCCAAGTCGCAGCAGGTGCTGAACCTGCTCCCCACCGACATCGGCCGGCCCTTCACAGACCTCCACCAGCCCTTCATGGTGGACCTGAAGGCCGAGGTGCTGGGGGTGCTCGAGTCCTTCGCGCCGCGGGAGCTGGAGGTCCGCGACCAGAAGGGCAACTACTTCGCGCTCACCATCCACCCCTACCGCACCGACGACAACCGCGTGGATGGCGTCGTGCTGGCCTTCCTTCCGCCGGAGATCGCGAAGCGCAGGTCCGCGAGCGTGGAGGAGGCCTTCGCGGCCGCCGAGGCGCTGGCCGAGACCGTCTTCGATCCCGTGGTGGTGCTCGACGTGGGGCTCCGCATCCGGGCGGCGAACGCGCCGTTCTTCGCCCTGGTGGGGATGACCCAGGAGGCCGCGCAGGGCCAGCGCATCGTCGACCTCAAGGGGTTGGCGGGCTCGCCCGAGTTCCGGAAGGTCCTCGAGGCGCTCCAAGGAGGCGGCGGGCCGATCCGCGAGCGCCCCGTCGCGTTCGCGCGGCCCGACGGCGGCCAGGTGCGGCTCGTGGTGAACGCCGGGTCGGTCCGCCGCTCCGGAGAGGTCCTCATGGTCCTGGCCTTCCGCGGGGCGCCCCCGGGGGATTGACCAAGCACCGTCGATGGCTAGACACTGGTCGGGCCGCCCGTCTGTCCCCCAGCGTGGGTGGCGAACCTTCATCTGCTTCCAGGGGGGTGGTGATCCGACGGTTTCTTTGGCACCTTTCTCCCCCAGAGGCCCCAAGATGTCGGGCACCCACCCTCACGGCGCAGGCGCGAAGCCGAGCGCGCGGGGAGCCAAGGAGGCCGTGGCCCAGGACCAGCCGTCGCAGGCCAGCGCCGAGGCCACCGCGACCGCGACGCGTGTCCCCCCGAACGCCCTCGACGCGCTGCCGTGGGCGGTCTTCTGGCTCAGCGCAGAGGGAGAGCTCCGGGGCGCGAACCAGCCCTTCCTCGACCTGCTGGGCGTGCGCGACGAGGCCGCGCTCGCGAGCAGCCCGAGCGGCCTCTTCGCGGAGCCGGCGCTCCTCGAGGCCTGGATCGAGGAGGCGCGCCGACGCGGGGAATGCGCCACACGGGCTTCTCTCAACGCACCGGGCGGCCGCCACGTCGACGTCGGGCTGACGCTCCGCATGCTGCCCGGTGACGAGGGCCTGCTGGGGGTGGTGACGCCCCTCGACGGCGGCCAGCGGCGCCCTGCCGGCGCCGCGCGGGACAAGGACGTGGACCACGCGATGCATCGCACCGAGGAGTGGAGCCGCGCCGTGGAAGCGGCCGCGGACCACGTGGGCTTGGGCGTGGCCATCAGCGTGCTCGGAGAGGGCGGCGAGCCGCGCCTCGCCTTCGTCAACGCGGCCGGCGCGCACATCCTCGGCAGGACGCGCGAGGAGCTGGTCCACGGCCCGATGTTCCCCCAGCTGAGCCCCGACCTGGAGGCCCGGCTCCGCCGCGCGTCGTCCGAAGCCCTCATGGGCCGCCTTGCGGTCGACGTGGCGCGCCCCGACGGCACCTCCGTGCCGCTGCAGCTCGGCTTCAGCCTGGGGAACTATTGGGGGCGCCCGGCGGTCTTCGCGTTCTTCCGCGACGTCACGCGGGAGCATGAGCTGGAGCAGGCGGAGCGCTGGGCCAGGGAGCAGCTCGTCCGCAGCCTCGAGGAGACCGCGCGCCTCAAGACCGAGCTGCTCAACGTGGCCGCGCACGAGCTCTCGAACCCCCTGACGCCCATCGTCTTGCAGGTGCAGCTGCTGAAGTCCCGGTTGGCCAGCACCGCGGGCGAAAAGGACCGCGCCGCGCTGGACATGCTGGACCGCAACGTGCGGCGCTTGGGTCGCCTCCTCGATGACCTGCTGGAGGTGTCGCGCATGCAGGCGGGCCGCCTCGCGCTGCGGCGGGAGCGCGTGGACGTCGCGCAGCTGGTGCAGGACGTCCTGCAGACCTACGCGGACACGGCGAAGCGGCTCGGCGTGGAGCTGGTCCGGGAGGTCTCGGGGCCCGCGGAGATCGACGCGGACCCCGACCGCGTGGCGCAGGTGGTGGGGAACTTCGTGGGCAACGCGCTGAAGTTCACGCCCCGCGGCGGGCGCGTGACCGTCGCGGTCCTGGCGGGCCCCGACGAGGTCGCGGTCCGCGTCACGGACACGGGCGTGGGCCTGCGCGAGCAGGAGCTCCCGAGGCTCTTCCAGCCCTTCGCGCAGATGCACGGCAAGGAGAAAGGCGGAACCGGCCTCGGCTTGTTCATCTCCAAGGGCGTCGTGGAACAGCACGGCGGCCGGATCTGGGCCGAGAGCGAGGGCCCCGGCAGGGGTGCGACGTTCTCCTTCACGCTGCCGCTGTCGCGGGCGCGGACGGGCTGAGCGCCGCGCCGCCTCACGCCCCGCGGCTCGGCGGCGCGCGCCA
>DASYRW010000119.1:0-7638 GCA_036003985.1 Thermoplasmatota archaeon
GCGTCGACGGCCGAGAAGGTCGTGGTGAAGCTGCTCGTGGCGTTGCCCACTTCGACCTGCGTGCCGTTGACCGCGACCTTGAGCAATTGGTAGGTGATGTCGCTCTGGAAGGACACGCCCAGCACGGGCAATTGGGAGCCCACGACCTGGAACGTGACCGTGCCTGCGAGGTCGCCGATGCCGAACTCGCGCGGCGCGCCGGGGACGGCGAACCACGCCGCGCTGGCCGTGACGTTGCGCGCGGTGTCGTTGGTGTTCACCGGCGGCTCGTCGGAGAGCGTCTCCACCGCGCCGAGCGAGCCGAAGGGCGCTTGGAGGCTCCGCAGGTAGAGCGTGACCGCCCCGCCTGCCTGCGGCAGGCCCGCGGACAGCGCGACGGGCGCAGCGACGCTCGCGACCACCAGCACGGCCAGCAGACAAGAAGCACGGACGCGCATGGTCCCCGACGGCGGCCGCACCCACGGAAGCGACCATAAACGTTGTGGATTGAGGTGTTCGAATCCGCTGACGTGGCGGCGCCGGGCCGGCCGAGGGCAACGCTTTTCCGCGCCCTCCGCGTACGCGCCCCCGTGGCGCCGGCCTTCACGCGCCCCCGCGGCACGCGCGACTTCGGCCCCGACGAGATGGAGCGCCGCCGCGCCGTCGAGGCCCAGCTCCGGAGCGTCGCCGCGCGCTTCGGCTACCGCGAGGTCGCCACGCCGACCTTCGAGCACCTCGAGCTGTTCACCACCAAGAGCGGCGAGGGCGTCGTGAAGCAATTGTACGCCTTCAAGGACAAGGGCGACCGCGACCTCACGCTGCGGCCCGAGCTCACCGCGCCCGTCCTGAGGTTCTACGTGGGCGAGCTCTCGACGCAGCCGAAGCCGCTGAAGCTGTTCTACTTCGGCAACTGCTTCCGCTACGAGGAGCCCCAGAGCGGACGCTACCGCGAGTTCTGGCAGTTCGGCACCGAGCTCATCGGGCCCGAGACTCCAGAAGCAGCCGCCGAGACCATCGCGCTCGCGCAGAGCTGCTTCCGCGCCGCGGGGCTCGCGAACCTCGAGCTGCGCGTGGGGCACATCGGCGTGCTGAAGAGCGTGGCCCGCGCGCTCGGCATGACGGACGCGGACCGCCAGCAGCTCTTCGCCCTCGTGGACAAGCGCGAGGTCGCGCGCAAGCAGGAGCTAGCCCAGGCCATCCTCGCCAAGTACGCGCAAGGCAAGGACCTCGTGCACTGGATGGCGCTGCTCACCGACCTCGGCTCCGGCGAGGCGACGCGCGAGGACGTGCTCGAAGGCCACGGCCCCCTCATCGGCCAGCACGCGGAGCTCCAGACGGCCCTCGACGCGCTCGGCGCGACGTTCCAGTTCTTGCAGGCGCTGGGGGTCCAAGGCGCGAAGGAGGACCTGGGCGTCGTGCGCGGCCTGGACTACTACACGGGTGTGGTGTTCGAGTTCCACTCGCCCGACCTCGGCGCGGAGAGCCAGGTGTGCGGTGGAGGGGTGTACGCGCTCGCAGAAACGTTGGGCGGCGAGCCCGTGGGCAGCACAGGCTTCGCCATCGGCTTCGACAGAACGCTTCTCGCGCTGGAGCGGGGAGGTCTCGGTCCCGCCCCAGCGCGGAAGCTGTCAGCGTACGTGGTGCCCATCGGCGAGCCGGCGCGGGCGCGGGCGCTCGCGGTCGCGGCCGAGCTGCGGTCCAAGGGCTTGGCCGTGGACGTCGACCTGATGCGCCGCGGCCCCTCCAAGTGCCTCGACTACGCCAACGCCGTGGGCGCGCGGGCCGTGGTGCTCCTCGGCTCCAAGGAGCTGGAGCGCGGCGTGGCGACGGTCAAGGACATGGCTTCCGGCCAGCAGCGCGAGGTTCCCTTGGCGACCCTCGCAGACGAGCTGTCCTAGCTCCAGTCCGGCGGCGTGTCGCCCAGCCCGAGGGTCACCCAGCTCTTGTCGTGCGTGTGGGCCGCGGTGTAGCCGCCGACCCGTGTGTTGTCGTGGCTGTTGCCGTTCTCGCGGCCGCCGGGCGTGCCGTCGTGCGCCACGCCGTCGGGCTGCGTGAGCAGGACCTTGCTCGTGTCCACGAGGAGCACGAAGTTGTAGTCTTCATTGATGCTGGGCTCGTGCATGCTCGGGCCTGCTTCCACGACCCACGCGGTGTAGTTGAACTGCTCGAGGGTGATGTTCTCGCCGAGGAAGTCGGGCAGCATGAGGTTCTGGTTCACGGCCACTTGCAATTGCATGTACGCGTACTCGACGACGTGCCACGGCATGCCGTTGGGGTCGGTGAAGTCCCACATGCGGTCCGTGCGCTCGAGGGTGGGGTTGCCGCGCGGGTCGGGCGCGTTGCCCGGGTAAGCATAGATGAAGCGCGCGTCGCCGCACATGCCCGTTGTCCCGGCGGGGACCCGGAACAGGATCTGGTCGTCGAACCACTTCACCTGGCACTCGACGCTGCCGGCGATGGCCGCGAGGTCGGAGCCCTCGGGCGCGAGCCGGACGAACACGGTGTGGCCTTCCACGACGGGCGTCGCCGCGAACGGCTCCGCGGCCGCCGCGACGGGCAGCACCATCAGCGCTGCCGCTAGGGCAATCTTGAGCTTCATTGGTTTGAGACCTCCCACGGATGCGCGAGCTCAGCTCGCGGTCGGCCACGCGCGTGGCACGGAGGAGCGCCGCCGGGGCCCTGCCGGGATCGAGGTGGAGGCGAGGGCCCCGGGCGGTTGTCACCGTCCGTGACGACGGCGCGTCACCGACAGCCGGAACAGACTTCCAAGCACATTAGAAGATTTTCGCTGATGAGGCTTCGAATCGCTGGCGCGCGGCGCCGCGAGGGACGCGTCCGCGCGCGGCCATGAATCTTCACCCCCCGCGGCAGGTTGCGCTGTCACCGCGCGCGACCACGCGGGAGCGGCGCGGAGAGGGACCGCAGAGGTTTGGACGCGCTTTCCTCCGAAACCCCTGGACGCGCGGTCCCACCGTGACCAAAACCCACTTATGGGACATATCGCGATGCGCGCGGCAGGGAGCGGAGGTTTCACCATGGCCTCGAAGCGCCACGCCTTGTTCGCGCTGAGTCTCGTCGCGCTGTTCGCTGCAGCCAGCCTGATGCCGATGGTCAGCGCGAGCCACATCTCGCGGATCGTGTGGCCCTACGGCGTGGACGAGCGCCACGTCCCCGTCATCGCGGGCTACAAGGTCGTGCCCGACCCGCTCCAGTGCAACCACGGCACCGTCGGGGGCAACACGCTCTACCAGAACGACCTCAGCGGCGGCCTCGGCGCCTTGGCGCTCAAGGCCATGGATGTCGGCGAGCGGCATTCCCTCACCACCAACCAATGGCACGTGACCAGCTTCGTCGGCAAGGGCACCGACTTCGGCCACAGCTCCGGGAACAGGCTCTATTTCGGCAACGACGCGACCGGCATGTTCCGCTGGGGCTCGAACCCGGGCATCCTGACCCAGGGCATCGTGACCCTGAACCTTCCGCTCCCAGCCGGCCCCACGCCGTACTACATCGGCATCGACACGAAGTGGGAGACCGAGTGGCTCGAGGGCTACGACCACATGTGGATCGAGGCCCAGCCCGCCGACGGACGCATCTACATCCTGTGCACGCTGAACCCCGAGGGCCGCGGCGACCCGAGCAGCAGCGAGACCCAGTCCTTGGGATCGTGCAGCCCCTACAGCGACGTGGCCATCCCGTGCCCCGTCAGCGCCAAGCGGCTGAACAACGCGGGCGTCCCCGTGTTCATGCTCGACCAGGGCGCGCCCCACTGGGAGGCGCGGTTCGTGCAGATCCCGCCGATCTGGAACGGACAGACCGTCACGCTGCGGCTCACCTTCGACAGCGCCGATGGCGTTTCGAACACGTACCTCGGCTGGATGGCGGACGACATCGTCGTCGGCGACCTGCCGCTGCCGGTGCCCACCGCGCTGCCGATCGTGAGCGGCCTCATCGGCCAGCCCATCGGGTAGGTGCAGGCCATGGCGCTCCGCTCCGGCGCGATCGTGGCGCTCGCGGTCGCCCTCGCGCTCCCCGTGGGGGCGCTGGGGCTCGCGTCGCTACCCGCAGCGACCGCGGCGCCGCCGCCCACGCCGGGCCAGCGGATCCACGCGGAGCTGGAGCACGCCGCCCAGCTCGCCGGCGTCGCGGCCGCGCCCCTCGACCTCGGCCCGTGCCCCGACTTCGAGACCGCCGTGCGGCAGCACTACGCGAGCTACCGGCTGCGCGCGCCCGACGTGATCCCGACCCTCGGAGATCCTGCGCTCGAGCACGCCGCGGCGTGCCTGCTCGACGCCATGCGCGCCGCGGACCTCGTGCGCCACGCCATGCTCCAGCAGCGCGGCATCGACCTCGTGCAGCTGATGGACGCCATCGTCCGCGAGGACGACGACGCGCTGGCCGCCATGCCGCACCTCGACGTGAGCATCGCCCTCGGCGCGGCCTTCGCGCTTGCGGACCGCGCCGACGCGGCCATCGCAGCCCTCAAGGGCTCGCCCGCGCCCGCGACGCGCGGCACCCTCGGGCTGCCAGAGATGGACATGCCGCCGGTCATCGCCATCGACCGCACCGGCCCGACGCTGTACGACTGCAGCTACGCGCTCGTCCTCGACGAGGTCGGCGACGACCTCTATGACAACAACGCCGGCGGCTCCTGGCTGGCCCTGGGCAACATGCCGATCTTCTTCCTCAGCGCGCTGCCCGACCGCTGCTCGGAGTACATCGTGCCCCTCGGACCCGAGGACCCGACCGTCGCCGTCGGCGGCGAGATCGAGTTCGGCTTCGTCATCACCGCCGCGATGCTCATCGACACGCAGGGCTCGGACAGCTACGGCGTGCGCCGCGCGCCGGTGATCGACGCGCCGTGCACCAGCGAGCCCGTCGTGCGCCGCATCGGCGCCCAAGGAGCTGGCATCATCGGGCCGGGCCTGCTCATCGACACGGATGGCGACAACCACTTCGTGGCCAAGACCCTGAGCCAGGGCCTCGGCCACTCGGGAGGGGTGGGCGTGCTCTACCTCGGCCCCGGCGACGACACCCTCGAGGCGGTGCGCAGCGCGCAGGGCGCGGGCGTGCTGGGCGCGATTGGGGTCCTGATCAACGAGGCGGGCAACGACAGCTACATCGGCCGCGTGCCTGCTGGTGGGACGCTGAACATCGACCTCGGCATCTGCGACGATACGTCGCGGTACGTCCAGGGCGCGGGCTTCGGCCGCATCACCGGCATCGCGGCCAGCATCGTGGGCATCCTGCGCGACCTCGAGGGCAACGACTACTACCAGGGCGACTTCAAGATCCAGGGCGCGGGGGAGGTCTTCGCGCACGGCGTGCTCCTCGACGAGGCCGGCAACGACGTGTACGTGGCGCAAGGCAAGGCGATGGGCTACGGCGAGGGCCACTCCGGGACGGGTGGGACGGGCTCCGGCTGGTTCCTCGACCGCGGCGGCGACGACCTCTACCTGCTCGGCAGCGCGCCTGGCTTGGGCATGGGCGACGGCCACGTGGCCGATCCAGCAGGCGCGCCCGCGCCGTACATCCCGCCCAACCTGTGGGCCAACGACGTCGCGAGCTACTTCGCGAACCCGCTGCTGCTGACGGGCGGCGCGCTGTTCGTGGACGAGCGCGGCACCGACACGTACAGCCTCGCGACGCGCGGCAACGGCATGGTGCAGAGCGACAGCCTGGTCGGCGTCTTCGTGGACCAGTAGCGTCGCGTCGCGGATGGTGGGCTCGTCAGGGTTAAGTAGGGAGCCCAGCATCGCTCCCCGGTCGCGCCCATGGACCCGCTGGAGATGCTCACCAGCCCGTTCAAGCTCACCTACCGCTACAGCCCGCTGGTGCGCGACCTCCCCGCGGGCCTGAAGCGGGAGTTGCGCTTCATCTTCGGCGACCACATCACCTTCGACGCGGCCGAGCGCTCCGTGTACAACCGCGACACCGGCGCGCTGCCCGCGGACCTGGCCGACCTGGTGGTGCGCCGCAAGCCCTGGGCCGTGGTGGTGCCGCGCTCCCAGGGCGACCTCGTCGAGGCGCTGCGGCTCGCGGAGCGCCACGGCCTGCCGGTGACGCCGCGCGGCAACGGGACCAGCACCAACGGCGCCGCCATCCCCGCCGAAGGCGGCATCGTGTGCGACATGCGCGTCTTCGACCGCATCGGGCCCTTGGACAAGGAAGCCATGACCGTCGCGGTCGAGCCCGGCGTGACGTTCCAGAAGCTCGCGGCGTGGCTCGCGCCCCAAGGGCTCGCGCCCCTCGTCGAGCCCGAGCTGCCCTGGGCCAGCACCGTCGGGGGCAGCGTCGCCCTCGGGCGGCACGGCTTCGGCAGCGCGCGCTGGGGCAGCATCGGCGAGCAGTGCGCCGAAGCCCAGCTGCTCGCGCCCGACCGCACCGTGCACACGATGGCCGGCGCGGACTTGGCCTTGGTGCGCGGCATGCAGGGCACGACCGGCTTGCTGCTGCGCCTCAAGCTCAAGGTCGGCCCCTTGGAAGCATCCACGCCCTTCCTCGCCGCCTTCGACACGCGCGAGGCCGCGGCCAAATGCTACGACGCGCTGCGCGGCGCCGACCCCTGGCACCTGGCGGTCCTGAGCCCGAGCTTCGTCGAGCTGCGCCAGGAGGCAAGCGGCGTCAAGGGCTTGCAGGAGAAGTGGCACGTCCTCGCCGTGTTCAGCGGCGACGCCGCGGCGGCGAAGGCGCGCCTCGAGGCCGCCACGCAAGCCGCGGGCGGCAACGGCAAGGTCCTCGATGACAAGGCCGCGCAGAAGGAGTGGGGCCAGCGCTCCCAGGGCATCGCGATCCACCGCCTCGGGCCCACCGTCGTGCGCGCCGAGTGCCTCGTGCCCGCAGGCCGGCTCGCCGAAGCCCTCGACCTCCTGGCTGGCGCCGCGAAGGGCCGCGCGTGCACCGACGCGTTCGCGGCGTCCAACACCCAAGCTCTGGTGCGCGTGTGGATGCTCGAGGACGAGCGGCGCCTGGAGTTCCCCACGTCCCTAGGGAACCTGTTCGCGGTCAACGACGCGGCGCACAAGCTGGGCGGCCACGCCGCCTACCCGAGCCTGTTCCTCGCGGGCGACGCGCCGCGTGCGCTGGGCGAGGGGCTCTGGAAGCGGCTCGCGGCGTTCAAGAAGCAGCGCGATCCGTGGGACGCCATGAACCCGGGCAAGATTTGGCCAGCCCGCATGCGCGGCACCCTCGCGCCGCTGCCGCTGTTCCTCAAGACGCAGAAGCCGATCCTCAAGCTCCTCCGCGGGGCCGTGCCGTACAAGGGCGCCGAGGGTGAGCGCGCCGGCGACGTGGCGGTCGCGACGGCCCTGGGCAAGGCGCGCGGCGGCCACATCGCGGCCCACAGCGACGCGCTCTACAGCTGCTCGCACTGCGGGCTGTGCAACACCGTGAGCCCCACCGTGGGCATCTGGGAGAGCGAGCGCGAGCGCGGCATGGTGATGATGGCCCGCGCGCTCCTCGAGGGCGAGGGCCGCTGGACCGAGCACGTGCAGCGCAGCGTGACGCGCCTGCCCCTGCACCGCGCCGGCGACGCGGTCTGCCCGTCCAAGATCCAGCTCCTCGACGCGTTCGTCGCGGTGCGCGCCG
This sequence comes from Thermoplasmatota archaeon, assembly GCA_036003985.1. Lineage (GTDB taxonomy): Archaea > Thermoplasmatota > SW-10-69-26 > JACQPN01 > JAIVGT01 > JAIVGT01. The sequence goes on from DASYRW010000119.1 coordinate 7,567, forward strand.
AGACGTCCGCCACGCTCGGCGCGCTGCCGGAGCACGAGGCGATCGCTGCCAAGGTGGCCAAAGACGGCAATC
>DASYRW010000120.1:0-14227 GCA_036003985.1 Thermoplasmatota archaeon
GGTCATCGACAAGGACCTCGCGAGCGAACGGCTCGCGACCCAGCTGAAGGCGGACGTGCTGCTCATCCTGACCGCGGAGCGCGCGGCCTTCGTGGACTTCGGCAAGCCGACCCAGCGCGCGCTCGGCACCGTCGCGCCGGCGGAGCTGCAGCGCTACGCGACCGAGGGCCACTTCCCCGCCGGCAGCATGGGGCCCAAGGTGACGGCCTGCCTGCGCTTCCTCGAGCACGGCGGCCAGCGCGCGGCCATCGGCTCGCTCGAGAACGCGTGGGGCGTTTTCGCGGGCGAGAGCGGCACCCAGGTGGTGCGGCAGCCCTGAGGCCAACCAGGGATGGCCTTCAAGTATCCCACGCGCCTTGCAGGCCCATGCGCCGGGGCCCCCGCCCGCTCGCATCGCTGCTGATGCTGCTCTTCCTCGCGCCCCTCGCCCTCGGCCAGGCGCCCGCAGGCCGGCCCCTCCTCGCGGCGGTCCAAGCCCCGACCTGGAGCGCGGGCGACGGGTGGGACTACAACGACTACCGCATCCAGAACACCGCCAACTGCAACCAGACCGACACGCAGGGCGCGCCGCTCACGGTCCGCGTCGCGGCCCTGGAGGACTGGAACGGCACGCCCTCCTACCGCCTCGAGGCGAGCGGCGCCAGCACCACCGTCGCGCCGGCGACGCCCGACTTCCCGTTCCCCGTCACCACCGTGCAGAGCCGCAACATCACCACGTGGCACGCGCGCTCCACGCTGGGGATCGTGCACCAGTTCGACGTGAGCGACACCAACACCATCGGCGAGCGCAACGCGTTCAAGCAGCTCCAGCGCCGCACCACGAACGTGACCTTCCTGGAGCCCATGGACCGCTACCAGTTCCCCATCGTGGGGGCCGTGGGCGGCGCGCCGGGCGACGTCTGGTTCATGGTCCAGAACACGAGCGTGGTGCGCAACACCACCTTCGTCTTCGAGCGCTCCGGCGCGGCCGCGAACACCAGCTACGGCCGCGAGGAGCGCGGCACGAGCTACGCGGTGTCGACGCTGTCGTGGCTGCGGCAGGACCTGCTCACCGTCCCAGCAGGCACGTTCGACGTGATCGTGCTGCAGGAGTCGCGGGGCAACTTCACCACCTTCGAGGCCTGGGCGCCGGCCGCGGGCAACTTCGTGCAGCAGCAGATCCTCGACGAGCGCGGCTGCCTGGTGGAGAGCCTCGTGCTCGCGCGCTACACCTACCAAGCCGCGCCCGCCACGGCGCGCGACGCGCTGGGAGGGGCCGCGCCGGTGCTGGCGGTCGTGGCGATTGCCTTGGTCCTCGGGGCTGCGGTCCTCGTGTGGCGCCGGCGCGCGCGTCAGCCGCCCTCGGGCGGGCCGCCGGGCACGCCGCCGGCCGAGCCACCGGCTTCCTGAGCGCGCAGCCTGCGCCAGCCCGCGAAGCCCGCGAGGCCGACCACCACCACCGCGGCGAGGGCGAGCCCGAAGGGCCCACGCGCTTCGAGGCTGCCCCACGGCGCGCCGTCCTGGGCGCCGAGGAGCAGCTGCAGGCCCACGCCCAGGCCGAGCAGCGCCAGCGCGCCCGCGAGGGCCTTCGGCCAAGCCCCCACGATGCGGTGCGCCGTGGCGCGCAGCTCCACCTCGCGGCTCTGGCCGAGCTGGGTCATGTGCGCCCTGGGCAGGGTGGCGAGGCGCGCGACCTTGGCGTGCAGCAGGGCGAGCTCGACGAAGAGGATGAAGAGCACCGCGGCGAGCAGCTCGAAGGGCAGCCGGCTCAGGGGCAAGCGCGCGTCCGCGGCGGGCGCCAGCAGCGCCGCGGCCACCAGCGCGCCCAGCAGCACGCGCCGCGGCTGCGCCGACAGCGCGCCCGACGCGCCGGCGGCGAGGGCGCCGACCGTGAGCAGGGCCTGCGCCCACAAGGGCAGGGGCACAGCGCCAGGGCTCCACGTCGGCAGGGCCATCCAGAGCAAGCCTGCAGCGAGCGCGAGGCACACCAGGGCTGGCATGGCGAGCCCCGCGGAATCGCGCGGCGCCTTGGCCGGCGGCGCGGCGATTCAGACCACCCCCGTGAGCAGGCTCACGCTGAGGCTCGTGCCCGGCTGCCAGTCGAGCACCAACGCCCCCATGCCGCGCAGCGCGCCGATGGCGCGCTCGCGCTGGGCTTCGAGGATGGCCGCGTCGAGCTGGGCGGCGCCATCTTGGCTTGCACCGAGGGCCGCGCGCGCGAAGGCAGGCGCGCTGGGGCTGACCACCACGACGCGCATGTCGAAGGCCCGCAGCTCTGCGACCGCCTTCTCGATGCCGCCGTCGTCGGCGAGGCTGCTGAGGATGTAGACCGGCGTCTTGGGCTTGATGTTCGGGAGCGTCTGGTCGATGACCTTGGCGAGGCTGAGGTCGCCCTTCGCGGCGGTGCGCGTGACCGCCTCGAGGATGTCGAGGCTGAGGTTCTGGGACGTGCGCTTGTTCACGTGCTCGATGCCGTCGCCGTACAGCACCAGCGCGACGCGCGAGCGGTTGCCCAGGAACAGGTCGGCGAGGCTCGCCGCGCCGCGGCAGGAGTAGAGGAAGGTGTTGTCGCGCACCGTGCCGACCATGCCGCGGGCGCGCGCGTCCAGGAGGATGGTGACCTCGCTCTGGCTTTCGCGCTCGCGCTGGTTGACCACGAGGTTCTTGGAGCGCGCGCTGGCCTTCCAGTTCACGTCGCGCATCGAGTCGCCGCGCACATACTCGCGCAGCGCGAAGAAGGCCGAGCCCTGGCCGGGGTTGCCCACGAGGAAGGGCCCCGTGGTCACGAAGGGGTACTTGCTCTTGGCCTTCGCGTCCTTGAGGTCCTCGACGAGCGGGTAGACTTTGACCCGCGTCGTGTCGCCCAGGACTTGGTCGCGGTGGAACAGGCCGAAGGGGTCCTCGACGCGCACGCGCACCGGCCCCAGGGTGTGGAAGCCCTTGACCGGGAAGCGCACGTTGTAGCGCAGCTCCGCCACCTCACCCGGCGCGAGGTCGAGGATCGCGTAGTTGTTGCCCTCCGCCAGCTCCACTTCCCCCGGCAAGGCGTCGCGCAGCTCGAGGAGCGCCTTGCCCTGCCTTCGGCCAGCCGCGATGCGCAGCTGGATCGGCACGACCTCGCCCTCGTTGGCGGTGTCGCCCTTCACGGTGCGCTGGAGCTGCAGGTCCGGCGGCCGGATCGTGAGCGCGCCCACGGCCAGGAGCCCGTGCACCAGCAGCCCGGCCAAGAGCAGCAGCGGGCTGTCCAGCATCAGGCCAACCAGGGCGCCGAGGGACGCCGCGAGCAACGCGCCCAGGCCCTTGGTGGTGAGCACTAGGGCTTCCCCCCCGGGCTGCGGCTGCGCTGGGTGAAGGCCTGGATGCGCTTCAGCAGGTCCTCGTCGTCGGCGCGCGGCGGCTCGCCGCGGAGCAAGGACGCGAGGACGGGATCCCCCGCCATGGGCGCGAGCTGGGCCCGCGAGAGCGAGGCGCGCTGGTCGCTGCTGAGCTGCTTCGCGTCCGCGACGGCGTGGGCCGCGAGGTCGCGCAGGCGCTCGGCGCGCGTGTCGTGGTCCCACGCATGGACCGGGTCGCCGAGGCGCGAGCGGTGCGCGCCGATGTCCTCGGGGCGGTCAAAGCCGAGGAGCAAGAGGGCCGCGAGGGCGCAGGCCGCGATGCCCACCAGCACGGCCAAGGCAGGCTCGCTCGTGCCTTGGACCTCCCCCGCCAGGAGCGACGCGAAGGCGCCGCTCCAGCCCATGGCGTGGCGCGACTCGTCCACCACCACCGCGCCGCCCTCCGGGAGGAGCGACGCGGCGAGGGCCTTGAGGAAGGGCGCGTTCTCGTTCCACACCGCGTTGGTCAGCAGGCCAGGATCCGAGGCGAACACCGCTTGGCCCTTGCCGCGCGGCACCGCCGCCATGACCGCGTGGGGGCCCTTCACGTCGCCCGGCTCCTCGAGGCCGTCCTGGTTGGTGTCGAGGTAGCTGTCGGGCCCGCTGGCCGCGATCAGGCTCGCGTTCACGCCCGGCGCGAAGCCGAGGGAGCTGGGCACGTTGGTGAGGATGGTGCTGTTGGCGTCGGCCAGGGACACGTTGATGCGCACCAGGCTCTGGTTGCCCTCGAAGGCCGCGTCGCGCAGCACGCGGCCGTCGAAATTGACGCCGAAGCGCACCCCCACAGGATCGCCGAAGCCGAAGTCGTCCGCGATGAGCGCGATGCCGCCGCGCTCGACGAAGCCCACGATCGCCTCGACTTCCCCGGGGCTGTAGGCGCGCTCGACCCCCGCGACGATGAGGAGGGTCTTGGTGGGCTGCTCCACCGCGTCGAGCGCGTGGGGGCCCGTCGCGAGGGCCTCGACGCGGTAGCCCTCGCCCGCGAAGTCCTGCGCGAGGCTGCGCAAGCCCGCCTCGTCGTCTTGCGTCAAGAGGTGGCGCGGCTCGGCGACGAGGCTCGCGGCCGTGGCGCCCCACGCCACCAGCGCCGCCAGCAGCAGCGCGGCGACGGCGACGCGGCGCCGCCCGCGCGGGCTCGCGGCGGGCTTGGGCTCTTTCGGAGCCTCAGCCAGGGCGCACCACCTCCAGCTTGGCCTGGGGGGGCATGCCGCGCAGGTCGCGCTCGATGGCCCGGAGGGCTGCAAGGGCCTCGTCGCGCTGCCGCGGCCCGATGGGATGGGGCGAGTAGCGCGCCTCCTCGAACACGCCCGCGAGGCGCTCGAGGCTGGGCTTCCCGGCCGGGATGGCGTGGGCGAGCGCGTCGACGAACTCGCGCGGGGTGAAGCTCTCCTTGACGAGGAAGCCGCGGCCGCGGACGTGCTCCACGAGGCGCTGGTAGGCCCACAGGATGCTGGCTTGGTACTCCGTGGACGCGAACAGGCGCTCGCCGACCTCGCGCAGGATGCCCTCGACCTCGGCGACCTGGACGCGGCGCAGCCGCTTCGCGGCGAGGACGGAGCCCACGATGATGACCGCCGCCGCGAGCGCCAGCAGCCCGAGGGGGCCTGTCCCCGCCAGGATCGGCACGCGGCTTTGGACTTGGATCGTGCGCTCGGCCGCGGCGCGGCCCTCGCCGCCCGGGTAGCGCACGCTGAGGGTCCCCACCCCGGGGCCTTCGATGCGGCCGGTGAAGTTGGCGCGGCCCTCGGCGTCGGTGGTGAGCGTGAGGGGGTACGCGAAGCGGCTGAAGTTGACCACCACGATCTGCCCAGCAAGGGGCCGGCCGGCGTCGTCGCTCAGCAGGATGGTGCCGCGGAACACCTGGCCCTGCTCGACCTCGCCCGGCAGGTCCACGGTCAGGTCGGTGCGCGTCGTGAGCGGCAGGTCCTGCGAGGCGACCGCCCCGGTGTGGCCCTCGTCGCCCGTGAAGCGCACCGCGAGGGTCACGTTGCCCGGCTCCAGCAGCGAGGGCGGCTTGCCGCGCAGCGGCGCGAGGCCCCCTGCGTCGGTCAGGCCATGGCCCACCACCGCGCCCGCGATGCGCAGCTCCAGCTGCCGGCCCGCGAGCGGCTTGCCCGCCGCGTCGGTGAGCTTCGCCAGCACGAGCGCCTCGACGCCGCGCACCAGCGGGTCGACGCGCTGGATCGTGAGCCGGCTGTCGGTGAGCAAGTGGTAGGTCGCGTCGGCCTCCGACGCGGCGAGCGTGCCCGTGCCGCCGAAGCGCGCGCGCGCCGTGTGCAGGCCCGCCTCGACGCCGTCGGGGAGGGGCAGCTCGGTGTCGAAGCGGCCTTCGAGGTCGCTGACGGCGAAGCCCAGGGCCTTGCCCTCGAGGGTCAGCTGCAGCTTCGCGCCCGCCACGCCCTCGCCGGTGTCGTCGAGGAGGCGCCCGCGCGCGGGAAGGGCACCCAGGGGGCCGGTGTAGTCGTCGAGCGTGAGTTGCGAGGGCGCGACCACCTGCAGGACCGCGCTCACGGGCTCCGCGGCCTCGAGCAGGCCGCCGCGGCCGCCTCCGTACCGCGCCTCGGCCACGAGCCCGCCGAGGGGCGCGTCGGGCGGCAGCAGCACGGGGAAGGTGAAGTTGCCCTGCGCGTCGGTCGCCGCCGCGCCGGTGAGGTTGCCGAAGCTGACCAGCACGATCTCGCCCGCCGCGCCCGCGCCCTGCTCGTCGAGCAGCCGGCCCTTCACCGCACCGGGCAAGCCGCGCGGCACCGGATCGGTCAGGAGCTTGAGGGTCGTGCGGCTCGTGAGCTGCACCTCGCGCGCCGCGTTGCTGCCCTTGTACAGCAGCGTGCCGCCGAAGTCCGCGCGCACCTGCAGGCTGCCCGCGCCGGGCAACTGGGCGCGCGGGATCGTGAAGCGCCACTCGGTGCCGGTCACGTTCACCAAGCCTTGGGCGACGGGCGTGACCACCAGCAGCGAGGTGTTGCCCTCCTCGGTGGGGTCATCGACGGGGTTGCCGGCCAGGTCCACGAGCGTGCCCGTGATGACCAGGTCGCGGCCCAGCGGGCTGCGCGCCGTCGCGATGGTGAGCACGGTGCGCTGCAGGAGCGTGACGAGCCCGGCCTCGGCGCGGCTCGGCTCGTAGCCGCTGCCGCCGAGGAACGCCACCTCCACCACTTGGGTGCCGACGCTCGCCGTGGTGGGCACGAGGCCCTCGATGGTGAACTTGCCCTCGTCGGTGGTGTTGCCGGGGAACCGCGCGCCCGCGAGGCGCGCCTCGACCGGCAGGCCCGGGGGAAGGGGCGTGCCGTGGAAATCCACCGCTTGGCCCTCGACGCGCAGCACCTCGCCGGCGATCGCCAGCAAGCCCTCGTTCAGCGGGCGCCCGCTGATGTTGGTCGGGTAGCGCACCTCGGCCGTGGCGTTGAGCCGCGCGCCGCTCACGAGGATGCTGTCGCCGACGTACTCGATGCTGAGGTTGTGCAGCCCCAGGCTGGTGGTGGACGTCGTGGGCAGGTCGAGGTCGAAGGCGCCATCGCTGACGGCGACCTCGGGCCGCGCGCGGTAGGTCTGGCCCTCCCACGTGGCGCGCAGCAGGCCGTTCTCGAGGGAGCTCTTGGGCAGCGGATCGCCGAGGCTGTCGGTGGCGGTGCCCTTGCCCTTCAGGCGCTCGCCGGCGATGGTGGCCAAGGGCCCGCGGAGGCTGAGCTGCGAGCCGCTCTTGAGCGTCAGCAGGGGGAGGTCGAGGTCGGCGCCGCCGGGCGCGCTCACCACCAAGCTCCCTTTCGCGCCGCGCGCGAGGAAGCTCGTCCCATTCGCTTGCGCGCTGATGTTGTACGGGCCGTCGGGGCCTTCCTGGCGGCTCAGCGTGCTGACCAGCAGCCGGTAGCCCACGCCGGGCGGGATCTTCGCCGTGTCGGGGCTCCACGCAAGCAGCTCGCCGGCCGCGTGCGTCGCGCTGAACACCACCGCGCTGCTGGCGAGCGTGACGTTGCGCGCCTTCGCGATGGCGCCCTGCACCTCGAAGCGCCCGTCGCTGCCCGTGAGCGCGACGCCGAGCACGTCCTCGGGCTGCCCGCTGCGGTCGCCCGCGCCTTGGCCCAGGTTGACCACGACGACCATGCCGCCCACGCCGCGGCCCGACGCGCTGCCGGCCTCGTCCACCACCACGCGGCCTTGCACGGTGAACCGCGCGCCCTTCAGCAGGTTGCTGCCGCGCTCGTCCTCGGGGAGCACACCGTCGGGGTCGAGGTTCGCCTTGAGCTCGGTGAACTTCGTGCGCGCGTAGTCGAGCCGGTCCGGCACGCCGTCGTGGTTGCGGTCGGGGCTGGCCTTGCGCGCGCCGCGGAACACCCAGTTGTCCACGAAGTCCGCGTAGGCCCCGCAGCTCGCCAGGGGCTGCGCGCCCACGTTGGCGGGGTCGAAGAGCACCGGATCCTCGCCATTGAAGTCGTCGAGGCCATCGTTGTCGGCATCGAAGTCCACGCCCAGGGCCTCGCCGCCGACGATGGCGCCGTCGAGGGTGCCGTCGCCGTCGGTGTCACCCGCGCGGGGGTCGCTGCCGAGCCACCAGACGCCACAGCTCCTGGCTTCCCACCCCGCAGGCTTGCCGGCCTCGTACTCCGCGGTGTTGTTGAGCGCGTCGCCGTCGTTGAAGAACCCCGGATTGATGGGGTCCGTCGCGCCCGCCGCGCCGTGCGCTTCGACCCAGTAAGCTTCCCATCCGTCGGGCATGCCGTCGAGGTCCGTGTCCGCGTCGGTGCCCTTGGACGCGAAGGCGTTCTCGCCGAGGAAGGTGGAGCCGCTGCTCGTGACCGCCTGCGCGATGGCCAGGCCGCGGAAGCGCGCCTCCAGCTCGCCCAGCGAGACCGAGCCCGCGCAGCCCTCGGTGAGGATCACGCGCGAGGCGCGCACCACGATGGGCTTGGCGCCCTCGAACTCCTCGCTCGTCTCGAAGAACGCCACGCTCGGTCCGTCGAGGAGGCCGTCGCCGTCGCTGTCCGCGCCGGCGAGGGACGTGCCCAGGGTGCCCTCGTCCTGGTTCTTGACGCCGTCGCAGTCCGTGTCACCCAAGGGCGCGTCGTCCTGCGGGTAGAGGGGATTCGCGTCCTCGTCGTCGGTGAGGCCGCCGCAGTCCGTGTCGGCCGTCGCGGGCTTGGACAGCTCGCACACCACCAACGCGACGTCGGTGCCCTTGGCGACCTCCTCGGCGTTGGTCAGCGTGTCGAGGTCGTTGTCGTTGCGCGCGTCGGCCGGCTCCAGGGGGTTGAGGGCCTTGGCCAGCTCCAGCGCGTCGGGCATGGTGTCGCCGTCGCTGTCGCCGACGGCCACGTCGAGGCTCTTGCCGAAGGCGTTGCTGAAGTTGAGGCGGTACTCGCCGTGGATGCGCACCACCGCGGGGTGGTCGGCGCCGCCGAAGAGGTCGTTGACCAAGTCCGATGGCCCCTGGTTCACGGTGCGCGCGAAGGTCTCGCCCCGCGCGTGATCGAGGGTGGCCGCCACGTCGTCGAGGCTCTCGGTCGAAGCAGGCCGCACGAAGCGCACATAGGCGACAGCCTGCGCGACCTCGTCGCCGTCCGCGACGCCGTCGCCGTCGGCGTCGAGCTTCGAGGGGTCGAGGTCGATGGTGCCCTTGGCGTCCTCGCTGCGCTGCAGCGGGCCGCAGATGCGCTTGGGCGCCGCGGCCGCGACGCAGGTGAAGTACGTCTCCCAGCCGTCGCTCAACCCGTCGAGGTCGCTGTCCACGAGGTTGGGGTGCGTCCCACCCAGGTACTCGAAGAGGTTCGAGTGCTCGTACTTGACGGGGTGCGCGTAGCGCGTCCCGTTGTAGTCCACGCCGTCGCGGTCGAGGTCGCGGTCGGCGTCGGTCTTGCCGTCGTTGCGCCGCAGCGAATCGCGGCTCGACGCGTTGAGGTTCCAGTCGCCGAGGGTGAAGTCGTACGTGGCGAACTCGTTCTCCCACGCGTCCGGCAGGCCTTCGCCGTCGCTGTCGGCCAGGGCAGGGTCGGTGGCTGGGAGCGTGCGCCGGATCCGGCTCCCTGGCGCGATGGCCTTCTCCTCTGGCACGAGCTCCTTGCCGTCGTCGATGGCGTCGCCGTCGCTGTCGCCGTCGAGGAGGTTCGGCTTGCCGTCGCCGTCCGCGTCGCCCCCCGGCGCCAGCGCCGCTGCAGCCTGCTCGCGCCCCACGGCTTGGCCGGGGAGCGCCGCGGCGAGCTGCTTCTGCAGCCGGTCGAGGAGCGCCTCGAACTCCGGGCCTTGGCCTTGCTGGCGCTGGCCCCAGAAGCGGTACTCGTCGCCGTCGAGGAGGCCGTCGCCGTCGCTGTCGGGGTCGGTGGGGTCGAGGCGCCGCGGCTCGGTGGGGCTCGTGATGGCGAGGGTGATCTCCTGCAGGTCGCCGAGGGCGTCGAGGTCCGTGTCGGGCGAGCGCGGGTCGAGGGCCGGGAACACGTGCTCGACCGCCTGGCGCACCGCGCGGCCCTGCTTCTCCTCGAGGTCGGAGAGGCCGTCGCCGTCGCTGTCCGCCCTGCTCGGGTCGCTGGTGACGTTGCGCACCTTGTCCTCGACCTTGACCACCCAGCCCTGGGTGACCTCCTCGAGGTCGGTGAGGGTGTCGCCATCCGTGTCGCCGAGGAACGGGTTCGAGTTCGCGGTCGCCTCGAGCTTGTTCGGCAGGCCGTCGCGGTCTGGGTCGCCCTCGGGGCCAACGCTGGTGTCGGCGAGCCCCGCGTCGAGGGGGTCGAGGCCGTAGCGCACCTCATAGGCATCGCTCATGGCGTCGCCGTCGGTGTCGTTCTTGAAGGGGTCGAGGCCGCGCAGGAACACTTCCAACAGCGCGCGGCCTTGGAGGGTGCCGTTGGCCTGCTTGCTCGCGAGCTGGACGGTGACCTGGTACTCCTCGAGGTTCGTGAGCGCGTCGCCGTCCGCGTCCTGGAAGCCCGCAGCCGCGTCGTCGAGGGGCAAATGGAAGGTCTGCAGCCAGCCGTCCGCGAGGCCGCTGCCGCCGGTCGAGGTGCGCGTGGGGTTGGTGTGGGTGAGGTTCAGCTCCTCGGGGTCGGTCAAGCCGTCGAGGTCGCTGTCCTCGCGGTCGCACCGCGTGCCCGCGTCGAGCTCGGCGAGGTTGTCGAGGCCGTCCTTGTCGGGGTCCTTGCTGGCATCGGCCACGAAGGGATCGCTGCCGCACGCGACCTCGAGGCCGTCGGGCAGCGCGTCGGCGTCCTGGTCGGCGATGCCGGGGTCGGTGCCAGCCGCGAACTCCTCCACGTTGCTGAGGCCGTCGTCGTCGCAGTCGCGCGCCGCGTCGGAGCGCGCGGGGTCGGGACAGAACGTGTTGCTCAGCGGGTCGAGGCCCTCGTGCCGCACCTCCCACAAGTCGCCGAGGCCGTCGGCGTCGGTGTCGTTGGCGGCGGGGTTCGTGCCGGAGGTGAGCTCCTCGAGGTCGCTCAGCTGGTCGCGGTCGGTGTCGAGCGTGGCGAGGCCCGTGTCCGTGGTGCGCTCGGTGAGCACGATCTCCTGGCTCTCCTGCACGGGCCCCGGTCTTCCGAGCAGGAGGGCAGCGCCCAGCAGCGCGAGGATCACCGCCGCCGCCGCGAGGGGAAGCCAGCGCTCGCGCTGCGCGCCCAAGGGGCCGAGCCGCCGCGAGAGCCGCTGCGCCGCGCGCCGCAGCGGTGCAGGGAGCCTAGCCATGGCCCCTCCGGCGCCGCGCGTGCGCGAGGGCGAGCGCGCCGAGCGCGAGGAGCAGCAGCGGCATCGCGGGCAACGGCAGGCTCTTGCTGACCTCGACGCGCGCCTGGTTGTTGCTCTCGTCGGACTCGGCGTACTTGTTGTCCGCGTCCACGATGACGACGACCTCGCGCACCGGCTCGTCCACCGTCCAGGGCAGGCTGATGGCGCGCGGCTCCCCGGGCGGGAGCGTGCGGATCGTGTCGTTGCGCACGCCGCGGCCGTTCACCAGCAGCACGACCGCGACGTTGTTCGCAGGCACGGTGCCGGTGTTCTGCAGGCTCGCGGTCGCCACGGCAGGCTGGCCGACCACGAGGTTCTTGGTGGCGATCGCGACCTCGACCGCGACGAGGTCGAGCCGCGCGGTCTGGGCCTCGAAGGTGAACTCCTTCTGCTTGTTGCTGTTCTCGTCGAGCGCGACGATGCGCACCGCTTGCGACAGCTCCGCAGCCTGCTCGGGCGCGCGCAGCAGGATCGGCAGGATCGTGGCGTTGCCGGGCTCGAGGTCGGCGCGCTGCTGCTGCGGGAAGGTGACCTGGTAGCCGGCCGGGGGCAGGGCCGTGAGGCGCAGCGCGATGGGTAGGTTGCCCGAGTTGGTGACCTTGAGGCTGAGCTCGCGCTCGCCGCCCGGCGCCATGAGCACGCTCTCCACCTCGGGCTCGACGCGGAAGTCGCTCGTGCTCCGCACCAACACCGATGTGTTCCGGAACTGCGCGCCCTGCGTGAACGCGTCGCGCGCCACGAAGGCGACGCCGACCTCGTAGGGGCCAGCCTTGGTGGCCAGCTCGGGCGTGACCTCGATCCTCACCTGCAGGCGCTGGCCCACGCCCAGCTGCACGTCGCCCGCCGGCTCGCTGACGTTCAGGGTCCAGTTGCGCGGCAGCCCCGCCGGCGCGATGCGCAGCGTGAAGTTCCCGTTGGCCGCGTTGACGAGCTCGTAGGCCAGCAGGAAGGGCTCGCCGGGGTTGATCGTCACGGGCGCAGGCTCGGGCTGCTCGAGCGTGAAGTTGTTGGCCACCAGGGCGGTGACCTTGACGCTGTCGCTCTGGCGGAAGGCGCGGCTGGTCTCGCCCGTGTCGATGATGATGGCGCTCGTCGCGACGATGTTGACGGGCACCACGAGGCCCACGGGCGCGTCGCTCGCCGCGGTGATGTTGACGGTGAACTCCGCCGTGTCGAGGGCCGTGCCCGTCGCGTCGACACTGCCGCGCCCGCGCAGCAGGGGAGGAGCGCCCTCGAAGCTGACGTTCCAGCCCAATGGCAGGAGACCGGTGGTGCCGTACTCGATGGGCGTCTCGACGTCGCCGACGTTCTCCACGCGCAGCTGGAACGACGCGTTGCCGGACGGAACGACGAAGCTCGTGTCGTTGAGCGCCGTGACCTTCAGCTTCGCCTCGACGTTCGTGAACACGGTCGCGCTCACCTGCTGCCGCACGCTCGCGTCCTCCCCGGCGGTGGCCTGGATCTCGACCTCGAGGGGCAAGGGCCGCGTGTCGGCCGGCGCGCGCACGTAGAGCGTCAGGGTGCGCAGCTCGCCGCGCTTGAGCACGACCGCCTGGGTCGGCTGGCCGTCCGCGTCCACCAGGGGCGCCAAGCTCCCGGGGTCGCACAGGCCCTGCACGAGGGGCAGCAGGCGGGGATCGAAGCCCACCGCGGCGGGGCTCTTGGCGGTGGGGCTCATCTGGAAGCGGAGCGTGACGTCGCCCGTGCCGGTGTTGCGCGCCTCGAGGTCGATGCACGTCGCCGTGTCGGGGCGGATGATCTTCTGGATCGCGGTGCTGTTGGTCTCGGCGAAGCGCAGCGTGAACTCGTACCGGATCTGGACGGTGACCACGACGCGCATCACGTCGCTGAAGTTGGGGTTGCCCCGGCTGGTCGCGGTGATGTTGATCTGGTACACCGTGCCGGTCGCGGCGTCGGCCGGCACCTCGACGCTCAGCGTGAGGTCGCGGCCTTGGAAGCTCGGCAGGCCCGCGATGAGCACGCTGCTCAGGTCCACGTCGGGCAGCGTCGCGTTGGGCGGGCCCGTGACCTCCTGGCTGAGGCCGATGTCGTCGGTGATGCTGCGCCCCCCGATGCCCCGTCCGAGGTTCAGCACCGTGAGCTTGAGGCGCACGCGCTCGCCGGGCGCGACCGCGGTGGTCTTGACCTTCTCGAGCCAGCCGACGGCGAAGCCGTGGAACTCCGCGCTGCCCAAGGCCTGGATCGGCGGCTCCGCGCGGCTGCTGAAGTACGTGCCATACGTGGGCTCGCCGCCGCCGATGCCCGGCGGGCCCCACAGGTAGGCGAGCACGGGCTTCGATGCAGTGATGTTCCAGTCGCCTTGGCCGACGGGCGGCGGGCGCTCCTTGAACAGCCACCCATGCAGCCCGATGGTGGTGTTGAGCACGACGCGCGCGTCGCTGCTGTTGGTGACGGTGACGCGCGTGCCGTTGTAGAGGCCGATGATCACCAGCTGCGAGCGGCCGGTGTCCGTGTCGCCCTGGCTGGCCTTGTGCAGGCTGACCTTGAACTCCTGTCCGTGCTGGCCACCGATCGGGACGAGGCCCGACTCGCCGGCCTTGCCCCACAGGGGGAACTCGTCCTTCGCGTCGAAGCGCCACAGGTCGGGGGTGGCGCAGCTGCAGCCGCTGGTGTGGTAGGCGTTGTGCGCCCCCGCGGGCAGCGGCTCGTTCTCGACGCGCAGCAGGCTGTCGGGATCGCCGAGCGGGCTGCCGAGCAGGATCTTGGTGTCGTTCGTGGCGCCGTTCACGAGGGTGATGTCGCGCCGCAGGTAGCCCACCAAGTGCGCTCCGACGGGCCCGCCGTCGGGCGTGACGAGCTGCAGGCCGAAGCGGTCGATCGTCGGGTGGACCGTCTCGCCCACGTTCATCAGCAGGATCGGCCGGCTGCTGCTGACGTGCAGGAGGCGCGTGGCGCCCGGGTGGCTGTTGTCGTCGACCGGCTGCGCGCCCTGGACGCCGGCGCCGCCTCCGCTGCCGGGGCCCGTGAAGCCGCCGCCGCCCACGCTGACGAAGGCCGTGGCGTCGGGGCTGACCATGTAGATGCCCGTGAAGCGGCCGTTGCCGTCGGAGTTGTCGGAGAGCGCGCGGACGAGGAAGTCCGTCCCCGCGACGCCGCCGTCGCGCGACGGGTACCAGGCCGCGACCGGCGGGACCGTGCCCCCGCCGAAGTTG
>DASYRW010000121.1:0-7601 GCA_036003985.1 Thermoplasmatota archaeon
CGACGGCGACGAGGACGAGGTAGTGGGCGGCGCGGTCGGCCAGGCGCTGGGCGGGGGCCTTGGAGTTCTGGGCGTGCTCGACCATGGCGACGATCTGGGCGAGGGCGGTCTCGCCGCCGACCTTGGTGGCGCGGAAACGGACCGAGCCCGACTGGTTGACCGTGCCGGCGATCACCGCATGGCCCGGGCCCTTCTCGAGCGGTAGCGATTCGCCCGTGACCGCCGACTCGTCGATCGCCGTCTCGCCGTCGACGCAGTCCGCGCACGCGGCGCACTCCACGCGCTCGAGGCGGATTGAGAGCGTCGCGGTGGACGCTCTGTCGGGTGCGGTTGCTGCCATGTCTCCTTTCTACCGCTTGAGTGGGGCCGAAGAATCGCGGGTTTTCTACCGATACCGAGCCGATGCAAGCGATGTCTACTGGAGGTAGCGCCGCGAGAACCGTGGCGAAGCGCCGAAGCGCAAGGAGGTCTTCCCATGACAACCGTGCCAATCCCGACAAGAGCGGTCCCACGCACGCGGGGGCTCAACACCTCGCTGACCAGCCGATCGGAGCGCGGCCGGGCGTGGCTGGTTGGCCTGGGGGCCCTCGCGGCGATCGGCGGGTTCATCTTCCTGCTCACCGCGCCGGTGCAGGCGCTGCTCGGCGAGAGTGCGTGGGCCCTGACGAGCGCGCTCCACGGCCTATCGGCCGGCGTACTCATGATCGGCGTCACGGTGGGCGTGTTCCAGGCGTACCGCCTGTACCGCGGCGGCGAGCTGCGCATCGGCGAGATGCAGATCGGCAGCCTGGTCACGACGCTGGCTGCGGCGGCGACCATCTTCTACGGCAACTGGATCTACATCGCCTACCGCGCGTCCGGCCCCGGCAGCCCGCGCACCTACTTCCTGGAGAACAACCCGGCCATCCACCAGGTGTTCTTCGAGTTCAAGGAGTTCATCGCGCTCTTCACGCTGCCCCTGAGCGTGGCGGCTGCCTTCGTGATCTGGCGCGAGGGCGAGGGGCTCCGGTCCCGCACGACCCTGCGCGAGGCCGTTGCGGTCGTGCTGGCGCTGTCGTGGCTGTACCTCATGCTGGCCTTCGGGCTGGGCGCGGCGATCACGAAGCTGCGGGGGGTCTGACCATGGTCGAGCTCACGAGGTTCCTCGGCGACCGGGTCGAGCGCGCGCCCGGCGCCTCCATGGCCGCGCTGCTCGCGGCCGCGGTCGGGCTGTTCACCCTCGCGATCGTGGTCCTCGCGACGGAGCTGAGCAAGCCGGTCAGCGATGCCGTGTTCGCCATCGGCAAGGCGTGGATCCCCAACGCGCAGGGCATCGGGCCCTACTCGGGCAAGGAGACCCTCATGCTCCTCGGCTGGCTCGGCTCATGGGTGGTGCTGCACGTCGCGCTGCGGGGGCGCGAGGTGCGGACGCGGCCCGTGTTCGGGCTCGTGCTGGGCATGCTGGCGCTGGCCACGCTGCTGCTCTGGCCGCCGGTGTGGCACTGGCTCGGCGCCTGAGTGCGCCACGCCCTCGCACGGCTCGATTCTCCGCGGCGAGAATCAGGGATGAGAGCCACGGCTCGCCTTGATGCCGCGCCGTCCGCTCCCGCTCACCATGCTCGCGGCCACCGCGAGGCCGGCATGATCGGCACGCTCACCATCGCGTAGGTTGCGTCCAGGCGGGTGTGGCGGAACGCTTCTCCAGTGGAAACGGAGGGGTCGTCGATTCTTCCTTTCCTGTGCAGGTTCGGTTAACTCGCGTACAGCGAGTACACCAGCACCGCGAAGGCGGCGAGGGTGCCGCCCGAGAAGCAGCGCAAGGTGCAGCGCCTGCGGCTCGCTTCCCGGCGGTGCACAACGTGCAGACCACCCTCATCCCGGCCGGCGGCGCGACGCTCGTCGAGTTCCGCGTCGAGGTGCCGGGCGACTACCTGCTGGTGGACCACGCGCTGCCGCGCGCGATCGACCACGGCGCCGCGGGGGTGCTCCGCGTGGAGGGCCCCGATGCGCCCGCCGTGTTTTCGGCGGGATAGGCCGTGTCCGTGCAAGCGGGCGAACAAACGCTGATGGAACCCCAAAAGCTAGGTGAAGCCATGCCCCGACCGTCCCTCGTGCGCCGCCCTTCGGAGCCCCGCGCCAGCGACGAGCTGACGCGCGTGGACGAGTTGGTGGACGAGCTCACCGTGCGCGCCAGCCGCATCGAAGCTGCAGGGCCGCTGCTGCAGCCGGCCCCGCTCGCGTTCGAGCGCATCGTCGTGGGCGCCGACGGCTCGCCGTCCGCGGACCAAGCTGCCGCGTGGGCGCGCGCGGTCGCCAACGTGTTCGGCGGCCGCACGTGGGCCGTCAGCGCGGTCGCGGCGCCGGACGTGCTGGACCACTACCTCGACTTCCTCGGCGGCCTGCTCGTGAAGGTCCCAGGCACGCTGGAGGAGGAGGCGGACGCTTGGGCCCGCGCGGCGCTCGAGCGCGCCGCCAGCCTGCTCGAAGGCGTGCCGGTGGAGCAGGTGCTCCGCCGCGGCCCCGCCGCGCGCGAGATCGCCGATGCGGCCGCCGAGCGCGGCGCCGACTTGGTGGTGGTGGGCAGCCACGGCCACCGCGGCCTCGAGCGCGCCCTGCTGGGGAGCGTCGCGGACGCGGTGAAGCACCACGCGCGCGCGAGCGTCCTCATCGCCAAGAACGATCCCCCGCCGAAGGCCATCCTCGCGCCCACCGACGGCTCGCGCGCAAGCAAGCGGGCCGTGGCGATCGCGCTGAAGTTGGGCCGCGCATGGCGCGCGCCGGTCACGGTGCTGTACGTCTTCGAGCCGCTGCTCTACGGCCCCGAGGCGCGCGTCGCGCGGCAGCTCGAGCGCGCCATCGGCGACATCGACGTGGGCTGGACCGACCCGCGCGCGCAGGTGGACGTGGCCTTCGGCGCCCCAGCCGCGGAGATCGCTGCCGCGGCCCGCCGGCACGGCGCGGGCTTGATCGTGATGGGCGCGCGCGGCCTCGGCGGCCCGCGCGGCCTCACGGCCGGCAGCGTCAGCAACCGCGTGAGCCACGAGGCCGAGGCCTCGCTGCTCTTGGTCAAGGAGGTTCCTCCATGAGGCCCGAGCTCAACGACATCCGGCTGCTGAAGCTGGCGGAGATGTACGAGTCGGCCTACGAGCGGTTCATCCTCGAGCTGGCCGCGCGGGTCGTCGACGATCCCCAGCTGCGCGCTGGCCTGGGCAAGCTCACCGACCCCAACGACCGGCACGGCGAGCGCATCGTGGCCGAGCTCGAGCGGCTCAACGCGAAGCTGGGCCCCGCCGACAAGCCCGGCGTCGTGCGCGCCGCGCTGCTCGACGTCGCGGACGTGGAGCGCTCCGCGCGCGACTTCTACGCGCGCAACGCCGACCGCGTGCACGACGGGCGCGTCGCCAAGCTGTTCCGCGAGCTTGCGCAGGAAGAGGGCCGCCACCTCCACATCGCCGAGGACCTGCTCCGCATCGCGGCGCGGGGCGTTGTCGGCGCCGGCGCCGACCTCGCCGGCATGGAAGCGCTGCGCCTCCTGACCGACCCCGACGCCATGCTGCTGCGGGAGGGCGTCACCGACTTCGGCACCCACCACCTCCACCGCGACATCCGCCCGGAGGCTTGACATGGCCACCAACACCCTCCCCTGGCACCAGCGCCCGACCACGACGGCCCAAGTCCACGAGGGCCATCGGCCTGCAGCGGGCTTCGCGCTCGCCGGGCTGCGGCTCGCCATGGCCGGCATCTTCCTGTGGGCGTTCTTCGACAAGCTGCTGGGCCTCGGCTTCTCCACGCCGGCCGCGCGGGCGTGGCTCGCCGGGGGCAGCCCCACGCGGGGCTTCCTCAGCGGCGCCGAGGGGCCCTTCGCCGGCTTCTACCAAGGCATCGCGGGCCTGCCGCTCACCGACGCGCTGTTCATGGCCGCCCTTCTCCTCATCGGCGCCGCGCTCTTGCTCGGCATCGGCCTGCGCCTCGCGGCCGTGTCGGGGGCGCTGCTCATGCTGATGATGTGGACCGCCGCGCTGCCGCCCACGACCAACCCGGTCCTCGACGACCACATCGTCTACGCCATCGTGCTGGTGGTGCTGCCCCTCGCCGGCGCGGGCCGCAGGCTCGGGCTCGCGGAGCGGTGGCGCGCCCTGCCCCTCGTGCAGCGCTATCCTGGGCTGGAGTGATCGCATGATGCGCAAGACCCCCGAGCTGGACGCCGCGGCCGCGGAGTTGCATGAGGAGGCCGACCGCCTCAGCCGCGAAGTGGACCGCCTCACGCTCGGCGCCTGGAAGCTCGAGCCCAGCGGCCAAGCGGGCTCCGCTGGCGCGCCATTGGGATTCAGGCGCATCCTGCTCGCCGTGGACGGTTCCGACGGCGCGTCGCGCGCCTTCGCGTGGGTAGAGCGCCTCGCGCCGGCGTTCAAGGCCCATGTTGCGGTGGCGACCGTCGTGCCCCCCGCCACGGTGATGGATTCCTACGCAAGCCAGTTCCTCCCCACCGCGGGCATGGCCGCCGGCGCCTTGCTGCAGGAAGAGGAAGCGCGGGCGGAGCAGCTCGTCGCAGGGCTCGCGGCTCGGCTCGAGGGGCAGGGCGTGGACGCGTCGCACACGGTTCTGATCGGGTCGCCGGCAGCGGAGTTGCTGAAGCTCGCCGAGCGCGAGCACGCGGACCTTGTCGTCGTGGGCGCCCACGGCGGCGGCGCCGTCGAGCGCGCGCTCCTGGGCAGCGTCGCGGACGCCGTGAAGAACCACGCCCACGCCAGCGTGCTGCTCGCGCGCAACCATCCCCCCGCGCGCCGTGTGTTGGTGCCCGTGGACGGCTCGCGCGCCAGCAAGCGCGCGGCCGCGGTCGCCCTGCGCCTCGCGCGCGCGTGGGACGCGCCGGTCTCGTTCCTGCACGTGCTCGCGCCCGTCGCAGCGGTTCCAGAGAACGCGATGCAGGCGTCGCTGCGCGCCGCCCTCGGCGGCGTCGACGTCACGTGGGTCCGCCCGCGCGCCTCCGCCGCCATCGAGATCGGCAAGCCGGCCGAGCGCATCCTCGCCGCGGCGCTCCAGGAGGAAGCCAACTTCATCGTGATGGGCTCGCGCGGCCTCTCGGGGCTGCGCAGCCTGGTCGCAGGCAGCGTGAGCAACCGCGTGGCGCATCAGGCCCAGGCCAGCGTGCTCCTCGTCAAGGAGGCGGGTTCATGAGCCGCAAGAGCGAACGCGTCCGCCACGGCAAGGAGTTCCTGCGCGAAACCGCCGCGCGGGACCGCTTCGTCCCCGCGGGCTCGAAGCCTCCCAGCGCGCTCCGGTCCACGCACGCCCCGTCGAAGGGCGGGCGGGGCGGGCGGCGCTGAACGGACCGGGGCGCGGCCGGCGCGCTGGCACCTTCAAGACCGCCCAGGCCCTTGCCGGGCCGTGCCCGACATTGAGAGCACGCTGCGCGAGGAGCGCCGCTTCCCTCCCCCCGCGGGCTTCGCGGCCAAGGCGCGCGTCGGGCCCAAGGAGGTCGAGGCCTTGCGCGCCCAGGCGCGCGCGGACCCCGACGCGTTCTGGGGCGGTCTCGCCGAGCGCACGCTCGTTTGGCACAAGAAGTGGGACCGCGTGCTCGACTGGGCCCCGCCCAAGGCGCGCTGGTTCCCCGGCGGCAGGCTCAACGCGAGCGTCCAGTGCCTCGACCGCCACCTCGACGGCCCGCGGCGCGACAAGGCAGCCCTGATCTGGGAGGGCGAGCCCGGCGAGGTTCGCACACTGACCTACCTCCAGCTCGCGGAGCAGGTCGGCCGCGCCGCCAACGCGCTGCGCTCCCTCGGCCTGCGCGAGGGCGACCGCGTATGCATCTACATGCCGCTCATCCCCGAGGCGGTCGTGGCGATGCTCGCCTGCGCGCGCATCGGCGCGACGCACAGCGTGGTCTTCGGCGGCTTCAGTGCGCAGGCCCTCGCCGACCGCGTGCACGACTGTGGCGCGGTCGTGGTCATCACCGCCGATGCCGGCTACCGGAAGGGCGCGCCCGTCGCGCTCAAGGAGCAGGCCGACGCCGCGCTCCGCTCGTGTCCGGAGGTGAAGCACTGCCTCGTGGTGAAGCGCGCCGGCGTGCCCGTGGCCATGCACCCGGGCCGCGACCGCTGGTGGCACGAGGCCTTGGAACATGCCAGCCCGCGCGCCGAGCCCGCGTGGGTGGAGAGCACCCATCCGCTGTTCATCCTGTACACGAGCGGCACCACGGGCAAGCCGAAGGGCATCGTCCATGGCACAGGCGGCTACATGCTCGGGGCAGCGGTGAGCACGAGCTGGGTCTTCGACCTCCGCGACGAGGACGTCTATTGGTGCACGGCCGACATCGGGTGGGTGACGGGACACACGTACGTCGTGTACGGCCCCCTCAGCCAGGGCGCGACGGTGCTGCTGTACGAGGGCGCGCCCACCCATCCGAGCCCCGACCGCTGGTGGGCCATGGTCGCGCGGCACCGCGTGTCGGTGCTGTACACCGCGCCCACCGCGATCCGCACCTTCATGCGCCTCGGCGCGGAGCTGCCGGCGAAGCACGACTTGTCGAGCCTGCGGCTGCTCGGCACGGTGGGCGAGCCGATCAACCCCGAGGCCTGGATGTGGTACCGCGCGCACATCGGCCGCAACCTCAGCCCGATCGTGGACACGTGGTGGCAGACCGAGACCGGCTCCATCCTGGTCTCGCCGTTGCCGGGGGCGACCACGACGAAGCCTGGCAGCGCGACGCAGCCCTTGCCGGGGGTCGAGGCGAGCGTGGTGGCCAAGGACGGCCAGCCCTGCGCGCCCGACGAGGGCGGCTTCCTCGTCATCACTCGCCCCTGGCCGAGCATGCTCCAAGGCATCTGGGGCGACGACGCGCGCTACGCGCAGCAGTACTGGTCGCAGGTGCCGGGCGCGTACTTCACCGGCGATGGGGCGCGGCGCGACCGCGATGGCGACCTGTGGATCATGGGCCGCGTCGACGACGTCATCAAGGTGTCAGGGCACAGGCTCGGCACCGCCGAGGTCGAGAGCGCGCTCGTCGCGCACCCCAAGGTCGCGGAGGCCGCGGTGGTCGCGCGCCCCGATGCGGTCAAGGGCGAGGCGATCGTCGCCTTCGTGACGCTGAAGGCCGGCGTGCCCCACGGCCCTGCCCTCGCCGCCGAGCTGCGCGACCACGTCGCACGCCTCGTCGGCGCCGTGGCGCGGCCCGAGGACGTGCGCTTCGCCGACGCGCTGCCGAAGACGCGCAGCGGCAAGATCATGCGGCGCCTGCTGCGCGAGGTTGCGGCAGGTGGCCAGGTCCAAGGCGACACCACGACCCTCGAGGACCTGACCGTGCTCGAGAAGCTGCGGGCCGCCGACGAGGACTAGCGCCGCGGCCCCGCGCCGCGCACGAAGCCCGTGAAGCCGAAGGGGATCAGCAGCGCCAGCAGCACCCACGCCGCGAGCGCCGCTTGGCCATGGGCTGCGAGGGCCACGAACGTCAACGCCGTGTAGCCGCCGACCGCGACGTACACCTTCCGCGTGCCCCCGAAGGCGCGCTCGCGCAGCGGCGCGGTGACCTGCGAGCGCTCGACGAGCCCGCGCACCCACCCGATGGCGGACGCGCTCCAGAACGGCAGCAGCGCAAGCACGAGCACCCACAGCGCCGCGTCGGG
>DASYRW010000122.1:0-6443 GCA_036003985.1 Thermoplasmatota archaeon
CATGCAGGGCCTGCTGCGATCGAAGAAGCTGAACCTCGACCCGATCATCACGCACAAGCTCAAGCTGCGCGAGTTCGAGAAGGGCTTCGAGGCCATGGACAGCAGCAACAGCGGCAAGGTGGTGATGTTCGTTGAGTGAGCGCGACCCCACGCGGTTCCTGCGCGACGAATACCAAGACCTGGTTGCGAAGGGCTTCGACTGGCGTCCGCCTGTTATGCAAGGGCCCGCCGGACCACGGGCGCGGTACAACGGCAAGGACTGCCTCGTGCTGTGCGCCAACAACTACCTCAACCTCGCCAACCACCCGAAGCTCAAGCAGGCGGCCATCGATGCCGCGCAGAAGTACGGCGCCGGCAGCGGCAGCGTGCGCCCCATCGCGGGCAACATGGAGCTGCACGAGGAGGTCGAGCGCCGCGTCGCGACGTTCAAGCACACCGAGGCAGCGCTGCTCTACATGAGCGGCTTCGCAGCCAACGCAGGCCTGCTGGGGCCGTTGGCGGGCGGCGAGGGCGACCTCGTGGTCACGGACGAGCTCAACCACGGCAGCATCATCGACGGGCTCCGGCTCAGCAAGGCCGAGCGGCTGATCTACAAGCACAACGACCTGGCGGACTTGGAGCGCTGCCTGCAGGAGGCGGAGACCAAGGGCGCCAAGCGCGTCCTCGTGGTCACCGACGGCGTCTTCAGCATGGACGGCGACATCGCGCCGTTGCCGGGCATCGTCAAGGCCGCCGAGGCGCACGGCGCGATGGTGTACGTCGACGACGCGCACGGCGAGGGCGTCCTTGGCGAAGGGGGCCGCGGGTGCGTGGACCACTTCAAGCTCACCGGCAAGGTGCACGTCGAGATCGGCACCTTCAGCAAGGCGCTGGGCGTCGTCGGTGGCTACGCCGCCGGGAGCAAGGACCTGCGGAGCTTCGCGCTCAACAAAAGCCGCAGCTGGCTGCTCTCCGCCAGCCCTGCGCCAGCGGTCTGCGGCGCGAGCATCGCCGCCATCGACGTGCTGGAGAAGGAGCCGCTGCACGTGCAGCGGCTGTGGGAGAACACGCGCTACTGGAAGCAGCAGCTCCTGCAGCTCGGCTTCGACACGGGGCGCAGCGAGACCCCCATCGTGCCGGTCATGATGGGCGAAAGCCACGTCGCGAAGAAGTTCAGCGAGCGGCTCTTCGACCTAGGCGTGTTCGCCCTGCCCATCACGTTCCCCATGGTGGCGCGCGACAAGGCCCGCATCCGGACCATCATGAATGCGGGCCTGACGCGGTCCGACTTGGACCAGGCCTTGGAGGCCTTCGCCACCGCGGGGCGCGAGCTGAAGCTCGTGCGCTGAGCGGGCTCAGGTGGCGCGGCCGCCGGGGGTGCGCGCGCCCTCGACCCAGTCGCCGATGAACACGCCCACGATGAACACGATCGTCATCACGACGATGCTCAGGATCGTGGCCACGATGCCCGTGCCCAGACCGAAGCCGAGCGGGTTATAGCTCACCGCCGTGCCCACGAGCGCGAGCACCACCCCCAGCACGATGCCAAGGATGATCCCCGTTTTCAAGATCGCCATCTTGTCCTGGCGACCGGGCTTCCACCAGCCGTATGCAATGCCGACCAACAGTGCGATCCAGCCCCACATGGTGTCATCTCCTTCGGTGTTCCCTTTCTTAGGCCGCGCCGTGGGCGCGGTGCGTCGTTCGATCTTCGATCCAGTCCCCGGCGAGCGTGCCGAGGGTGAAGAGGACGGTCATGACCGCGACGGCGAGGAGCAGAGCGGGGGCGTCCACCGTCGAGAGCCCCAACGGGTTCGTGCCCAAGGCCAGGCCCAGGATCGCGAATCCCAGCGCCAGCGCGAGGCCCGCGAGGAATCCCGTCCTGAGGATCGCCCACTTGTCGTCCGTTCCAGGCTTCCACCAACCGTAGCCGACGCCCACGAGGAGGGCGAGGAGTCCCCATGCCATGCTTCGTCACCGCCGCTCGTGCGGCGCCCCCCTGCTGCCGTGACCTGGGAAAGGGCTTGTCGTACAAGCGTGCAACCGCGGAGGTGATGCGACGAGAAGCCTCATGGTCCCCGATCGGGGCTCGGCAACGCCCCCTCGAGGCGCAGCAGAGCGCGCTTCATGTCCAAGCCACCCCCGTAGCCGCCGAGCCGTCCGTCGGCATTGACCACGCGATGGCACGGGATCACGATCGGCAGGGGGTTGGCGCCGTTGGCCAGCCCCACGGCGCGGAAGCCTCGCGCCTGGCCCACCTGGCCGGCGAGCCACTTGTAGCTGCGCGTCTCGCCGTACGGGATGCTGGCCAGGGCGTCCCACACCTTGCGCTGGAAGGGCGTGCCGACGAGGACGTCGATGGGCACGTGGAACTTCGTCCGCGCGCCCGCGAAGTACGCTTCCAGCGCCGCCACGTAGGGCTGCACGGCGGCGTCGTCGCGGCGCACGTCCCGGCGGAAGCGCCGCAGCCACGATGCGACCACATCGGCTTCGCTTCCTCCGAGCTCGATGGCGGCGAGGCCGTGGGCCGTCGCGGCGATCCACAAGCGTCCCACGGGGCTGGGGAACTCGGCATACCGGAGCGGCTCGGGCTCCATGCAGCTGCATCGCGGGCCGCGCAGATAAGGCCGCAGGGGGGAGGGGACCGAAAACGCCGAAGGTACGCGTCCTTGCTGGGGCCGCGGCGCGGTGCCCCTTGTTCTTGTTCTCGCGCCCGCGCAGGAGCTAGGCGCGCAGCCGCCCAGCCGCGGCCTCGAGGGTGCGCTCGCGCTTGGCGAAGTTGAAGCGCACGACGCCGCGGCCTTCCTCGGGCTTGCTGTAGAAGCTGCTGCCGGGCACGCACGCGACCTTGCGCTCGCGGGTGAGCCACTCGGCGAAGGCGCGGTCGTCGCGCTTGGCCTCGCGCGGCGCGTCGACGCCTTCGAAGCCCGCCAGGACATAATACGCGCCCTGGGGATCCACGGCGTCGAAGCCGGCCTCCTTGAGCGCGGCCAGCAGGAAGCGGCGCTTGCGGTCGTAGCTGCGCGCGAGCTCGTCGTAGTAGCTCCGGGGCATCTGCAGGGCCTGCGCGACCGCGATCTGCAGGGGGTGGGGCGCGCCGACGGTGAGGAAGTCGTGCGTGCGGCGGATGGCGACGCTGAGGGTCTCGTCGGCGATCAGCCACGCGACGCGCCAGCCGGTCATGGCATAGGTCTTCGAGGCGCCGCTGATCATGATGGTGCGCTCCCGCAGGCCGGGGAGGGTCGCGGGCGCCACGTGCGGCCTGCCACCGTAGAGGATGTGTTCGTAGATCTCGTCGGTGAGGATCAGCGCGTCGCGCTCCGCGCAGAGGTCGCCCAGGAGGTTGAGCTCCTCCCGCGTGAACACCTTGCCTGCGGGATTGTTGGGCGTGTTCACGATCACCGCCTTGGTGCGCTCGTTGAAGGCCGCCTTCAGTGCTTCCTCGTCCACGGCGAAGCCGCGGTCCGCGCGCAGCGGGACGAAGCGCAGCTTGGCCCCGCTCATCAGCGCGTCGGGGCCGTAGTTCTCGTAGAAGGGCTCGAAGACCACGACCTCGTCGCCCGGGTCCACCACCGCGAGCATGGCCGCCATCATGGCCTCGGTGCTGCCGCACGTGACGGTCACGTGCTTGTCCGGGTGCACGTCGAGGCCGTTGAACCAGCCGACCTTGGCGGCGATGGCCTGGCGCAAGGCGGGCGCGCCCCAGGTCACGCTGTATTGGTTGTAATCCTCCAGCAGGGCAGCGCGCGCGGCCTCGATGATCTCCGCGGGCGGGTTCCAGTCCGGGAAGCCCTGGGCCAGGTTCAGCGCGCCGTGCTGCAGGGCGAGGCGCGTCATCTCGCGGATCACCGACTCGGGGAACAGGTGGACGCGCTCGCTGACGCGCGGGTCCTCGATGCGGAAGTCGCGGAGCTCGGACACGGCCGGTCAACGCGCCCGAGACCCATAGGACTGTCGGCTAACGCTCCACGCCGAGGTCCGCGTCGGGGTCGAACTCGGCCTTCTGCGCCTCGCCCTCCCCTGCGTCCTCGCCCACCAGGTCGGTGCGCTTGATGCTCGCGGCGTCCATCACGCCCTTCCGCACCTCGATGGGCGCGTTGACCCTCACGGCGAGGGCGATGCAGTCGCTGGGCCGCGCGTCGAAGCGGTGCTGGTCCTTCTTGCCCTCGCGCTCGACGTTGATGAACAGGCTGGCGTAGAAGGTGTTCTGCGCCAGCTCCTCGATGACCACCTTCTCCACGATGGCGCCGAGCTCGTTGAGCACGGCGCTGAAGAGGTCGTGGGTCATGGGCCGCGGCGAGAGCTCGCCCTCCATGGCGATCTGGATGTTGAGGGCCTGGGAGTGGTCGATGAAGATCGGCAGCACGCGGCCCTCATAGCCACCATTGCTCGGCGCGAGCAGCACCACCGGGCCCTGGCTGCTCATCAGGACGTTCTCGATCTTGACGGGCACCGTGTCCTTGCCCGCCTCGGCCGCCGGCATCGGGGACGGATAGAGGGGCCGGGCTTATGAGGTTATTGGGCGGGCGCTCGGGCTCACGAAGGCGGCCAGAGCTTCGCGTCGGCGGCCGACGCGGGCTCCGCCGGCACGGCCTGCGTGCTTGCCTGCGCGAAGGCGCGGAGCCGCCGCTCGAACACGCGTTGCTCGGCCAGCAAGGAACGCAGCCGCGCGGCCAGCTGCGCGGGCTCCCACGGCTTCTTCGCGAAGTGGTGCACGCGCGCCTCGTTGATCGCGCGCATCAGCAGCGCGGGGTCGTCGTGGTGCGCGCTCATCAGCACCAGCCCCGTCACAGGATCGCGGGCGCCGACCCAGCGCAACAGGTCCACGCCGCTGCCATCCTTCAGCCGCTCGTCCGTGACCACCATGTCGTAGCGCCGCGCGCGGAGCAAAGGCAAGGCCTCGGCCACGCTGCCCACCTCCTCGGGCGTGACGCCCGGGATGCCGCGCAGCACGTCCCCCATGCTCCGCCGCACGTCGGGCTCATCATCCACGACGAGCACGAGCCACCCATCCGGCAATCCAAGACCCCAGCCAGCCTTGGCCGCCAGAGCCCATGTGCCTGCGCACAAGGCCCGGATGGCAACCTACTTGTGCGCGCCGGCCCAGGCACGGCCAGGCGCGCACCACCACGGGTGGAGAACGGCCCACCGGGCGGAACGGGCGCGGCGGGATTCGAACCCGCGATCTCCGGCTTAGAAGGCCGGCGCCGTATCCGGCTTGGCCACGCGCCCACGGTGCGAGATCAGACCGGCCCTCTTCTCGTGTCCGTCGGCGGCAGCGCGGGCGGCGCGCTGGGCGCGCGCGGCGGGGCGGGCGCTTGGGTGGGCGCGGGCGGCGGCGCCTCCTCGGGCGCGCGGGCGCGCATCGGGAAGGGCGGGCGCCACTTCTTGAAGTCGAGGAACGCCGCTAGGAACACGAAGATCGCCACGGTGAACGCGATGAAGGCGCGCGGGTCCACCACCCACGCCACCACGGGCAGCGAGAAGTAGAACGCGCGCTGGCCCATGGTGAAGCGGTTGCCGGCGCGGTTCAGGATGTTCGAGAGGAACGTGATGGCATCGACGGGCTCGACGCTGCCGATGAGGTCGCGGTCCGCTCCGACCAGGATGGTGAAGTGGTTGAGGTAGCGCGTGCTCAGCAGGAAGCTGAAGAACGCGTAGCCATAGACCGCCACCAGCACGAGCAGCTTGAAGGTCATCTCGGGCGTGCCGGTGCCGCCCTGGCTCAGCAGGTAGTTGAGGATGACCGCGATCACCAGCAGCGCGCTGCTCGCCATGAAGCTGCTCGTCATCAGCAGGTTGCGCAGGCTCTGCACCGCCAGCATCTGCTCGTCGCGGTCGAGGATGCGCTTCACCCACGTCCGCCGGTAGAGCGCGACCTTGCCCTTGACGGTCTCGAGCGGATGGCGGCCGGTCCAGTACGCGTAGAAGCCGTGGTACACCACGGTGCACACGAAGTACAGCAGCATCGCCGCGTAGTCCCAAGCGTCGAAGCGCAGCCCACCCAAGCTCGGGACGAGGTTGGTGAGCTCCGCGGCCATGGCAGGCCATGGGCGCGCCGGCTTTTTCAACCTTCCGCGCCGCCCCTGCCCCGCGCGTCCACCATCACAGGCTTGTGGTGGCCATGAACACGCCCACCGCGGCCAGGAACACGCCGAAGCCCTTGCGGAGGCTTGGCGCGGCGACCTTGCCCGCGACGCGCGCGCCCGCCACGATGCCCAGCCCGCTGCCGACCGCCAGCGGGACCGCGAGGCCCACGATGGCGGGGCCGTAGCCCAACTGGAGATGACCCACGCTCCCCGACGCGGCGCTGAGCAGCACCGCCACGAGGCTCGTGCCCACCGCCGTGTGCACGGCCACACCGAGCAGCACCATGGCCGGCACCATGAGCAGGCCGCCGCCGATGCCGAAGAGCCCGCCGAGGATGCCCGCCGCAAACCCCAGCAGCGGGGCGAGCTTGCGCA
>DASYRW010000123.1:0-2620 GCA_036003985.1 Thermoplasmatota archaeon
GCGACCCCGTCGCGCTGGACTTCTACGAGCTCGGCCTCACCAGCACCTCGACGCGGCTCGCCGGCCTGCTGCGGCCCCTCGCGTACCCGATCACGGCCGCGACCACGGTCGCAGCGGTCGCGCCGCCCGAGCCCCTCGCGCCGCTGCCCGCGCAGCCGGCCATGACGGCGCTGAGCGACGCGAGCGACGCGGAGGGCTCCTTCGCGCACGTCGAAGGCCTCGGCGCCGTCGGGCTGCCGTCGTCCTTCACCGGCCGGCAGTGGTGGGCGCACCCTGCGGGAACGGTGGTCACCGAGTTCAGCGTGCCCGACGCGTCGGCCTTCGTCGGCGTGCCCCTGTCGTGCAGCTTCCGCGAGGGCTCCGCGCAGGCTGGGGCGGTGGGCTTCACGGCCTGCGCGACGCCCGTCGACGCGCTGATGTTCGCCATCCCAGCCGAGGACGTCGCCGCGACCTACGCGTGGATGCCCGGCGTGTTCGCTCAGGGCTCCGCGTAGGGCAGCGGGTCCTCCCAGCCCAAGGAGGCGAAGGCCGCGCGCCGCTCCGCGCAGCTGCCGCAGGCTCCGCACGCAAGCCTGCCGTCGCGGTAGCAGCTCCACGTCAGGTCGAAGCGCGCGCCCAGGCTCAGGCCCAGGGACAGCACCTCGCCCTTGCCCTTGCCCGCGAGCGGCACCGCGATGCGGAAGGGCGCGCGCGCGTGACTCCACGCGGCGCGGCCCAGCTGCTCGTTCAGCGCAGCGAAGAACGCGGGGCTGCTGTCCGGGAAGAGGTCAGGATCGGTGCCGTTGTGGCCGCCGACGATCCGCTGCGCGCCTTGCTCCTCGGCGAGGCTCGCGGCGATGGCGTAGAACACCAGGTTGCGCGCCGGGATGTAGCCCTCGGGCGCCCCCTCGAGGTGGGCAGGCCGCGAAGCCATGTCCTCCACCTCCCTGAGGAAAGGGACCGCGACGCGGCGCAGCGGCGCGACCTTGCCGGGGTGCAGCGCGCCGGCGTGGGCGAGCTGCGCGCCGAGGGCCGCGAGCTCGCGCTGCGGTCGCAGGTGGTAATCGAAGGTCAGGGGCAGCACGTCATGTCCCTCGCGCAGGGTCCAGTGCAGCGCGACCGCGCTGTCGATGCCTCCCGAGAGCAGCACGACTGCGCGCGGCGCCGCCATCGCGGGCGCACCGCCGGACGCGGGCTTGAAGGTTGGGTGAGCCAGCGCTCACTCGCGAACGCCGCGAGCGCGATCCGCCTACGGACCGAGCGGGTTGCGGTCCCGGTCGAAGGGGTTCGGCGGGTCCAGGGGACCCCGGGGTTCTTGCATGCCACGCTAGCGGTGGCCGGCCGTGCTTATCAATCCTGGGGCGCCGGCCCGAAGGCCCCTCGCGCTCACCGGCGCGGCGCCGGGGCGCCGCCGGGCACGTCGGCGTCCGCGGCCGCGCGCGCCAGGGCGCCTGCTTCGCGCACCTTGCCGCCGCTGAGCCAATAGAAGGGCCACGCCCACGCCGCCGGCCGGATGCGCCCGCCGCTCGCGTTCGGGTGCCCGCCGCCGCGGAAGCGCTGCGCCACGGCGTGGCACAAGGGAAGCTCGGGCCGCGAGCGGAGGCTGAACTTGCCGCTCGGCTTCAGGTTGATCTCGAGGTCGGTCTTGGCTTGCGTGCGCAGCGCGTCGCACGCCTGGCTGCCGGGGAAGTCGCCGTACACGACCCCGACCCTGTGCTTGCCCTCGACGAACCACGCGCGCGCGAGCGCGCGGGCGAGGTCGCGCTCGAGCTGGTCCTTGTGCAAGCGCGCGGCGCGCTCCAGCTCCGCGTCGAGGACCACGCGGTCGCGCACGAGCTTCGCGACGAGCGCGCGGTTGCCGAGCTGGTGGAGCGCGTGGGTGAGGGTCTCGGACCGCGGATCCTTGCGCACCCAGA
Organism: Thermoplasmatota archaeon; assembly: GCA_036003985.1. GTDB lineage: Archaea > Thermoplasmatota > SW-10-69-26 > JACQPN01 > JAIVGT01 > JAIVGT01. The sequence goes on from DASYRW010000123.1 coordinate 1,896, forward strand.
GGTCGATGTCGCGCACGACCGCCGCGAGCTCGCGCGCGTACGCGTCGCTCGGAAGCAGGTCGAGCTGCACGAGGCTCGTGCCGCATTCCTGGTTGTCGAGCGCGACGCGCACGTGGTCGGCCTTGCGCTTCACGGCGTCCAGGAGGCCATCCTGCCATTGGGCGCCGTGGTGGTCCCGCCACTCGATCCGCCACCCGCGCTCGTTGAGCGTGCCGAGGGCCTGCTCGAGCCGGTCGCGCTGCGAGCGCTGCGGGCTCACGTCGCTCAGCAGCAGGCTGCGCCCCTCGCCGGCAATGCCAGCAGCAGCGATGGCCTCGAGCTTCGGCACGACCGCGTCGGGCTCGGTGAAGATCGTGCTGACCGCGGCGTCGCCGTGCCGGAGGCGCACGAGCGCGTCGGCCGCGGCGCCGTCGAGGCACTCGCCGTGGCTGATGTGCACCACGCTGCCCTGCCGGGCCCGCGCGAGGACCTCGTCGCGGAGCCGCTGCTCCTTCCACGCGCTGGGGAGGAAGAAGTCCGCGCGCGGGAAGGTGCGGCTGCGCACGGGCCCGCCATGGGCATGGGGCACTTCAGGGTTGCGCCGCCAGCTCCCGCAGCGCCGGGCCGCGACGGGCGCGGCGCTCGGCGCGGCCGAAGGCCCACATCGCCAGGAGGGCGGAGCCGGCCGCGACGCCCACCATGGCCAGGAGGTCGGCCGCGTAGGCCTGCGCCACCGCGGGCTCGGC
>DASYRW010000124.1:0-4912 GCA_036003985.1 Thermoplasmatota archaeon
CCTTGAAGTCCACCGTGATGCAATCCAGGAACGACCGCATCATCGCGACGCCCTCGGGGGTGTCGTAGCCATTGCTCACGAAGATGTTGAACAGGCCCCGCTTGCGCGCCTCGAGGCCGATGTCGCGGGCGAACTCCAGGAAGATGGAGGGCTGGTTGTACGTGTACGCGATGCCGTGGCTGCGGTTCTCCACCGCCAGCTCGGCGACCTCCACGGGGCTGAGCGCGCGGCCCTCGACCTTCCGGCGCTGGCTGATGTCGTAGTTCTGGCAGTATTGGCAGTTGTGCACCACGAGCCCGTCGGCCACGTAGGTGTGGTCGGGAAGGCACTCGAAGCTGTACACGGTCTCGACGCGGTCCGTGGGGGCCACCGACCGCACGCCCACCCATGCGCGCTTGTTCGCCAGCGGGGGGAGCGCGAGCCGCTCCAGTAGCAGCGCCTTGACCTCGTTCGGGTGGTCGCGGATGTACGAGCCGTTGAGCCGCAGCACGTCCCACCCGTTGGCCTGCAGCGTCGCGTCGCGAATCTGGTCGCTCGCCTTCACGCGCGCATCGTGGTGGTGCCACCAGCCGTCGACCTCAAGGTCGAGCTTCAGATCCGGGATCGCCACATCCGCCATGTAGTAGGTTTTCGAGCCTTCGAGCCTGACCTCGGGCTTGATCCGGTACTCGCGCTCGTAGTCCGTCCAGACCTCGTCGAGCAGGTCGTAGAAGCGCGCCTGCACTCCCGAGGGGCGAGCGTGCAGGGCGCGGCGCAGGCGATCGGCATTGCGGTGCCAGCCGTGGCCGGCGTCGGCCAGGAAGCGGGCCTTGCTGGCCTCGATCGCCTTGCGCGCCACATCCGGGTCCTTCATGGGGTTGTCGGCCAGCATGCGGCGCCGTGCAGCGTCACGCGCCTCGGGCGATTTCGGCAGGCCGCGCGTGTAACAGGCGCCCCGGTGCCGGTTCCAAGCCTCGAGGCCGCGTACCGAGGTGCCGCAGCGCTGGCACGCGAAGGTGGTCGCGCGCACGGTGGCGGCGCGGTGGCGCTTCCAGTCGGGCGTGTTCTGGTACCAAGCCTTGAGGATGTCGTCGCCGGCGCGCAGCGCCTGCACCTCGACCCATCCGCGCCGGGTCAGGACCGGGTGCTCAGCGGTCAGGTACGCGCGTCCCGAGCCGCTCCCGTAGCGCAGTTCCCAGACGCGCGCGACGCGCGCGCCCACGTGCGTGACGATGTTCGGTCGGACGCGCAGGTGATCGGGGACGCCCGCGTACCCCCACACCGCATCCCCGGGAAGCATGGCCTCCACGTTCTTCTTCCCGCCGTTGCTCAGCAGGATCTGCGTGCCCGCCGGGTGGCACAGCCAGTTGCAGCCCGTCGTCGCGACGCTGAAGATGCGCGAGCCGGGCATGTAGTGCTGCACGGGCTTCTTCTCGATGGGGTCCACGTGGCCCGTGATGACGCGGCCATAGACCAGCAGCCGGCCCTCGCCGTTCACCACCTGCCGCACGCCGCACAGGCCGACTTGGCCCTCGCGCAGCGTGCAGTTGCGCGCGCAGGCGGTGCACGTGAGCTTGCCGCCCGGAGCGGGGCGCCACAGCTCCGTCGCTCTGCCGAGCGGCTCGGCCTCCTGGTCCATGGCCGGCTGGGAGCCGGCCAGACGCGCGTTGCCCATCAGCAAGCCATGGCCCTGCCGGGCACTTGAAGCCTCTGGCCCCGGGACTCAGGCACGCACCATCGCGCGCTCGATGGCCGCTACCCCAGCTCCTTGTTCGACCTTGTGGCCCTGCGCGGCCAGCTCGGCCTCGATCGCCGCGAAGCCTGCAGCCAGATCGCGGAAGTCCACGGTGCCCATCGTGCCAATCCGGAAGATCTTGCCCTTGACCGGCCCCTGGCCGCCGCTCACGACGACGCCGTGCTTGTCCTTCAGCGCGCCGCGGAACTTGGCGTCCTCGATGCCCACGGGGTAGCGCATGGCCGTGACGGTGTCGCTCTCGTGTCCAGGGGGCGGCAGCAGCTGCAGGCCCAGCGCCTTCGCCGCGTCGCGCGTCGCTTCCGCCGTCGCGCGCACCTTCGCGAAGCGGCCAGGGAGCGTCTGCTCCTGCAGCAGGCGCAGGCCTTCGATCGCGGCGAAGTAGAGGTGTGTCGCGGGCGTCGTGGGGTAGTTGTAGTTGTCCTTCTCCCACTTGTCGAGGGTCTTCTGCAGGTTGAGGTACAGCGTGCGCGCCTTGACCGACTTCATCGCCTCGCGCGCGCGCGGGCCCACACTGACGAACGCGAGGCCCGGAGGAGCGCCAAGGGCTTTCTGGGACCCTGTGACGGCGAGGTCGACGCCCCACCGCTCGACGGGCACGTCGATGCCGCCGATGCTGGTGATGCAGTCCGCGATGACCAGCGCGCCGGCCTCGTGCGCGGCCTTGGTGAGGCGCTCCAGCGGGTTGGTGATGCCTGCGCTCGTCTCGTTGTGCGTGAGCACCACCGCCTTGGGCCGCTGCTCGCGGATCGTGGCTTCGACCTTGGTCAGGTCGTAGGGCAGGCCCCAGTCGTGCTTGAGCACCGTGACCTGGCCGTAGAGCTCCGCCAGCGCGCCCATGCGCTCGCCGAAGTTGCCGTTCGCGACCGCGAGGACCTTGTCCTGCGGCCCCACGACCGCGCCGACGGCGGCCTCCAGCCCGGCGGTCCCGCTGCCCGTGATCGGCAGCACCGGCCAGCTCGTCTGGAACGCCGCCTGCAGCAGCCCGCCGAGCTCCTTCGAGAGCTTCGCGAACTCGGGGCCCCGATGGTTGATGGCCGGCCGCGCCATGGCGCGGAGCACGCGGGCGTGCATCTTGATGGGCCCGGCGAGGAGGAAGACGTTGTCCTCGGGGTCGAAGGGCATGGCAGGGCATCGTGGGCTGGGCCAAAAGGCTTTGGCGGCGGTCGCGCACGAGCGGGGGCTACTCCCGACCCACCTCGTCGAGTTCCTCGGGCTTCGGCGCGGGCATCCAGGCGGGGAGCCACAGCAGGATGGTGGCGTGGTTGTGGCTGCGCGGGTCGGTGAGGTAGTTCTCCAGGACCCCCGCCACGCGCATGCCGGCCTTCAGCTGCGGGGTCAGCACGCGGTCCTCCACGAGCCCCGCGATGACGCGCGCCACGTACGCCTGCGCGGTCATGTGGTCCGCGAACCGCTCGTAGCCGGGGATGCGGCCGCCGCTCACGAACGCGCGCAGGCCTTCCTTGATGACGTAGTCCTTGCGCGTCTGGTAGAGCCGCTTCGCGATGCCCTGCCGCCGCGCGTCGGGGTGCACCATGATCTCCGTCCCATACAGCGTGTCGCCGTCGGGGCGGTGCGTGGTCAGCATGCCGTGGCCCGTGATCTCGATCCACCGGTGCTCGCGGAGCGCGTCCTCGAGGCGCAGGCGGAGGTTCGTGCAGCTCCCCAGGATCGCACCGCGCGCCTCGGCGACCCATTGGCCAGCCGGGAACACGCGGATGTGGGCCTCGAGCTGCTCCGGGCGCCAGCGCCGGTCGGGCGGGAAGGCCGGGAACGAGGCTGCCTCCAGCTCGAGGATGCGCGGCACGTCCGCGCGGCGCATGGGCCGGATTGCGGGGGGGAGGAGGCTCATCGGCGCCTCCGGCGCGTCCGCGGGCGGGGCCTCGGCTTGCCCCCTGGCGCGCGGCGTCCGGGCTTGCGGCGGGGGGGACGGCCTGGCGAGAGGCCGAGACCGAACAGGTCGTTGGCGTTGCGCCACAGCATGCGCTCGAGGTCCTTCTCGGGCAGGCCCAGGCCGCGGACGAAGTTGAGGTAGGGGCCCATGCGCACCAGCGGCCAGTCCGTTCCGTAGAGGAGGAACTTGGGGTCGCCCGCGTAGGTGATGATGTCGCGCACCTCCTCCACGAGCCAGCGCTCCAGGTTCGCCTCGAAGCCCTCCAGCACGAGGCCGCTGATGTCCGCGTACACGTTCTCGTTCTTGTAGATGACCTCGGCCGCGTCGCGGAACCACGGGTTGCCGAGGTGGCAGACGATGAGCGCCATGTCGGGGTGGTCCACGGCGACGTCGTCCAGGTGCAGCGGGTGGCTGTACTTCACCTTCGCGCCGCGCGCGTACGTGTCGCCGGCGTGGAACATCACCGGCACGCCGAACTCCATGGCGAGGTCGTAGACCGGCTCGCACACGGGGTCCTCGGGGTAGAAGGGCAGGTAGCCGGGGTACATCTTGAGCCCCACCGTGCGCCCGGCCTCGAGGCGCGCGCGGATGCCCTCGAGGCCCGCGGGGCGGCCGTCCTCGAAGGTGACGCCCTCGACGACGCTGAGCTCCGGGTGCGCAGCGACAAGGTCGAGCAGTTGGTCGGCGCGCAGGCGGTCCTGGTTCACCACGTAGGACGACAGCACGAGCGCGTGGTCGATCCGGTACTTGCGCATGCGCACGAGGAGCTGCTGCAGGCTCTCCTCCACGGGCACGGGGCGCGGCTTGTAGTTGTTGAGATGCACGTGGCAGTCCACGAGCATGACGCCTCCAAGGCCGCCGGCGCCTTGTAAGTTCCCCTCGGTGGGCTTTATGGGCGCCTTCGGCATGCCGGCGACGTGGCCCGGGGCCTCGCCGTCTTCGACATGGACCGCACCCTCACCACCCAGGCCGTGGCGCACGTCGTCGGCGACGCCCTCGGCGTGCGCGAGCAAGTCAAGGCCCTGAGCGCGCGACGCGATGCGGGCGAGCTGAGCCAGCAGCAGGTCACGGAAGGCATCGCCGCCCTGCTCCAAGGCGTGCGCGTCGCGGACTTCGAGCACATCGTCGCGCCGATCCCGCTGAGCCCCGGCGCAGCCGAGGCGGTCGCGGCGCTGCGCGCCGGAGGCGTGGTCGTGGCCGTTTGCTCCGACAGCTTCTCGCGCGCCGTCGCGCCGCTCGCGGCGCGGCTCGGCGTGGGACTGTGGGCGGCCAACGTGCTGGAGGAG
>DASYRW010000125.1:0-1760 GCA_036003985.1 Thermoplasmatota archaeon
ACTGGATGGCGGGCGCGGAGAAGAGCTTCTGGACCTCGGACCCGCAGGTGGGGCACGTCGTGAGGGTCGCGTCCGAGAACTTCCGGATCAGCTCGAAACGCCCGCACTTGGGGCACAGGTACTCGTAGAGCGGCAAATCAAGGCCTCCGCGACCACTCTAGCACGGGCCCGCGCGAGCCTCAGTGCACCTCGGCCCAGCTCGAGCCCAGGCGGGCGTCCGCGACCAGCGGCACGTCCAGCTCCAGCGCCCCTTCCATGATCTCCTTCACGAGCGCGCTGGCCTTCTCCGCTTCGCCCTCCGGGACCTCCAGCAGCAGCTCGTCGTGGATCTGCAGGATCAGGCGGGCGCCCATCTGGCGGCGGCGCAGCTCGTGGTGGAGGTCGATCATGGCCTTCTTGATGAGGTCGGCGGCCGAGCCCTGCACGGGCGTGTTCATGGCCTGCCGCTCCGCCTCCATGCGCACCTGGAAGTTCTTGGCGTTGAGGTCGGGCAGGCGCCGCAGGCGGCCGAGCAGCGTGCGCACCATGCCCGTCTTGCGGGCGCTGGCGATCGTCTCGTCGATGAACGCGCGCACGGCCGGGTAGCGCGCGAAGTAGGCCTGGATGAACTGGTCCGCTTCCTTCTGGGTGACTCCGATGTCCTTGGCCAGCGTGAACGCGGTCTTCCCGTAGAGGAGCGCGTAGTTCACCATCTTCGACACGCGCCGCTGCTCGTCCGGGCTGACCGCGGAGAGCGGGCCGAAGATCTCGCGCCCCGTGCGGTCGTGCACGTCCTCGCCGCGCCGGAAGGTCTCGATGAGCGTCGGGTCCTTGGAGAGGTGCGCGAGCACGCGCAACTCGATCTGGCTGTAGTCCGCGCTGAGCAGCAGGTGGCCCGTCTCGGCCACGAAGGCCTCGCGGATGCGCCGGCCCTCCGCGGTGCGGATCGGGATGTTCTGGAGGTTCGGGTCGGCCACGCTGAGCCGTCCCGTGGCCGCGACCGTCTGGTTGAAGCTGGCGTGGATGCGGCCCGTGCGCGGGTTGACGAGCTGGGGCAGCGCGTCCACGTAAGTGGACTTCAGCTTCTGCACCGCGCGGTACTCGAGGATCTTCCGCGGCAGCTCGTGGTGCCGGGCCAGCTCCTCCAGCACTTCCTCCGCCGTGGAGGAGGCGCGCGTCTTGGCCGTCTTCTTCGCCGACTTCATGCCCAGCCGGTCGAAGAGGATGTCGCGGAGCTGGATGGGCGAGTTGATGTTGAAGGGCCCGCCCGCCAGCTCGTGGATGCGCAGGGTGAGGTCGGCGATCTGCTGCTCCATGTCCCGGCTCATGTCGGCCAGGAAGGGCACGTTGACCTTCACCCCCGCGCGCTCCATGTCCGCCAGGACCTCGACCAGCGGCAGCTCCATCTGCGCGTAGATGCCGGCCAGCCCCTCTTCGTCGAGGCGGCGCGTCAGCGGCTCCTCCAGGCGCAGCGCGATGTCCGCGTCCTGGGTGGCGGCGGCGGCGGCGGCGGAGAGGCTGACTTCCCCGCCACCCTCCACGAGCGGGCTCGACGGCTGCGGCCGCTCGCCCAGGAACTCGACCGCGAGGTCCTCGAGCGAATACTGCCGCCTTCCCGGATTCAGGAGGTACGAGGCCACCAGCGCGTCGAAGCCCAGGCTCTCGCAGCCGAGCCCCTGCTCGCACAGCATGATGCGATCGTGCTTGCCGCGGGCGGAGAGCTTGCGCACGAGCGGGTCCTCGAAGAGCGGCCGCATCAGCTCGAGGAGCTCGGCCGCCGG
>DASYRW010000126.1:0-24240 GCA_036003985.1 Thermoplasmatota archaeon
GCTGCCGGCCCTGCCGCTCAGCCGCTGAGCGACGTGAGCCGGATCGAGCCCGGCGTGGCGAAGCCACGGGACGTCGCGTCGATGTAGACCACGTCCGAGTTCGTGTAGTCGTGGTCGCCGTCCCCGTCCCAGTAGGCCCATTCTGTGGCCTGGCCGTAGACCATGGGCGCGAGGGCGTTGTTGACGTCGCTGTCGCCAGCCCCCACGGCGGTGCCGGCGGCCATGTCGCCGAGCGCGGTCAGGCGGACGTCGCCCACCGAGACCGCGCCGTCGCCGCCGACGTCGAGGTACGCGCCGTCACCGAGGCTCCACAAGGTGTCGCCGTCGGTGTCGTAGGACGACACCGTCACCGCGAAGTCCGCGTAGGGGTTGCCGAAGTCGCTGTGGGTCGCGCGCACCTTCGTGCCGAAGGCCTGCCCTGCGGTAGCGACGAGGCGCAGGTCGTTCCCGGACACGTCGGCAGCGCAGCTGCCTTGCGGCGTGAAGTACACGGCCTCCCCGAGATCGTACGCGCCGCTGCCGTCGTCGTCCGTGAAGCAGATCGCGCCGGACAGCGTGTCGAGGACGGCCACCGCTTCGGGGCTCGCGGTGGTGAGCACCTCGCCCGCGGCGGGCGCGGCGGGCTGGGTGTGGGGATTCCCGCCACCGTTGCCGGGCGCCAGGACGGGCAGGGCGATCGTGGCCGCGAAGAGGACCGCGGCCAGGGCGAGCAGGGTGGCGGGGACGCCGGAAGAGCGCATCAGGAGGCCTCCAAGCACGATCAGCCCGCTCCGAGCGCAAAAGGATGTGCCCAAGATCGGCGCACGACATGCTCCCGTCGGGATTTGAACCCGAGGCGGAGACTCGAGAGGCCTCCATGTTTGACCGGACTACACTACGGGAGCGCTCGCGGCGCAACCGGCTTGGGCCACTTGAGGCTTTCGCAGGCGCGCACGTCGCGCGGAGGAACGTCCGTTCGCCCTCGGCTGGTTGATCCCTCATCACGCGTCAGCTACAGCATTCGTCACCGGGCGAGCGGTGCAGCGCGCAACGCTGCGCGGGAGCAAGAGCTTGTCGCGAGAGGCCGCCGCGGCGTCGGGGAATCCGTGCCCGAGCGCCGAAGCCCCTTGGAAGTCCCCGCCCCCGGATTTGAACCGGGCGCCTCCTGATGGCTGTTGACCATCACGAGGGGTTGAGCGCACCCCAGAGGGGGAGCCAACTACAGTCAGGCGCTCTAACCAGGCTGAGCTAGGCGGGGCAGCGCAGCAATCGCTCGCCGATATTTAAAGCTCCCGCGCGCTCGGCGAGGCGTGATGCTGCGCGTGCGCCCGGATCCACCGCCGACAGCCGCGGCGCGTCGAGCAGCGCGCGACGATGCGCGCGCGTCAAGAGCACTGCGTGTCGCGTCATGGCGCGTCCGAAGCGGTCGCGCCTCGCCGCGCCGCAAGCCGCTTGCCGGGCGCGCGCCGCTTGCGCTAGGTTGATGGCCCGGCGATTTTTTATCCATCCGGGCGGATTCCCGGAAAGGCGCAGTTGGCGGAGCCTCGGGAGTTTCGCTGGTTATTTATCCATGGGCAGCGTTGGGGGCGTCAGACGCCCGTCAGACAAGCGTCGTACGAACGGCGTCGCTCGGCCCTCCGAGCGCTGTCGGTCGCACGTCGCTCCGGCTGCCGACCGGCGCCTGCGTGGGAGCATGACCGACGGCGAACGCGTGACCCTGCGGCTGACCAAGGCCCAGCTCGAGCAGCTGGACCTCCTCATCGGCCTGGGGGAGTTCGACGACCGGAGCTCGGCCATCCGCCAAGCGATCCGGGAACTGGTCGATGCGCGCAGGGCGAAGGTCCTCGGCAAGATGGACGAGATCGCGAAGCTGCAGCAGGCAGCCGCGATGGCGGCCAAGGCTGACGAGGTGTTGCGGAAGTAGCGCCTCACTGGGACTCAACGGGGATGGGATGCCCGCCAACGGGCCCGAGTCGGGGATGCAACGGGGGGTCGCAAGACCTCACGCGGATCGGATGGGATGCACAGCGGAGCGCAAGCTCCAGACCGCGCGCTGCGATGGGGGCCGCAAGGCCCCGTCGCAACCACGGTGACCGGCAAGCAGGAGGAAGTGGGATGCAGAGCTTGATTTCCAACGCCATCAAGGGCACCGAGGCCGTGAGCAGCGAGGAGCCGGAGTTCGAAGCGTTCTACGAGCCCCGCATCGTCATCGTGGGCTGCGGTGGCGCGGGCAACAACGCCGTGAACCGGCTCCACCAGCTCGGCGTCAAGGGCGCCGAGACGATCGCGATCAACACCGACAAGCAGCACCTCGACCACATCCAGGCCGACAAGAAGCTGCTCATCGGCAAGTCCATCACCCGCGGCCTCGGCGCCGGCGGCTACCCTGAGGTGGCGGAGCGCTGCGCCGAGATGGCGCAGGCGCACATCGAGGAGCTCCTGGATGGAGCGGACCTCGTGTTCATCGCGGCCGGCATGGGCGGCGGCACCGGCACAGGGACTGCCCCCGTCGTGTCGCGCATCGCCAAGAAGAAGGGCGCCATCGTCATCGGCATGGTCAGCACGCCCTTCAACGTGGAGCGCGCGCGCATCTTCAAGGGCGACGAGGGCCTCAACAAGCTCCGCAAGGAGGCCGACACCGTCGTCGTCCTCGACAACAACCGGCTGCTCAAGTTCGTGCCCAACCTGCCCATCGACCAGGCCTTCGCGGTCATGGACCAGCTGATCAGCGAGACGGTGAAGGGCATCAGCGAGACCATCACCCAGCCCAGCCTGATCAACCTGGACTACGCCGACGTCCGCACCATCATGGGCTGCGGTGGCGTGGCGGTCATGCTGTACGGCGAGGCCAAGAGCAATGAGCCGTCGAAGGTGGTCCAGGAGGCCCTCAACCACCCGCTGCTGGACGTGGACTACAAGGGCGCGACGGGTGCGCTGATCCACATCACCGGCGGCCCTGACCTGACCCTCCGCGCGGCGGAGGAGGTCGCGGAGAACCTGACCATCGACCTCGACCAGCGCGCCAACGTCATCTGGGGCGCGCGCGTCCACGAGAACTTCGAGGGCCGCATGCGCGTCATGGCGATCATGACGGGCGTCAACACGGCGAACGCCGCCCCCGAGACCATGCGGGCGAACGCGCGCCACGTCGCGGGTCGCGCCGCGGCGGGCAACCTCGAGATCCCGTGGGTGCAGTAAGGATCAAGGACTCCCCCAGAGCATCGCGGCGCAAGCCGCGATGTTCCCTCTCATCGTCGCCTCACACCCCGCGGCGGGGCCAACCCCCGCCCATGCTGTTGCGCCGACGGGACCGCGCGCCGGTCGCGGTCCCGCGGCGTTCCTCTCATCGACGACCTCCCCCCGAGCATTGCGCGGGCCTTCTCGGACCGCGCAATGCCCTCTCTTCCTCCCGCGCGGCGCGTTCGGCGCGCTGAAAACGGGAGAACTCTTATCTTCCCCTGAGCGTACGCGCTGCGACGATGGCCGGCCCCACCCCTGCGCAGAGGCTCCGGGACGAGGAGGTGGTCGCCGCGATCACGGTCGTGTTCAGCAGGTTCGAGAAGGTCGAGACCCAGCACCGGCTCAAGGACCTCGTGACCAAGGAGCTGGCGCGCCGCAGGCCCGGCGCCAAGGTCGCGGGCGCGCGTGTCCGCTTGCTCGCCATCCGGTCTGGGCTGGTGCGCATGGAGACGCGCACGCGCGAGGGCGACGGCATCGAGGGCCTCGAGGCTTGCCCGGTGTGCGCGGCGAAGCTCCGGCGCGTGAGGAACCGCACCCTGACGGGGGGGCAGGTGCTCGTGGGCCTGAAATGCCCGGTGTGCGGGTACAAAACGGGACGTGTGCTCGAGGTGCCCTCCCGCTACGTCTTCCACCGGCGATGAGTCCCCCGCCCATGGGGGTTCAAGTGCGGCGCGGTCGGTCGTGATCGCGTGGCGAGCGCCCTTGCCTCGACGCCGGCCGAGCAGGCATCGACCCAGCCTGCGGATCGAGGCCTGGCGCTCGGGGCCGATCCCCTGCCGGCAAGGCTGGAGGTCCCCCAGCAGGCGCGGCGGCTCCGGCAGTTCCTCGTGTGGGTGACCCGCGTCGCGATCGCCGTCGGCGTCGTGGACCTGGCCTTGACCGTGGCCCGCCGGGACACGGCCTACCTTGCCGGCGCGGTCATCGCGCTGGTCGTGGCGGCGGCCATGTTCGCGGCGCGGCGGAGCGCCGACCTGGGCCGCGCGGACCACGCGGTCTACATCGTGAGCGGCGGCGTGCTGCTCGGCGCGCTGGGCTACGTGCTCGCGCTGCCGGGGTCGTCGCTAGCTCCGGCGGTCATCCCCCTCCTGCTGGTCGCGCTCGCGGTCCCCTACCTCCACGGACGGGCCCTTCGGCGGCTCGCCATCGTGGCGTGGGCCGGCGGCGTGGGGCTGGTGGTGCTCAACACGCTGCTGCCGCCGAGCGCGGGCCTCCCGGGGCCCTTCGGGACGGGCTTCCGCCTCGCGGCCTTCGCCGCGGTGGCCGGCCTCGCGATCTTGCTGCTCGTCCATTCCAGCGCGCGCCTGCACGAGAGCCTCACCGAGACGCGCGGAGCGCACCGTGCGCTGCGCGACGCCCACGCGCGGCTCCAGGGACTTGCGGGGCTCAAGACGCAGTTCCTCAACAACGCCGCCCACGAGCTCCGGACGCCGCTGACCCCCGTGATGGTGGAGCTCCACATGCTGCGCTCCGGCCTGCTCGGGCCCCTCACGCCCCAGCAGGAGCGCGGCGCGCGCGTCATGGAGCGCAACCTGGAGCGGCTCAACAAGCTGGTCGAGGACATCCTCGATATCGCGCGCCTGCAGGCGGGTCGCATGCCCCTCGCGCGCGAGCCGGTCGAACTGAGCCGGCTGCTCGGCGAGGCGGCCGAGTCGTTCCAGAGCGTGGCCGAGCAGCGCGGCGTGGCCCTGGAGGTGCACTGCGCCGTGGGGCTGCGCGTCGAGGCCGATCCGAAGCGGCTCATGCAGGTGGTGTTCAACCTGCTCAGCAATGCGCTCAAGTTCACGCCGCGCGGGGGCCGCGTCGTCGCGGAAGCGCTGGCCGATGACGGAGGTTGCATCGTGCGGATCGTGGACACGGGCGCAGGGTTCCCGCCGGGCGAGGCTGCGCGGCTGTTCCAGCCGTTCACGCAGCTGCACGAAGGCAAGGGCTCCGACCCCGGCGCCGGGCTCGGCTTATACGTGGCGCGGGGCATCGTGGAGGCGCACGGCGGGCGCATCTGGGCGTCCAGCGGAGGGCTCGGCCAGGGCAGCGTCTTCGCCTTCACGCTGCCGGGCGCGGCGCGGCCGCCGGCGTAGCGTCACGGGCAGGCCGTGATGAAGTGCGTGGCATGCTCGTGCAGGTCGGGGCCCGCGAGCCTCGCCTCCGTTCCCGCCTCGACGGTTCCACGGACCTCGCCGCTCGTCCCGCAGCTGTGGCCCCCGCCCGCGAGCGCGACGACCCAAACAACATCGATGCTCGCCGGCCCGCCCGGAGCGAGGGCGAGCCGGAGGTCGGCCAGGGCCGCGTGCACTTCGCGGTGCTCCAAGGCCCCGTAGAAGTCGACACGTGCCTCGACCGTCGCGGGGCCGTTCCCCTCGATGCGGAGCGCGCGCCCGTCCTCTGCGAAGGGTAGGGTCGCCCGGCCTTCCGGCACGCGGAGCGCCCCCCGGAGCCGGTCGATGGCCATGGCGTGGCGCGCAGCCTCCGCGTCCCATGGTTCAAGCCCTGCCGGGACGAGGAACGGGACGCGCAGGTCGTACGCTTCGGCGCCCGATGGCTCGACCTCGACGCGCCAGACATGCGAGGCCATCTCCGGCGCCTGCAGTCCAACCGCCACCTGCAGGAACCCCATCGGCAGCGCCAACATCACCAGGGGAACCACGACCGCAGGCGACGCCAAGCGCAGCCGCCCGACACCGCGGTGCACCGTCCAGGCGATGAGCGCGGCCATGCCGACCGCGGCGACGAGCAGGCGCTCGGGGAAGAACGCGGGCGCTGCCGTGTTGCTCCACACGGCCGACACCATCAGCACGGGCGGCGCGAGCGCGACGAGGGGAGCCACGCCGAGCCAGGGCCGCGCCCGTGCCATGCGCCTCAAGAGGACCGCGGCCCCCGCGACGAGCGCCGCCGGCAGGAGCGCCAGAGGGACCATGCCCCAGATTGGCAGCGGGCTCAGCGGCGGCACGAGCAAGTTGGTGAGCATCTCGCCCGCGAAGAGCAGCGTGGGGTACGCGAGCACGGCGGCCGCGGCGCGCTCCCAGGGCTTGCCGGTGGGCCATCGCCAGGCGGCCCACGCGAGGGTTGCCGCGATGGATGTGGCGAGCAGGCCGTTCTGCAGAAGTTCCACGCTCCGCCTTTTGGTGGGCGGAGTCCAAGGACCTTGTCCTAGCGTTCGCCGCGCGCTGCGAGGACCCGCTCAAGCGCGATCTTGAACCATGGCGAATACCGTTCGGGATGCGCGGCCACGTCGCGCCGGAGCTGCGCGGGCTCGACCCAGGCCCACGCGTCGGCCTCCTCGGCGTTGCCCGGCACGGGGCCGTCGTGCTGGCCCACGAACACGTGGTCGTACTCGTGCTCGCCGATCTTGCCGTCCCAGTCTGCCTGGTAGATGAAGCTGAAGAGTTCGCGCAATTCGGTGTCGAAGCCGCACTCGTCCTTCAGCCGGCGGTGCACCGCCTGCTCGAGCTGCTCGCCCCAGCGCGGGTGGGAGCAGCAGGCGTTGGTCCAGAGCCCGCCGAAGTGGTACTTGGCCTTGGCGCGCTGCTGCAGGAGCGTCTCGCCCTTGGTGTTGAAGATGAAGATGCTGAACGCGCGGTGGAGCGTGCCGTGGCCCTCGTGCGCCTTGAGCTTGTCCTCCGGGCCAAGGGCGTTGTCGTGCTCGTCCACGAGGATGATGCGCTCCGACATCGCGGCTGCATGGCGTATGGCCGTATTTCAGGCTTTGCTGCCGCGTCGCCGCGGATCATTGACGGAGTCAACTTTATGGTTGCCCGCGTCAATCAAGGCTCGATGGCCGACCCGAAGCTCGCCGCGCACATCGAGGCCGTGCGCCGCTTCAACCGATTCTACACGCGACAGATCGGGGTGCTGCAGGAGGGCTACCTGGACAGTCCCTTCTCGCTCACGGAGGTCCGCGTGCTGTACGAGCTGGCGCGGCGCGACGCCTGCAGCGCGAGCGAGCTGGCGGGGGACCTCGGCCTCGATCCTGGCTACCTCAGCAGGCTCCTGCAGGGCTTCCGCCGCCGCGGCCTCCTCGAGCGTCGGACCTCGGGCCTCGACCGCCGGCGCAGCGAGCTCGCCCTGACCAAGCGCGGCCGAGCGGCCTTCGCGGCCCTGGACGAGCGGACCAACGCCGGCCTGCTCGCGTTGCTCGCCCGGCTGGGCGATCCGGAGCGCGAGCGGCTCGCCGCGGCCATGGCGGCCATCGAGGCCACGCTCGCGCCCGAAACGGACCGCACGGTGTCCTTCGTGCTGCGCGAGCCGCGGCCGGGCGACCTGGGGTGGGTGGTGCACCGCCACGGCGCGCTCTACGCCCAAGAGCACGGCTACGACGACCACTTCGAGGCGCTCGTCACCGACGTGGTGGCGAAGTTCGCGCGCCACCACGACCCCGCGCGCGAGCGCGGCTGGATCGCCGAGCGCGACGGCGCGATCGTCGGCAGCGTGTTCCTCGTGCAGAAATCCACGCAGGTCGCGCAGCTGCGCCTGCTGCTCGTGGAACCGAGCGCGCGCGGGCGCGGCTTGGGCACGCGCCTCGTGGACGAATGCGTGCGCTTCGCGCGCAAGGCGGGCTACCGCAAGATCGTGCTCTACACCCACGACACCCTCCACGCGGCCCGCCACGTCTACCAGCGCGCGGGTTTCGAGCTCTTGGAGGAGGAGCCCGAGACCACCTTCGGGCCCAAGCTCATGGGCCAGACGTGGGCGCTCGACCTCGCGGCGCCGCGTCAGGTGCCCTTGCGCGCCAGGTAGTCCACGAGGCCCGGCGTCAGCAGCACCTGGCCCTCCACGACGGGGTACGCGTAGGGCAGCTCGACGCTGCGGCCTGGCCCGAGGTCCACCTCGACGACGTTGGTCAGCTCGATGTCCTCGAGCGCCGCGCCTACGCGCACGAGGTTCGCGAGCAGCACGGCCATGTCGATGGGCAATTGCAGCTTGCCCAGGTTGCGCGCGTCGAGGCGCTGGGGGCGCGTGATGAGCTGGCCGGTCTTGCCCGTGAACTCCTCCACGCCGAGGATGCCGCCCACGACGAGCACGTCGAAGTGGTCGAAGTCCTCGGTGGTCAACGGCTTGGGGGCCTCGGGGTCGGTGACCACGATGCGCCGGCCGTGGAACGCCTCGGCCGCCGGCGCGGCGTGCGCGGGCGCGAGCTCCGCCAGACGCGCGCGATCCTCGGCGTCGCGCACGCTGGTGAAGGCGAGGCGCTCGACGAGCTGCGCTGCGTGGCTGTACTCGAGCCACAGCCACTCGTCGATGCGCGCCTCGGCGTGCTCGATGGCGAACACGCAAGGCGGGGGCTCGTCCACGCGGCCTGGACGCACAGGCGGGCCTTCAGCGTTCCGGACCCGAGGATCGCCGAGCCTTCAAATAGCGCCAGCGCCCTGCCCGCGCGTGCGCTACAAGGCCGCGGTGCTCCAGTTCCAGCCCACGCCAGGCAACCTGGAGGCCAACACCACCAAAGCCCTGGAGCTCCTGCGCAACGCGGTGCGCGACGGCGCGAAGCTCGTGGTCGTGCCGGAGCTGTTCGCGTGGGGCTACGACCTCCCCAAGGCAGCCTCCAGCGCAGAGACCGTGAAGAGCGGCATCACGAGCTTCAAGCTGCAGGAGGAAGCGAAGCGCCGCGACATCTGGGTCGTCGGCAGCATCGCCGAGCGGCCGGAACCACCCAACACGAAGCCCACCATCAGCGCCTTCCTGGCAGCGCCCGAGGGCGTCAGCGATGGCGTGCGCAAGATCCACCTGTGGGGCCAGGAGCCGCAGTACTTCGCCCCGGGGGCGCGTACGAAGGTGCTCAACTCGCGCCTCGGCCGCGTCGGCCCGGTGGGCTGCTACGACCTGGAGTTCCCCGAGGTCGCGCGCGCGCAGGCCATCAAGGGCGCGCAGTTGCTCGTGGCGCCGTGCGCGTTCTTCGCGGCCGACCTGTTCGACCTCGTCACGCGGGCGCGCGCGATCGAGAACGGCTGCTGGCTGCTCGCGGCGAACTACATTGGGTTGAGCGCCGACGGCAAGAAGTTCTGCGGCCGCTCGCGCATCGTGGGCCCGGATGGCCGCGTCCTCGCCGACGCAGGCGAGAAGGAGGGCTACGCCATGACCGACGTGGACCCCATCCAAGTGCTGGACGAGCGCAAGAAGCGGCCGTACCTGACCGAGCTGCGGAAGTTCGATTAGCCCTGCAACCCGCGGGTTGCCTCGGGAAGGCAAGCCTCAAGCAGTCACGGAGGATTGCCGCGCCGGGGTTTGCATGGGGGAGCGCCGTTCGTGGAGCGAGCTGGTCTTCATCCCGGTGTTCCTCATCATCGTCAGCTCGCTGGTGGCCTACGCCTTCAGCACCGTGGATGACGCGAAGAAGGAGATTCGGTACACCGTCGGCGAGCCGTTCACGTTCGACCTGAACCGCAGCATCGTCGTCGACGCGACGCGCACGGACGCCATCGTGACCTACCATCTGCGGCTGTGGAACTCCGGCGGCGCCGTGCTGGAGAACGTGACCCTCGACGCCGTGTTCTCCAACACATCACCGAACTTCACGCTCTTCAGCTGGGAGCACCACGCGTCGTGGCACCCGGACTCTGATTTGGCCGGGATCAGCCATGTGCGCTACAGCAACCTGACGTCCCGCATCACCTTCGCCATCCTGAACCCACGAGCGGTGGACGACATCCAGTTCGCCGCGAGCCACCCTGCGCAGCTCGCGCTCGGCACCGTCTTCCCGGGCCTCAGCCTCGTGAAGGTGGAGGACGGTTCGGATGGCGAGGTCCCCCTTCCCTGGGCCGTGGCCGTGGTCGCCGGGGTGTCGCTGCTCTCCGTGCTGCTGGTGGGCAAGCTGGAGAAGATGTTCCCCGTGCCGCGCCTGCGCGCGCGCTTCGAGCGCGTGCGGCGCGAGCGGTGATCAGTCGCTGTGGCGCTGCGCGCCCCAGCCCTCGCCGCCCGGCTTGACCATGTCCATGGTGCCAAAGGCGTCGAAGCCGCCGCTCGGCACGGGGGGCGGGATGCCCTCGGGCAGCGGCACGTCGTTCGTTGGCGGCTGCCAGTCGAGGTAGTGGTGCGCGTTGCTGAGCAGGTGCCACGGGATGGGCAGGCTGGCCTTCATCCAGTAGTCGAGGCCCGCGTACGGCGCGAGGTTGCGCTGCACGTAGTCGGGGTCCACGATGCTCGTGACCCAGATCTCGACTTCGAGCGTGTAGGCTGCGGCGCGGTGGCGCATGTACACCCAGTCCTGGCTGCTGCCGCTGGGGCTGTAGGGCAGGCCCGCGCTGAAGTTGCCCCACTGGGCTTTGCCTGCAGCGTACTCGGTGTGGTCGCGCACCCACTGCAGCTCGGCCTCGAAGACGGCGCTCTCGTTGGCCGGAATGGCGAAGGGCGGGTCCGCCGCGCCCCACGGCGCCACGAAACCGTTCGTGGGCGTGTGCATGGTGAGGTAGAACGCGAAGCGGTCGTGCAGGCGCTCCATCAAGTCGCGCATGGCCTGGGTCTCGGGCTCGCTGAACGGGGCTGGCCCAGCATTCTCGAGCACGATGGGCACGCTCTGGATCGGCTGGCCCGTCGCGTGCGCGACGATGCCCGTCACCGGCGTGTTGGAGCCGATGGGGTTGCCCCAGTCCACGTCGTAGTTGCGGTTGAGGTTCACGCCGAGCGCGTTGCCCCTGGTCTGGGCGGCGTAGCCGTCGGGGTTCACCAGCGGCACGAAGTGCAGCTCGAAGTCGTCGAGCAGCGCGCGCACCGTCGCGTTGGCGGGGTGGTTGGCGAGCAGGAAGTCGATGGTGTAGAGCACCAGCTCCGTGCCGGCAAGCTCGTTGCCGTGGTGGCCGCCGTCGAGGAGGATGTGGGGCTTCGGCCCCGCGGAGCTGAGGTTGGTGAGCACGACGTCGTAGAGCGGCCTGCCCTCCAGGGTGTGGCCGATCACCTCGACGCGCGCGACGTCCGGCCGCGCCGCGCTGTAGTTGAGCGTGTGGTTCTCGATCTCTTCGAGGGTATGGAAGGGCTGCGGCGCGAACACGAGGTTGCCGGGCGCGACGCCGGTCACGATGTCGCTCGCGAAGGGCTGGCCGGTGCGGTTGAAGAAGTCGCCCGGCGCCAGCGCGAGCGGCGCGTCGAGGCCGGCGGGCAACCCTTGCGGTTGGAGGGTCGAGGCCCCGAGGCAGCCGCTGAGGACCAAGGCGAACCCGGCGACCAGCAGCGTGCGGCGCATGGCCTCGGGGCGCACTCGGCCTGGGGCGTGAAAGCTTTTTCCGTCGCCGCCGCTCCTGCCCGCGCTCTGCAGGCAAGCCTTATCGCCGCCGGCCCGGGTCGGCGGCCATGCGTCCGGTGCTCGCCCTCGCGGCCCTCGCGCTCGTCGCGCTGCCCGCCCACGCGCTGCCGCTTCCCGCGCTGCCCGTCACGGGCTGCCAGGCGGTGGCCCCGCAGAACGCGTGTTTCTTCGCGTGCACGGGCCCGGGCACGCTGATCGTGCTCAGCATGGGCAGCGCGGACCAGAGCGCGAAGGCGCTGTGCGGCGACGGCCCCGCGTCGCAGGCGGGGTGCGGGGCGCCCTTCCTGTGCGCCGACGTCGGCCATTACGCTGGGCCGGCAGCGCCGGGCGCGTGCTACGCCGACGAGGCGACGTCGTTCTACGCGTGCACGTTCGTGCCCGCGTGAGCCTCCGCGGAGCGGCGGAAGAGAAGGGAAAAGAATGGGGCCTGGAGGCCCCCGGCGTCAGGCTCAGAAGTCCATGTCGCCCATGCCGCCGCCCATGCCGCCCATCCCAGGAGGCATGCCGCCCGCGCCGCCCCTGGGCGGGCCGGCGCCCTTGGTGCTCTTGGCGGCGATGACGTCATCGATGCGCAGGATCATCGTGGCGACCTCGGTGGCGCCGCGGATGGCCTGGATCTTGCCCTTCAGCGGCTCGAGGACCTGGTTCTTGCGCATGTCCTCGACCTTGCCCGTGAAGACATTGACCCCCATGGTGGTGCCCTTCTTGCCGTGGGCTTCGCGCAGGTCCACGAGGATGTTGATGCTGTCCAGGCCCGCGTTCTCGGCCAGCGTGCGCGGGATCACCTCGAGCGCGTCCGCGAAGGCCTCGATCGCCAGCTGCTCGCGGCCGCCCACGGTGGGCGCCCACTCGCGCAGGCGCAGCGCGACCTCGACCTCGGGCGCGCCTCCTCCAGCCAGGACCTTGCCGCCGTCCTCCACGACCGTGCTCGTCACGCCGAGCGCGTCGTGCAGGGTGCGCTCGACCTCGTCGACCACGTGCTCGGTGCCGCCGCGGATCAGCACGCTCACCGACGTGGGCTTGGGGCAGCCCGTCACGAAGGTCATCTGCTCGTCGCCGATCTTGCGCTCCTCGACGAGCTCGGCCTTGCCGAGGTCCTGCTTGTCCAGGTCGTCCAGGTTGGACACGATGCGGCCGCCCGTCGCGCGCTCGAGCTTGTCGAGGTCGCTCTTCTTCACGCGGCGCACCGCATAGACCCCGGCCTTGGCGAGGAAGTGCTGCGCGAGGTCGTCGATGCCCTTCTGCGCGAAGACCACCGTCGCGCCCACGCCCTGGACCTGCTCCACCATCTTGCGGAGGATGTTCTCCTCCTCGCCGAGGAACTGGGCCAGCTTGGAGGGGTCGGTGATCTGGATCGTCGTGTCGACCTCGGGCTTCTTGACCTCCAGCGCGAGGTTGAGCAGCGCGATCTTGGCGTTCTTGACGCTGCGCGGCATGCCGCTGTGGACGCGCTCCTTGTCCACGATGATGCCCTCGACGAGCTGCGTGTCGGCGATGCTGCCGCCGACCTTCTTGATGATCTGGATGTTGTCGATGTCCGCCACGATCGCGCCTTCGGGACCTGGCTCGGTCACGGCGCGGATGGCGCGCACGCTGATGTCCGCAAGCAGCTCCTTGTCGGTGCTGGCGCTCTTGCTGTACATGGCCGTCGTGGGCACGATGCGCAGGTCCTTGTCGCTCTTCGTGTTGATCTCGACCGCGATGTTGCGCAGGATCTCGACCGCCTTGTCGGCGGCGAGGCGGTAGCCCTTCACGATCAGCGTCGGGTGGACGTTCTCGATGAGCTCCTCGCTGTTCTTCAGCAGCTCGCCCGCGAGCACGACCGCCGTGGTGGTGCCGTCGCCGACCTCCTCGTCCTGGGCCTTCGAGACCTCGATGACCATCTTGGCCGCGGGGTGCTCCACGTCGATCTCCTTCAGGATCGTCGCGCCGTCGTTGGTGATGACCACGTCGCCCAGCGAGTCCACGAGCATCTTGTCCATGCCCCTGGGTCCAAGGGTGGTGCGCACGGCGTCCGCGATGGCCCGCGCCGCCATGATGTTGTTCGACTGGGCGGTGCGGCCGCGCTCGCGGTTCGTGCCTTCCTTGAGGATGATGATCGGCTGGTTGCCCATCATGGGAATTCGCTCCTGGCTTCCGCGGAGGGAAGCGTGCCGGGGCAGGTAAACGAGAGCTTCTATTTGAAGGTTTCTTCCCCTTCGCGCGGTTTGGAGCCGCTCCACTCGAAACCGTTCAGGCGGCCCGCGGTTCGAAACCCTGATGCTCACAGCCGGGCTCGCGGCGCCACGTGAGCCGCTCCCTCGCGGTCGATGCGTTGCCCGAGGCGGCGGATGTGCTGCTGGCGTCGGGGGCGCGGCTCGCATGCATCGCCGCGAAGCCCTCGCCCGAGGGCGGCCACGAGGTCACGTACTTGTTCGTCGGGGCCCAGGGGAACGACACCCTCGCCGTGCGGCTCCCCCGCGGCGCGGCGCTGCCCAGCCTCGCCCGCGACGCGCCCGCCGCGATGTGGTTCGAGCGCGAGCTGCACGAGGTCCATGGCCTGGCCATCGCGGGCCATCCGGCCATGAAGCCCCTCCTCGCCCACGCCGGCTGGCCGGGCGGCGCGCCGGACTTTCCCTTCCGCCGCGTCGAGGGCGAGGGGGTCTACGAGGTCCCCGTCGGGCCCATCCACGCGGGCGTCATCGAGCCCGGCCACTTCCGCTTCAGCCTCGCGGGCGAGCGCGTGCTCGACCTCGAGATCAGGCTTGGGTACGTCCACCGCGGCGTCGAGCGGCTCATGGAAGGTCGCAGCCTGGACCACGCGCTCGTCCTCGCAGCGCGCACGAGCGGCGACAACAGCGCCGCGCACGCCCTCGCCTTCAGCCAGGCGGTGGAGGGGCTTGCCGGCGTGGAGGTGCCGGAGCGCGCGCTGTACCTGCGGAGCCTGCTCGTGGAGTTGGAGCGCGTGACGAATCACCTCGCCGACGTCGGCGGCGTGCTCCTCGACGTGGCGTGGAACGTGGGCTGGGCCCGCCTCGCCGCGCTGCGCGAGGACCTGCTCCGCGCGCAGGCGGACCTCACCAGCAGCCGGCTGCTCTACGGCGCGGTGCGCCCCGGCGGTGTGGGCATCGCGCCCGAAGCCCGCGACCTCGACGCCCTCGCGGCCCGCGTCGAGGCGGCGGCGCGCGCCTTCGCCGAGGTCGTCGCGGCGAGCCTCGAGAAGCCCAGTGTGGTGGACCGGCTGGAGACCACGGGCAAGCTCCCCCGCGAGGACGCCCTCGCGCTGGGCTGCGTCGGCCCCACGGCCCGCGCGAGCGGCATCGACCTCGACGCGCGGCGGCAGTGGCCCCACGCGGCCTACCCCAAGCTGACCTTCGACGTGCCGGTGGAGCGCGACGGCGACGTGCTGGCCCGGGTGCGCGTGAAGACCGCCGAGGCGCAGCAGAGCGCGGGCATGATCCGGCAGTGCGCCGCGTCCCTGCCCGGCGGGCCGGTCCTCGCTCCCATCCCGCAGCTGGAGCCGGGGCGCTGGTCGTGGGCTGCGGCCGAGGCGCACCGGGGCGAGGTCATCTACGGCGTCGAGGCCGATGCCCAGGGGCGCGTGGCCCGCTGCCGCATCCGCGACCCGAGCTTCATGGACTGGCCCGCGCTCGAGCGCGCCGTGCCGCGGGGCAACATCCTCGCCGACTTCCCCGTGGTGAACAAGAGCTTCAACCTCAGCTACGCGGGCTACGACAGGTGACGCATGGCGAACACGTGGTTGCGCGGTTGGGGCCCCGTGCGCACCGTCGCGTATCCAGCCAGCCGCGAGGGCTTGCCCCAGGGACCGTGGCAGGACATCGGGGTGGACTGGGACCGCTGCACCGGCTGCGGCGCGTGCGCGGCGGCGTGCCCCACGGGCGCCCTGATCCCCCAGGGCAACGACCTCGCGGTGGACCACGGCGCGTGCATCGCCTGCGGCCTGTGCGTGCCGGCCTGCCCCGAGGGAGCCCTGGCCCTGCGCCGCGACTTCGAGCTGGCGGTGCGCGACCGCGCCGACCTCGTCGAGGCCCGGCCCGGCGCGTCGCCGCGCGCGGCCGCCGAGGAGCGCGTGCGCAGCGAGATCGCGCGCATCTTCGGCCGCTCGCTGCACGTCCGCGAGGTGGACGCGGGCAGCTGCAACGGCTGCGAGGTCGAGGTCAGCCAGCTGGGCAACCCCTACTACGACCTGGAGCGCCTCGGGATCAAGTTCGTGGCCTCGCCGCGGCACGCCGATGCCTGCCTCGTCACGGGCCCGCCGACGCGGCACATGGCCGGGCCGCTGCGCGCTGCCTACGAGGCCATGCCGCCCCCGCGCGTGGTCATCGCCGTGGGCGCGTGCGGCGTCATGGGCGGGCCCTTCGCCGCGAGCCCCATGGTGCACCGCGGCGTCGCCGAGGTGGTGCCGGTGGACGTGTTCATCCCCGGCTGCCCGCCGCGGCCCGAGGCCCTGCTGTTCGGCCTGCTGCTCGCGCTCGGCCGGGCGGAGCAGCGCATGCGGGGAGGAGTCCTGCAACCTGGAGGTGCATGAGCATGTGGACGCGCATCCTGCTGGCGACGGATGGGAGGGAGCTTTCGAAGCGCGCCGAGGAGCTGGCCTTCGAGCTGGCCCGCGCCGCGCGCGCCGAGCTGCTCGTGGTGAGCGTGGCCCACGTCGCGTCCGAGGAGGACCGGGCCTTCCAGGTCGAGACCGCCATGGAGGCCGTGGGCAAGCTCGTGAACCGCGGGCGCGCCGAGGGCCTGCGCATCGAGGGCTTCGTGGAGCGGGGCGAGCCAGCTCCGACCATCGCCGAGGCCGCCCGGGCGCGCGGCGCGGACGTCATCGTCCTCGGCACCACGGGCCGCAAGGGCCTCGCGCACGCCTTCCTCGGCAGCGTGGCAGAGAGCGTCGCGCGGCTGAGCCCCGTCACGGTGGTCATCGCGAAGTGAGCCCCATGCTGGAGAGGTGCTGAGGTGGACCCGGTCGCGGCGGCCGTCACGGCCATGGCCGCGCTGCTCGCGCTCGGCGCCCTCGTGGGCTGGCTCGCCGGGCGCTCGCCCCGCGGCCTCGCGCCGACCTTCGGGCTCGCGGCCTTGGCCGGCCTCGCGGCCTGCTACGCCGCGCTCGCCACGCTGGCCTCGGGCCAGGCCACGCGCATCGCGCTGCCCGCGACGCTGCCCCTCGCCGCGCCCACCCTGCTGCTCGACGGCCTCGCGGCGTGGTTCCTGCTCCTGGTGGGGGTGGGCGCCGTGGCGGCCAGCGTGTACGCGACGAGCTACCTGCGGCACGCCGCAGCGCGCGGCCCCGTGCGCCTGCAGGGCGCTTGCTTCCACCTGTTCCTGCTGGCCATGGCGGGGGTGGTGCTGGCCAACGACGCCCTGTGGTTCCTCATCGCGTGGGAGACGATGACCCTCGCGTCGCTGGCCTTGGTGCTCGCGGGCGACCGCGGGCCCGAGGGGCGCAAGGCGGGCATCGTGTACGCCGCGACGATGCACGTGGGCACGGGGTTCATCCTCGCGGCGCTGCTGCTGGCCACGCAGCAAGCTGGTTCGTGGGATTTCGACGCGTTCCGCCGCGCCGGTCCAGCCATGGCCGAGCCCGTGCGGAGCGCGGTCTTCGCCTTCGCGCTCCTCGGCTTCGGCACCAAAGCGGGCATCGTGCCCCTCCACGGCTGGCTGCCGCTGGCCCACCCCGCGGCGCCGAGCCACGTCTCGGCCCTGATGTCGGGCGTCATGGTCAAGATGGGCCTGCTGATGTTCGTGCGCTTCGCCTTCGAGTTCCTCGGCCCACCTGGCTTGGCGGCGGGCGGGGCCGTGCTCGCGATCGGCTTGGCCTCGGCGCTCACCGGTGTGCTCTTCGCCCTGGTCGAGCGCGATGTGAAGCGCGCCCTCGCCTTCAGCACCATCGAGAACGTCGGGCTGCTGTTCACGGGCCTCGGCGTGGCGCTGCTGCTCCAAGGCTGGCACCAGCCCGCCCTGGCCGCGCTCGCCTTGGGCGCGACGCTGCTCCATGCGCTCAACCACATGGCCTTCAAGGCGCTGCTCTTCCTCGGCGCGGGGGCGGTCGTCGAGGCCACCGGCACGCGCGACCTCGAGGCCTTGGGCGGCCTGGCGCGGCGCATGCCCCGCGTCGCGCTGCTGTTCCTGGTGGGCTGCGCCGCCATCGCGGCGCTGCCGCCGCTCAATGGCTTCGCGAGCGAGTGGATGCTCTTCCAGGCCTTCGTCGGCCTCGTGCGCGCCGGCAGCGGCGGGCCCTTCGTCAGCGGCCTCATCGTGGGCTCCGCGGCCCTCCTGGCGCTGGCCAGCGGCCTCGTCGCGGCGGCGATGGTGCGGCTCTACGGCGGCCTGTTCACGGGCCTGCCGCGGAGCGCCGCGGCGGAGCGCGCCCACGACCCCGGCGCCGCGATGGTCGCGCCCATGGTGGCGCTGGCGCTGCTCTGCGCGGGCCTCGGCCTCGGCGCCGGGTGGGTGGCGCCGCTGGCCGTGCGCCTCGGCGCGTCGCTGGTCGGAGCACCTTCCCTGGCAGCCATCGACGCGGGCCCGGGCGCCTTGCCGGGCCTTGCCCCAGCCCAGCCGCTGGCCATCGCGGCCCTGCTCCTCGCGGGCTTCGCGGTGGCGATGCTGGCTGGCCGCGGCTGGCGCCGGCACCCGCGCGGCAGCGTGTGGGCCTGCGGCGAGGTCACGCCGGCGCCGCGCTTCCTGCAGAGCCCCACGGCGTACGGCGAGGCCGCCGCGGTGGTCTTCGCGAACCTGCTGCGGCCCCGCTTCCGCCTCGAGGCAGCGGAGGGCCCCGGCGGGGCGCAGGGCCTGCGCTACGAGCGCAGCCACGAGGACGTCTTCGCGTCCCGGCTCTACGAGCCGCTCACGCGGCTGTTCCGCGTGGCCTCGCTGCGCGCCCGCGTGGTCCAATCGGGGTCGCTGCAGCGCTACCTGGGCTACCTGCTCGGAGCCTTCGTGCTCTCGCTGGCGGTGGTATCGTGGCGGTGACGGGCGCGGGCCTGGCCGTGCTCCAGGCCGCGCTGGCCCTGGGCTTCTCGCCGCTGCTGATGAGCATCTTCGCCAAGGTCAAGGCGCGCACGCAGGGCCGCCGCGGGCCCCCTTGGCTCCAGCCATACCGCGACCTCTCCAAGCTGCTGCGCAAGGACGAGGTGCTGCCCTCGGGCGCGACGCCGCTCTTCGCCTGGGCTCCAGCAGCCAGCTTCGCGGCGGTCTTCGCTGCGGCCATGATGGTGCCCTCCTTCGCCGCGCCCGCGTTCGCCAACGTGGGCGGCCTCGTCACGGTGGTGTTCCTGCTCGCCCTGGCGCGCTTCCTCACGGCGATGGCGGCCCTCGACAGCGGCAGCAGCTTCGGCGGCTTCGGCGCCAGCCGGGACATGACCATGAGCGCCGTGGTCGAGCCGGCCCTGGTCGCCGCGATCCTGTGGGTGAGCGTGGTCGCGGGCTCGACCTCGGCAGCCGCGGTAGCCGCGCCGGAGCGGCCCGTGTCGGTGCTCTCGGCCTCGGCTTCCTATCTCTTGGCCTTCGCCGCCCTGGCCGTGCTCGTGCTGGCCGAGACCGGCCGCATCCCCGTGGACAACCCTGCGACGCACTTGGAGCTGACGATGATCCACGAAGCCATGGTGCTGGAGTACGGCGGACCGCGGCTGGGCCTGATCGAGTGGGCCCGCGCGCTGAAGCAGTTCACGCTCCTCGCGCTGACGGCCGCGCTGGTGCTGCCCTTCGGCCTGCCCTCGGGCTTCGACGCGCCGGACCTCGCGCTCGGCCTCGGGGGCTTCGTGCTGAAGGTCGGCGGCCTCGCGGTCTTCCTCGCGGCGCTCGAGGTGAGCACGGCGAAGCTGCGGCTCTTCCGGCTGCCAGAGCTGTTCGCCATCAGCCTCGTGCTGGCGGTGCTGGCCGCGCTCGCGGCGGTGGTGGCGCGGGGGGTCCCCTGATGGAACTGGCCCCCGGGGGCATCGCCGGGCAGGCGGTCACGATCTTCGTGTACGGCGCCCTCGCCACCTCGATCCTGCTCCTCGCGCAGAAGAACCTCGTGCCCACCATCTACACCTACGCGGCGCAGACGTCGGTGGTGGCGGCGGTCGCGGCCACGGTGGGGATCGCTACGGGACACTTGGAACTGCTGTTCCTCGCGGCCATCACGGTGGTGTTCAAGGTCGTGCTGGTCAGCTTGCTGCTGCTCCGCGTCATGCGCACGATCCGCGGGCAGCGCGAGGTCGAGGGCGTGATCGGCATCGCATCCTCGGTGCTGCTGGTGCTGCTGTTCACCGGCGCGGCCTTCGCCTTCACCGCGGGCATCCACAACCCCGCGACCCTCAGCCCTGATGCCCTGCCCATCAGCCTCGCGGTGGTGCTCGCGGGCATGACCATCATGGCCACGCGCCGCAAGGCCATGACCCAGGCCCTGGGCCTGCTCACCGCCGAGAACGGCGCCTTCCTCGCGGCCATCACGCTCACCAGCGGCATGCCGCTGCTGGTGGAGATGGGCGTCTTCTTCGACGTGCTCACGGTGAGCATCGTACTCGGCATCTTCGTGTTCCGCATCAACGAGACCTTCGCGGACATCGACACCACGGGCCTCAGGAGGCTGGTGGATTGAGCCTCGCCCCCGAGGTGGTGTTGGTGCCGTGCGCCGCTGCAGCCCTGGTGCTGCGCGTCCTGCCGCGGCAGGGGCGGCGCTACGGCAGCGTCGCCGCGGCGCTGGCGCAGCTGGTGCTCGCGCTGCTGCTGGCCCTCGACGTGGCGCGCGAGGGCACCGTGACCGGGCCAACCGGGTACTTCCGCGCCGACGCGCTCAACACCTGGCTGCTGGTCACCATGGCCCTCATCGGGGCCTGCGTGGCCATGTACTCGCTCCCCTACATCCGCACCGAGCGCGAGCACGGCAACGTCGCACGAGGCCTGCGGCCGTGGTACGAGCCGATGCTGCACGCGAGCATGGCGCTGCTGACCATGACGCTGCTGACGAGCGACCTCGGGTTGATCTGGATCGGCATGGAGGCCGCGACCATCGTGACGGCGTTCCTCGTGGCCTTCTACCGCGAGGACGTGAGCCTCGAGGCCGCGTGGAAGTACCTGCTCCTCAGCAGCGTGGGCATCACCCTCGGCTTCTTCGGCACCATCCTGGTGTACTACTCCTCGCTGCAGGCCCTGGGCGCTTCGTCGCGCGGGCTCGACTGGGCCACGCTGCAGGCGAACGCGGGGCTCCTCGACCCGGATGTGGTGCGGCTGAGCTTCGTGTTCGTGCTGATCGGCTACGGCACCAAGGCGGGGTTGGCGCCGATGCACACCTGGCTCCCGGATGCCCACAGCCAGGCCCCTGCCCCGGTGAGCGCGCTGCTGAGCGCGATGTTCCTCAACGCGTCCTTCTACGGCCTGCTGCGGTTCCACGGCATCACGAACGCGGCCGTGCCGGGCTTCAGCGGACCTTTGCTGATCGCCTTCGGCCTGCTCTCGCTGCTCGTGGCGGTGCCCTTCATCATCGCGCAGCGCGACTACAAGCGGCTCTTCGCGTACAGCAGCGTGGAGCACATGGGCATCGCGGCCATCGGCTTCGGCCTCGGCGGGAGCCTCGCGACCTTCGCGGCGCTGCTGCACATGGTGAACCACGCCATCGTGAAGGCCGCGCTCTTCTTCACCGCCGGGAACCTGGACCTGGCCTTCAGCACGCGCCGCATCGAGGCCGTGCAAGGCGTCGCGGCGAGCATGCCCGCGACCGGCGCCGGCCTGCTGCTCGGCGCGCTCGCCATCACCGGCGCGCCGCCGTTCTCGCTCTTCGTGAGCGAGTTCCTGCTGCTGACCGCGGCGGTGCAGCAGGGCCAGCTCGCCGTCGCTGCCATCGTGATCCTCGCGCTCGTGGTCGTCTTCGGAGGATTCATGGCCCACGCCATCCGCATGGGCCACGGGCCGCGGGAGGGGCCCGAGGTGCGGGAGCCGAGCCGCCTGGGCAGCGGGGTCATCCTGGCGCTGCTGGGGCTGTCGCTGCTCTTCGGGCTGTGGCTGCCCGCGCCGGTGCAACGCATGGCCGCGGAGGCGGCGCGGGTCCTCGTGGGGGCATGATGCCCTTGGACCCGCTGCCGGCGCTCGTCCTGATGGCGGCCCTCTACGGCGCGGGCGCCGTCGCGGCGCTCCTCAGCGGGAAGGGCGCGCGCGGGCTCGCGGCCGTGTACGGCCTCGCGGCCGCTGGCGGCGCCGCGGGCGCGGTCGCGGCCGGCGCCGTGCTGCTGCAGGGCACCGCCATGACCCTCGCTCTGCCCCCGACGCTGCCCCTCGGCCGGCCGGAGCTCCGCCTCGACGGGCTCGCCGCGGTGTTCCTGCTGCTGATCTCCGTGGGGGCGATCACGTCCTCGGTGTACGCGCCGGGCTACCTCCGCCGGCACGCGGCCCTTGGCAGCTTGCGCGGCATGGGCGCCTGCTTCCACGTGTTCCTCCTCGCCATGGCGCTGGTCGTGCTCGCGGACGACACGCTCCTCTTCCTCATCGCGTGGGAGACCATGTCCCTCGCTTCGCTGGGGCTCGTGCTCGCCGGCGACCCCGGCGAGGAGGGCCGGCGCGCGGGCGTCGCGTACATCGTCACGATGCACATCGGCACGGGCTGCCTCCTCGGCGCGCTCCTGCTGAGCGCGCAGCACGCGGGCGCGTGGAGCTTCGAAGGGTTCCGCGCCGCCGGGGGCTCGATGCCGGAGCCGGCGCGCAGCGCCGTGTTCCTCCTCGCGCTGCTCGGCTTCGGCATCAAGGCCGGCGTCGTGCCCCTTCATGGCTGGCTGCCCCTCGCGCACCCCGCCGCGCCGAGCCACGTCTCGGCCCTCATGTCGGGGGTCATGATCAAGCTCGGCGTGTACATGCTCCTGCGCTTCACCTTCGAGTTCCTCGGCTCGGCCCAGCTCGCGTGGGGCGTCCTGCTCCTGGGGCTGGGCCTCGTCTCGGCGCTCCTGGGCGTGCTGTTCGCCCTGGCCCAGCACGACCTGAAGCGGCTGCTCGCGTTCCACAGCGTGGAGAACATCGGCATCATCCTCATCGCCGCCGGCACGGCCGCGCTGCTGGTCGCTGCTGGCCACCCGGCCATCGCGGCGCTCGCGCTCGCGGCCTCGCTGTTCCACACGGTCAACCACATGGCCTTCAAGAGCCTGCTCTTCCTCGCGAGCGGCTCCGTCGTCACCTCCGCAGGCTCGCGCAACATCGAGCACCTCGGGGGCCTCGCGCGGCGCATGCCCTGGACCGCGGGAGCGTTCCTCGTGGGCGCGATGGCCATCTCGGCCCTGCCGCCGCTCAACGGCTTCGCCAGCGAGTGGCTCGTGTTCCAGGGCCTGCTGGGCCTGCTCGCGGCCGTGCCGGGCGACCCCTTCCTTGCAGCGGTGGTCGTGGGCGCCGCGGCCGTCCTGGCCCTGACGAGCGCCCTCGCGGCGGCGTGCTTCGTGAAGGCCTACGGCTTCTGCTTCTCGGGCTCGCCGCGGACCGAGCGCGCGTCCACCGCGCGGGAGAGCCCCTCATCGATGCTCGCCCCGATGGTGGCCCTGGCGGGGCTCTGCGCGGCCCTCGGCATCGGCGCGGGCCTGGCCATCGGGCCGCTGCTCGCCGCGGCTTCGGGCGTCTTGGGCACCGCGCCTCCGGGCCCGCAGGGCTTCGCGCTGCCGGGCTTCGCCGGAGCCACGACCGATCCGCTGCTGCTCGCGCTCCTGCTCGCGGCCGGGGTCGGCGCGGGGCTGGTGCTGTCGCGCTCGCGGGAGGGGACCGCGACGCGCGCTCCTGCCTGGGCTTGCGGCGAGGTGGCGCCCGCGCCGCGGTTCCAGGCCACGGCCACGGCCTACGCGGCGGCGGTGCTGACCGTGTTCGAGCGCGTCCTGCGGCCGTCGGTGCGCGTCGAGATGGAGGGTCCGGCGGCGCCGTACGCGCCGTCGAGGGTGTGGGTGGAAGCCCACCACGAGGACGTGTTCCAGCTGCGGCTCTACGACCCCGTCCCCCGGTTCCTGCGCGTCCTCTCGGTGCGGCTGCGCGTGATCCAGTCCGGCAGCCTGCAAGCCTACATCGCGTACATGCTCGCGGCCACGCTCCTGGCCCTCCTGGTGGTGAGGCTGTCGTGAACGCCGCGCCGCTGCTCGCCGCGCAGGCCGCGCTCGCGCTGGGGCTGTCGCCGCTCCTCATGTCCATCTTCGCGAAGGTGAAGGCCCGCAGCCAGAACCGCGTGGGCCCGCCGTGGCTCCAGCCCTACCGCGACCTGGCCAAGCTCCTGCGCAAGGGCCAGGTGCTGCCAGAGGGCGCGTCGCCGCTCTTCGCCGCCGCGCCGGCCGTGGCCTTCGGCGCCGTGGTCACGGCGGCCTTGCTCGTCCCGACGTGGGACGGCCCGGCCGTGCCGCAGGCCGGCGATCTGCTGGTCGTGGTGTTCCTCCTGGCCTTGGCGCGCTTCCTCGTCGCCGCGGCGGCCCTCGACAGCACCAGCAGCTTCGGCGGCTTCGGCGCGAGCCGCGAGATGACGATGAGCGCCCTCGTGGAGCCGACGCTGGTGGCGAGCGTGCTGTGGGTCGGCGTCGTGGCGGGCTCCACAAGCGCTGCCACGGTCGCCTCGGCGGAGCGGCCCGTGGCGTTGCTGTCCGCGTCGGCCAGCTACATCCTCGCCCTCGCGGCCTTGGTGGTCCTCGTGCTCGCCGAGACCGGACGCGTGCCCGTGGACAACCCCGCGACCCACCTCGAGCTCACCATGATCCACGAGGCGATGGTGCTCGAGTACAGCGGCCCGCGGCTGGCGCTGGTCGAGTGGACGCGGGCGGTGAAGCAATTCACGCTGCTGGCCCTCGTGGCCCTGCTCGTGTTTCCCTTCGGGCCGC
>DASYRW010000127.1:0-3064 GCA_036003985.1 Thermoplasmatota archaeon
CTGTCCGCCGACGCGGCGGAGCTAGCGGGGGACGAGCCGCGCCTCGCGCACGCGCAACACGCCGCGATCGCGCTGCCACTCCTTCTCGGCGCGCACGATCTCGAGGCTCGAGCCCCACCCGGGCCCCTCCAACGCCAGCGACTCGTACTCGCCGCCTTCTCCGCCTGGGTGGATCCCGCGCGCGCGCTGCAGCTCCGCCAGCTCGGCGATGGCTGCGTCGTCGAGCTCGCGGCCCAGCCAGCGCGCGTCGAGGCCCTCGGCGAAGCAGCCTGCCACGATGGCGCGGAGGCCCGCCGCGCGCATCGAGCGGAGCAAGTCGAGCGGCGCCTTGTGCCAGATCGGCGTCCACGTCTTCAGCCCGACGCGGTGTCCCATGCGCTCCAAGCGCGTGCGCTGGTACTCGCTCGCGACGGCGCCGCTGACGATGCCGTCCACGCGCAGCGGCCGCAGCGCGGCGGCGAGCTCGTCCACCTCGCGCTCGGGCGCGCCGCTGCCTTCCACGAGGACGTGCTCCTTGCCCATCGCCTGCGCCAGCAGCGGCGTGAGGTGCACGTTGGGCCAATGGAACATCATGCTCTCCTCGCCCGCCGGCGCGACGGTGACGAGGTGGCTCACGTCCCATCCCCATTGCTCGGCGACGTGGATCGCGTAGGCGGAGTCCTTGCCGCCCGAGAAGAGGGCCGCGACGCGCATCGGGGGGAGCAGGGCGCGCCGCGGCTTGAGCTTCACTCTGCCGCGCTGGCGAGGGGCTCCTCGCTGCCCTCGAGCAGCTTCGCCTCGTGCCGCAGGGCATCGGCGCCGCGGGCGTCGTGGAATGTGCCTTCCTTGGGCTCGGCCGCGATGCGCTGATGCGTGCCGTCGCAGAAGGGCTGCGTCGCGCTCCGCCCGCAGCCGCAGATCCACACGTTGCCCTGGTCGTCGGCGTTGGCCGCGAGGTCGGCGGGCTTCAGCACGAACGGCTTCTTGCGTTCGCGCTCGATGAAGCGGGTCATGGTGGCTGGAACGCAGCCCTGCCCCTTGGGCCTGGCAGGGGAGTGCGCCTCAGCCGCTCACGACGCTGTTAGCGCGTCACCTCGAGCAGCTCGTCCTCGGGCACGGCGAGGACCGCGAGCGCGGCGTCGAGGGTTGGACCGACCACGAACCTCCTCCGCGCCTCGGGTCGCAGGCGCACCGTCGCAGCGCGCCCGTCGCCACGGAACGCTGCGACGACGTCCGAGCCGTCCTGCACGCGCAGGTTGCCGCGGCCGAGCGTGCAGCCCGAACTCAGCAGCAGGCCATCGAGCACGCACGCGACCGGGGGCTTCAGCGGCGAGGTGACGTCGGCCTCGATCTCGGCGGGCAGCTTGCCGTCGCGGCGCAGCGCGTGGCGCCCCGCGCGCGCCATGCGCAGGCCCGCGACGCTCCACGCGCACAGCTCGCCATGCAACTCCTGGAGCGCGCGCAGGTCGCGCGGCAGCGCGCTCTCGGCGAGCCTCGCGGCGAGCCCGAGCCACTCGGGCCGGGAATCGCGCAGCACGGGACGCTTCAAGCGCGCGACGTTGACCTCCTCCAAGTCGAGCGTCGCGCGGGTCACCGCCTCCTTCATGGCGGGCCCTTCCGCCTGCAGGTCGCCCAGGGGGCCGAAGACCTTCGCGCCGCCCCAGAAGGTCAGCGTGTCCTGCGGGCCGACGAGGTTGGTGAACAGCAGGAAGCTCGTCGTCTCGACGGCGCGCGCCGGCAGTACCTTCTCGAAGTACGTGCGGCTGATGGTGGGGCTCGCGCTGATGCACGTCAAGATCTCCGCGCCCTGCAGGGCGAGGCTCTTCGTGACCTCGGGGAAGAACAGGTCGTAGCAGATGCTCATGCCGATGCGACCGAGGTCGGTCTTGAACGTCGGCAGCGCGTGGCCTTCGCCGAAGTAGATGTCCTCCTCGAACACGCTGAACGTGGGCAAGTAGACCTTGTCGTACGCGTGCGCCTCGCCGCCCGGCGTGACGAGCACGCTGCTGTTGTGCACCACGCCCCGCAGCTCGCCTTGCCGCGGCATGCCCACCACGATGTGGCTGCCGCTGCGCTTGGCGACCTTGCGCAGCTCGTCCACGAGCGGGCCGTCGAGGGGCTCCGCGAGGGTGCGCAGCGCGTCGCGGTTGAAGTAGCCCGTGAGGTAGAGCTCAGGAAACACGCAGAGGTCGGCCTTCGCGGCCGCGACGCGCTTCGCCAGCGTCGCGACGTTGCGCGCAGGCTCGCCGAGCGCGGGTTGCAGCTGGAACAGCGCGACCTTCACGTCCCGGTCCATGGGCGTCGAAAGGGGCATAGCGAGGTTGCGGCTTTAAGGGTTGGGCCCCGTGAAGCTGAGCCTCGACGTGGACGCGCCCGCGCTGCGCGCGCAGCTCGTGGGATTCCTGGACGACTACGTCGGCCGCAGCGGCGCGGGCGGCGTCGTCGTGGGGCTCAGCGGCGGCCTCGACAGCGCCGTGGTCATGGCCTTGTGCGCCGAGGCCCTCGGTCCGCGCAAGGTCCTCGCGCTGCTCATGCCCGCCGAGGATAGCAGCGCCCGCGACGCGGCCCACGCGCGCCTCGTCGCCGCGCAGTGGAAGGTGCCGGTCGAGGAGCTGCCGATCCAAGCCATCGTCGACGCGACGATGCGCGCGTGCAAGCACAAGCCCACCAAGCTCGCGGCCGCGAACGCGCGCGCCCGCGCGCGCATGATGCTGCTGTACCACCACGCCAACTCGCTGGGGAGGCTCGTGGCCGCGACGGGCAACAAGAGCGAGCTGCTCGTGGGCTACTTCACGAAGCACGGCGACGGCGCCGGCGACCTCCACCCGATCGGCGACCTCTACAAGACCCAGGTCCGGGCGCTCGCCCAGCACATGGCCATCCCGCGCGCGATCCTCGCCAAGCCGCCCACGGCGGGGCTGTGGGCCGGCCAGACCGACGAGCAGGAGCTGGGCGTGCGCTACGCCGACCTCGACCGCATCCTGCTGGGCTTCGAGCTGCAGCTCAGCGACGCGAGCATCGCGCGGCGCGCGCGCGTGCCGCCGGCGACCGTGCGCAAGGTGCAGGCCATGGTGCAGCGCAGCCA
>DASYRW010000128.1:0-2046 GCA_036003985.1 Thermoplasmatota archaeon
CTGGCGCTCTGCACGACGTTGCCGGACTTGATCTGGCCGTCGTCGAACTGCGTGTCGTCGGTGTCGGGCTGGTAGCGCCACCGGTCGCCGCCGCCGTGGAGGTGGAACACGTGGTGCTGGCCGGGGCCGCCGTGCACGAGGCGGAACTTCGTCGGGTCCCCCACGTAGGCCCGCGCGATGGGCGTCGCGGGGTCGCCGTAGCCGTAGCTGCCGTAGGCTTGGGACTCATCGAAGGGCGCGTTCTCGAAGTCCGACGTGCCGTTGCCGTAGTGCGGGAGAAGACCGGGCTCCGAGATGTTGAGCCGCACGTAATTGAAGCGATTCATGAACGGCTCGCTGCGATAGTTGATCGCCTTGGTGCCGGGGCCGTAGGCGGCGGAGATGCGGTTGTCATCGACGTTCGGGATCGCGAGGCACGTGCGGGCCTGCGATTCCTTGCGGCAGGGCTCGACTTGGTCGTGGAAGACCGTGACCGCCTCGCGGAAGTCCGGGTTGCCCGCCTTGCCGGGGCCCGAAGGATGCACGATCATCGCCTCCCACCCGCTGGCGAGCGGCGCGCCCGTCGTAGGGTGCAGCCAGTCGTAGCCCTTGGGCTCCGCGATGAGCGCGCCGAACAGGCCATGCGCTGCCTGGAAGCGCGGGTCGGCGTGGCTGTGGAAGAGGTAGGTGCCTTCCCATGTGGGATCGTCGGGCAAGTACCAGCGGTACGTGATGCTCTCGCCCTTGCCCACGGTGCTGTCGGGGTTGCGGCCCACCGCGCTGCCCTGGCTCGTCACAGCCGTGAGGGCCTTGTGGATGTGGATGCTCGCGCGCTCGACCGAGGGGGTGTCGGGCACGAGGTCGGTGAACCCGGTGAGCGGGTTCCCGCCCACGCCGGGATCGGGGCCGCCGAAGGCTTTCACGGTGTCCAAGACGAATTGGGCCGTGCCCGTCACGGCGAGCTCGTCGAGGCCCTGCGACACCAGGTTGGGCAGGGGCCCCGCGTCCGCGATCTTGTTCGTGAAGTGGACTTCCACGCAATCGCCGAGGTGCGCGCGGATCACGAGGGGCGTGACGAGGTCGCTGGGCGTGCGCGGATTCGCGTTGACCGCGTCGCGCACGGCCTGCTCCTGGTCGGCCAAGACATACATGCGGCCGAAGGGGTCGTGGTCGCCGAAGTTGTTGTACACGATGGTCGTGTTGATGGCCACGATGTCGAAGGTGCGCGTCGGCGTCCCGCTGAAGCAGTCCGACGCGGCGTTGGCGACGTCGAGCTGCCGCGCGACAGCCGCGGGCGAGGGCCCTGGGGTCCGGAAGTCCGCCACCGCCATCGGCGAGGCCACCATGACAGCGACGAAGATCAGCGCGAGCTGCTTCCGTCGGGCTCCGGCGCGGACGCTCCAAGACCTGGGGACCATGCCCTCCACCACCAAAGGCCAAGCCTCTCCCGGGGCGAAGCCTCCAGCGGCTCGAAAGGCTGGGCGCTCTTAAGGCTTCTGTGGGCCGCCTAGCCCCGCGCCGGGGGCCGGGGACCTGCACGCGAAGCGGGGGTTCGAGAGGTTCCGGAGGCTCGTCGCGTCACACGACGCGGTGCTCGGCCTTCTCGCCCTTGAGGACCTTCACGACCTGCTCCGCGACCATCAGGCCCGCAGCGTCCTGGGCCTCGCGCGTGCTCGCGCCGACGTGGGGCGTCAGCAGCACGTGGGGCAAGGAGCGCAGCGGGCTGTCCTGGGGCAAGGGCTCCTCCTCGAACACGTCGAGGCCCGCGCCGGCCA
Organism: Thermoplasmatota archaeon; assembly: GCA_036003985.1. Lineage (GTDB taxonomy): Archaea > Thermoplasmatota > SW-10-69-26 > JACQPN01 > JAIVGT01 > JAIVGT01. Next base: position 1,755 of record DASYRW010000128.1, read on the forward strand.
ACTGGCCCGACTGCAGTGCGCGCACGAGCGCGTTCGTGTCGATGACGGGCCCCCGGCTGAGGTTGATGATGCACGCGCCCTTGCGCACGTGCTGCAGCGTGCGCTCGCCGATGAGGTGGCGCGTCTCCGGCGTCAGCGCGACGTGGATGGACACGAAGTCGCTCACGGCGAGCACGGCCTCGAGGGTCTCCTGCTTCTCCACGCCCAGGGCGCGCGCCTTGTCGTGGGGCACGTACGGGTCGTACGCCACGACGCGCATGCCGAAGGCCTTGCTCAGCTCCGCGACCCTCCC
>DASYRW010000129.1:0-15807 GCA_036003985.1 Thermoplasmatota archaeon
CAAGGACGCGCTCCGCGCGCTCGCCAACACCTACGCGCAGCGCTACACCGCGCTCCTCGGCGAGGTGCGGAAGGAGGCAGGCCTCGCGGAGCAGCCGGGGCCGAAGGACCGGCTCTTCGGGGACATCACCCTCGAGATCGCCACCGACGGGCTCTTCGACGTGCTGCTCGACGTCCATCGGCTCGGCCGCCTGCCGGTGGTGGACTTCGCCGCCGGCGGCCTCGCCACGCCGGCCGATGCGGCGCTGATGATGCAGCTCGGCAACGACGGCGTCTTCGTCGGCAGCGGCATCTTCAAGAGCAGCGACCCGGCGCCGCGCGCGCGGGCCATCGTCGAGGCCGTGACCCACTTCGACGATCCCAAGGTGGTCGCGGAGGTCAGCCGCGGCCTCGGCGACCCGATGCGCGGCCAGAGCATCGAGCTGCTCGAGACGCGCCTGCAGGACCGCGGCGAGTAGCATGGCGCTTCCGCTGCGCTCGGCGGCCGCGCTGCTGGTGGGCGCTGGCGGCGCGGGGGCTGTCACGATGCTCGGGCTGCTGCTCGGCGACGCGGCCGGGCTCTCGCCCACGGGCCAGGTCGCGGGCCTCGCCTTCGCGCTCCTGCTCAGCCTGCCCATGGCGGTCGGGGTCACGAGCCTGCTCAAGCCCGCGACCGGCGCCGCGCGCGAGCCGCGCAACCTCGCGGTCTTCGGCGCGCTGTTCTGGCTCGGTGGGCTGGGCTCCGACCTCTTCAACCCGGGCGCGGTCGGGTCGTTCGTGACGGCCGCCCACGCCGCGGCCCTCCTGGGCGGCGTCGCGCTCGCAGCGGCTGGGGTGTGGGCGCTGCCGCCGCGGCCCGCGGCGCACGCGCAGCCTTGATAGGCCCTCGCGCCGTGCGGCCCGCGTGGACGACGCCCATTGGATCCGCGAGGCGATCGCGGTCGCGCGCGAGGGGCTCGCGCGGGGCCAGACGCCCTTCGGATGCGTCATCGTGCGGGAGGACAAGGAGCTCGCGCGGGCGCACAACGAGGTGTGGGCGCGCACCGACATCACGGCGCACGCCGAGATCCTGGCGCTGCGCCGGGCGTGCGAGGCCGTCAAGGCGGTGCACCTGCGCGGCGGGGCCGTGTACACGACCACCGAGCCCTGCCCGATGTGCTTCAGCGCTTGCCACTGGGCGAACGTGGACCGCGTCGTGTTCGGCGCGCGCATCCCCGATGCGCTGCGGGCAGGATTCCGCGAGTTGACGATCCCGGCGGAGGAGATGGCGCGGCGCGGCGGGAGCAGCGTGAAGGTCCACGGCGGCGTGCTGGAGCGGGAGTGCGCGGCGCTGTTCGAGGCGTGGGAAGCCGGCGGCGGGGCCAAGCCCTACTGAATCAGGCGGGGGGCTCGGGCGCTTGCAGGCGGAAGCACGACTCGCACACGAACGGCGTTGCGCGCCGGCCCGCGCGCGGGGGCAGGAGGTACCACACGCCGCTCACCGGCTTGTCGCCCTGGCACACCACGCAGGTGCGCGTTGGCATGGCCAGCTCCTGCATCAGGGTCCCCGGTCCGATGAAGGCGCTGGCGCGCGAAATAGGTTTGGTCGTCCCTTCCGGTGACACGCTTCCGCGCGTCGTCGTTCGCCGGGCCAACCTTTTTGGACCCGTCGCATCGTTGGCGCATCGTGGAGCTGTCCCTCGGCGTGGTCGGCGTCCAGGGCGCCGTCACTGAACATGTCCGCGCCCTCCAGGAGGCGCTGCGGCGGCAAGGCCTGGGGGGCCGCGCGCAAGCGATCCGGACAGGCGAGCAGCTCCGGGCTTGCGACGGCGTCATCCTGCCGGGCGGCGAGAGCACCACCATCTCGAAGCTGCTGGTCGCGAGCGGCATGCACGACCTGCTGCGCCAGCGCGCCGAGCGCGAGGACCTGCCGATCCTGGGCACGTGCGCCGGGCTCATCCTGCTCGCGCGCGAAGGCGACGCGCAGGTCGAGGACACGCGCACGAAGCTCCTCGGCCTCATGGACATCGCCGTGGACCGCAACGCCTTCGGCCGCCAACGCGAGAGCTTCGAGGCCGACCTGCACGTCGAGGGCGTGGGACCCTTCCACGCGGTGTTCATCCGCAGCCCCGCCGTCGCGCGTGCGTGGGGCGAGGCCGAGGTCGTGAGCAGGCTGGGCGACACCATCGTGGGCGTGCGCGAGCGCAACCGCCTCGCGCTGTGCTTCCATCCCGAGCTCACGGCCGACCCGCGGATCCACGAGCACTTCGTGCGCGGCGTCGCCGAGTGGCGCAAGCGCTAGCCGAGCCCGCGCAGCTCGTCCAGCGCGCTCGACCCGCCCATGCCCTCGTCCGCGTCGCCGGCCTTCTTGCGCGGCTTGCCCGAGCCCTTCGCGAAGCGCAGGCGCTCCTCGCGGTGCAGCTTGTCGGCATAGCAGGAGCCGCACACCTTGCTCGCGCGCGCGCCGGCGACGAAGCCGATGCGCCGGTAGATCGCGGCCACGCCCACCTCCTTGCCGCACAGGTCGCAGGGTTCCTTGTCGGCCATGTCATAGCTCCAGCATCTTGCGGGCCAGCGCGGGCACGCGCTTGAGGTTGCGCAGCCGCGGCGCGTCGGTGACGCGCGCGTTGTGGCGGTCGATGAGGATCGCCTGCATGCCGGTCGCGAGGGCGCCGTCCACGTCCCGCTCCAGGCTGTCGCCGACCATCAAGGCTTCGCGGGCCGGGCAGGACGCCTGCCGCAGCGCGAAGGCGAACACGCGGCCATCGGGCTTGAGGGCCCGCGCGTCCTCGCTGCAGGTGACGCTGTCGAAGGCCTGGGCGAGCTTCAGGAAGTCCAGGTGGTCGGCGAGCATCGGGCGGTCGATGTCGCTGATGAGGCCCACGTGCACGCCGAGCTTGCGCGTCCTCGCCAGGGTGGCGCGGGCCTCGGGCATGAGCTTGACGCGCCGGCGGTGGCAGTCGAAGTAGGCCTCGTGGAACCAGGCCTCGTCCTCGGGCTTGGCGCGGAACCCGCGCTTCTCGAGCATGGCCACGAAGGTCGCCGTGTAGGCGCGTGTGAAGCTGGGTCCCCGGCGCGCGCCGGAGCGGCGCTCCTCTTCGAGTTGGTCGGAGCCGAGCAGGTGGTACTCGCCGAGCAGCTCCGCGGCGCTGTCCTCGAGCGCGAAGCGCTTGCGCATCGCGGCCATCAGCAGCTCGTGGGCCGCGATGTCGCTCTCGTCGTCCACGAGGGTGCCGACGAGATCGAAGAACACAGCGGCCACGTGCAGGCAAGGAAGCAGAGCCCCTTGAGGCTGCCGCGACCAGGGCTAGGTGTAGTGCAGGTTCTCGTCCTCGCTCTTCTTCTCGGCGCCCTTCACGGACTCGACGATGTCGAGGCTCACGACCATGTGCGTGGGGATGAGGCGCAGCTTGCCCTTCAGCTTGCCCGCGCTGGCGCCGAGCTCCATGACGAGCGCGTCGTTCGTGCCGATGGTGGTGATGCCCTTGAACACGCCCTCGGTCTCCAGCACCTGCTCGCGCGTCATGACGCTGCGCACCACGTACTTGGAGCCCAGCGTGAGCTGCAGTTCCTCCATCAGCGCTTCACCTTCGCGACGGGGACCTCCTCGACCTCCGGAGCCTGCTCGCCCCTGCGTCGCGCGGCGAGGTCGCGCTGCACGAGGTCCTGGAGGTGGTCCACCGTCTTGCGGTAGCTCTCCATGGCCACTTGAACGTGCGCCTCGACGAAGTTCCAGGACTTGCTCAGGCTGCCGTACCGGATCCGGTAGCCCTTGCGGCCCTGGCGGAGGGCGTCGGCCTTCCTGCCGTTCTTCTTGTGCGAGCAGGCCTCGGCGTGCTCCAAGACCGCGGCCTCCTCGCCGCTCTCGAAGGCGTCGCAGTGCGCGCAGCGGAAGGTGGTCATGGCCTGCTCCTCGACGAGGTCGAAGCCCTTCAGCTTGTTGAGGTGGCGGTACACGGTGGGCCGCGACGTGTGCAGGACCGTCTGCAGCTCCTCGATGCTCCACAGCTTCTCCGGCCGCTTCATGAAGCACTGCATGAACATCTTGTACGGCACGCTCTGCCGCACGCTCTCCGCGTCGGTCTTGGGGTCGTAGCCCTTGGGGAGGTAACCGATCTGGAAGAGGAACCCGATCGCGACGCTCTCCGCGTCCGCGATGGGGGTCATCGGCGTGTTGCTCACGACCATCAGCTCGAAGCCCATGCGCATCCCGGTCTGCCTCCAAGCGCGCGGACGGCATCAAGGTGACGCCTTGCCGCGCGCACGAGCAGCGAGGACGCGTGGAACGGCTTGAGCTTTCGAGGCGCGCCATCGAACGCGCCGGCCAGCACTCGCTGGTCGCGTCCGGGACGCCGGCCCTCGCGCCCACGGTCTCCGCAGACCTGTCGTGCGGAACTGGCTTGTGATGAGCGCCGTCTGGGTGCGCAGGAGGCTATGCCATGCGCACGATCGTCCTCGCCGGCGTCCTCGCGGCTCTCTTCGCCGCGGGCCTCGCCGTCGCCCACCAACCCAACCCGAACGCGAACTGCAGCAGCGTGAACGGCGACGAAACCATGGTGCTCAACACCCCCGTGGGAGACGTCGCCCTCGCCGTGAGCGTGCCCGGCGAGGTGCCCGAGGTCGGCGGCACCACGCTCTACGTCGTGCTTGGCACCCAGACGATCACCGTCGAGGGCGTCGGCAGCGTCGAGGCCCCCGCGGTGCAAGTGTGGCTGGAGAGCAACGGCTACGCGGGCCTGCAGAGCCACAGCCACAGTTGCCGCACCGACGCCAGCCAGGAGCCCGGCGCGGTCACGGTGCCCGCCGACAGCCGCCTCGTCTGAGGCGGAGGAGCACGGGGGCCGCGGCGCGCCGCGGCCTCCGGCCACCTTTATGTAGGGCCAGCGTGTTCGCGCGCCCGTGCTGCCGGACGAGGACCTCGCCGCCATCGAGCAGCGCTGGATGCAGCGCTACCGCGAGGCGCGCGTGGACGAGCCGCGCGTGGAGCCGGGCCGGCCGAAGTTCTTCGCCACGTACCCCTACTCGTACATGAACGCGTTCCCGCACGTCGGCCATGCCTACACGATGAGCCGCGTGGACTTCATGGTGCGCTTCCAGCGCCAGCTCGGGCGGAACACGCTCTTCCCCTTCGCGTACCACATCACCGGCACCCCCATCCAGGCTGCCGCGAACCGGATCCGCGACGGCGAGCCAAAGATGCTGAAGATCATGGCCGACCAGGGCATCCCCGCCGCGGACGTGCCGAAGTTCGCCGAGCCGCGGACGTGGGCCGAGTTCTTCCCGAAGGAGTGGCGCAAGGACGTCCAGCGCCTCGGCCTCGCCATCGACTGGCGCCGGGAGTTCGTGACCACGGACGCGAACCCGCACTACGACGCGTTCATCCGCTGGCAGTACCGCAAGCTGTACGAGAAGGGCTACGTGGCGAAGGGCAACCATCCCGTGGTCTGGTGCCCGAAGGACTCGCAGCCGATCGCCGACCACGACCGCACCGAGGGCGAGGGTGCGACGCCCCAGGAATGGACGCTGGTCAAGCTCAAGCTGCGCGACCCCGACGCACGGCGGCTCGGGCTGCACACCCCTGCCTTCCTCGTCGCGGCCACGCTGCGGCCCGAGACGATGTACGGCCAGACCAACGTGTGGGTCGAGCCGGAGCTGGTCTACCAGGCCCTCGACGTCGCCGGTGAGAGCTGGGTCGTGTCGCCCTCAGCGGCCGTGAAGATCCCGCTGCAGCAGAAGGACGTCGTGCAGGAGCCCGTGCAGGTCCTGGGCAGGCGCTTGCTCGGCCTGATGGTGCACGCGCCCGCCCGCGAGGCCGAGATCCCTGTGTTGCCGCTCGAGGGCAAGCTCATCCAGCCGGACAAGGGCACCGGCATCGTCACGAGCGTGCCGAGCGACGCGCCCGTGGACTTCGCGGGCCTCCGTTTCCTGCAGGCGCACCCCGAGGTCGTGCGCGAGCACCGGCTCGACGAGAAGATGATCCTCAAGCTGCAGCCGATCCCGATCATCGCCACGCCCGGCTTCGGCCCCGCGCCGGCCCGCGACGTGGTGGAGAAGATGGGCATCCGCGGCCCTTCGGAGAAGGAGAAGCTCGACGCCGCCACCGAGGAGGTGTACAAGGCCGGCTTCTACGCGGGCACGATGCTCGTCGGCGCGTTCCAGGGCCGCGCCGTTCAGGAGGCGAAGGAGCGCATCAAGGCCGAGCTGCTGGCGCGCGGCGCGGCGGCGCGGTTCTGGGAGCCGTCGGAGCGCGTCGTCTGCCGCTGCCTCACGGCGGGGGTGGTCAAGATGGTGAGCGACCAGTGGTTCGTGCGCTACAGCGACGAGGCCTGGAAGGCGCGCGCGCACCAGGCCGTGGACCAGCTCACGGCCTACCCCGCCGAGGCCAAGAAGCAGTTCCATTACGTGCTCGATTGGCTCCGCGACTGGGCCTGCGCGCGCGGGACCGGCCTCGGCACGAAGCTGCCCTGGGACCCCAAGTGGGTCATCGAGAGCCTCAGCGACTCGACGATCTACATGGCCTACTACGCCCTCGTGCCCCACCTGCTCGACGTGGACGCCAAGGACCTGAGCGACGCGGCCTTCGACGTCGTGCTGCTGGGCCAGGGCTCCACGCAAGGCGCCGCGAAAGGCACGCTGACGAGCGCGAAGCTCGACGCGATGCGCGCCGAGTTCCTGTATTGGTATCCGATGGACTTCCGCAACAGCGGCAAGGACCTCGTGCAGAACCACCTCATGTTCATGGTGTTCCACCACGCCGCCCTCTTTCCCAAGGAGCACTGGCCGCGCGGCATCTCGGTCAACGGGTGGGTGATGGTCGATGGCGCGAAGATGAGCAAGAGCGCCGGCAACTTCGTCACGCTCCGCCAGGCCCTGGACCACCACGGCGCGAGCGCGGTGCGGCTCGCGCTGGCCAACGCGGGGGAGGGCCTCGACGACGCGAACTTCGAGCAGGAGTTCGCCGCGCAGGCCCCGCGCAAGCTCAAGGCCTGGCTCGCCTCGCTCCGCGAGGCGCCACCCCTCCGCGCCGCGCCGGACGACGCGGACGCGAGCTTCCGCAGCACGCTGGCCCGGCTCGTCCTCGAAGCCCGCGGCGCGTACGAGCGAGCGGAGTTCCGCACGGCCTTGAAGGTGGCGTTCTTCGACCTGCCGCGCGAGTGGCAATGGTACCTCCGCCGCGCCGGCGGGAGCGCGCACGAGGACGTGTGGACGCGTTACCGCAGGGTGGCGATCCGGCTGATGGTGCCGTTGGTGCCCCACGTCGCGGAGGAGGCATGGCACGCGGCGGGAGGCCAGGGCCTCGCCATCGACGCGGGCTTCCCCGAGGCGCGGCCCGACGAAGTCGATCCGATCGCGGAGCAGCGCGAGGACTTCCTGCGCGGCACGCTGCAGGACGCGCGCGAGATCCTCAAGGTCACGGGCATCAAGGCGCAGCGCATCGTGCTGTACGCCGCTCCTGCCTGGAAGCGTGAGGCCCTCGAGGTCGCGGCCGAGGTCGCGAAGCAGGGCAAGCTCGACGTCGGCGGCTTCCTCAAGGCCGCGAACGCGCGGGCCTCGCTCAAGCCCCACGCGAAGGAGCTGCCCAAGCTCGCGCAAGGCCTGCTGAAGGACCTCGGCTCGCTCCGCCCCGAGCAGCTGGCGCAGCGCGCGGCGCTGGACGAGCGCGCGGCCCTCGAAGGAGCGCGCACGTTCCTGAGCGTCGAGCTGGGCGCGCCCGTCGAGGTCGTCGCGGCGGACGCGCCGGGCGTCGAGGACCCCGCGGACAAGGCGAAGTTCGCCGCGCCGGGAAGGCCGGCGATCTGGGTGGCCTAGCGGCACCTTCTTGGCTTGCCGCGGCGTGCGAGCGGCGGGGCCCGTGGTCTAGCTGGTCCATGACGGCGCTCTTACAAAGCGCAGATCGCTGGTTCGAATCCGGCCGGGCCCATCAGCACGGCACGCCGAACAGAAGCTCGTGGACGAGGCAGATGACCTGGTTGATGAGCGGCAGGACCAGGAGCGGGAGGGGCAGCATGGCCTGCTGGCACGGGGACGCGCCAGCTTCAAACCTTGCCTGGGGAGGCACGCTGTGGCGCCATCCAAGGGTGCAGCCGGGGGGCTGCCAACGATGAAGCCATCGGCCGAGGTTTGGCGCGACGGGAGGCCTCCACCGCAGCGGCCGTCGGGCCGTGCGTCCTGTCCTTCGGCGGCATCCTGAGCCAACAAGCGTGCGTCGTCACCTTCGTCTTCGACACCGCGTACTACCCGGGCGTCTTCGCCCACGACGCGGACGCCGCGGCGTCGGAGTTCGCCCTCTGGCTCCTGTTCTGACGGCACCGGGCCGGGCGCTGCCCGCACCCTCCGCGCGCCAGAAACGCTTAAGTGCGTCGCTCGGTTTCCGGGAGTCCGTCAGCCCCGTAGTGTAGTGGCCAATCATCCGGGACTCTGGATCCTGGGACTCAGGTTCGAATCCTGACGGGGCTATCGCTGCTGGTCGACGGCCGCACCTTCGGGACGACGGCTGCGAGGCAGCCACAGTCGGAGCGGACGACCACCACGATGGCGCCTCCCGCCAGGCTTGCCAATCCAATCGTTGCACACGCGTCCTGGCTGCATCGCTTCCACGCGGGGCGCGGGATGACCAGGGGACATTGGCCCCCATCCTATGATGGCCACGCGGCCCAGAGCTGCGCGGGCGGCCGGACGCCGCTCCGTGGAGGCTGCCTTCGGCGGTGCGCGCCGGATTTCGGTGATGCGGTGACGCTCACGAACGGACTGCGGGGCCGGCGGCCGCCGCGGAAAAGAAAATGTCCGCGGCCCCGCGAAGGAGCGCGCGGACGCTCCCAGGCTCACCAGATGTAGTTGTGGCCCTGGTTGGGGCTGATCGGCGCGAAGCCCTGCACGAGCGGCGCGAAGCCGGGCGCGCCAGGGATGCCGAAGCCAGGCACGATGCTCGTCTGCTCACGCGCGGGGGCACCGTACGGGTTGCTCGCGAACCCGGGCGCCTGCGTCCCGAAGGGCGACTGCACCAGGTACTGGCCGTAGGGGCTGCTTGCGAAGCCTGGCGCCTGCGTCCCGAAGGGCGACTGCACCAGGTACTGACCGTACGGGCTGCTCGCGAACCCGGGCACCTGCGTCCCGAAGGGCGCCTGCGCCACATACTGGCCCGTGAAGGGCGTCGCGAAGGCCGTCCCGAAGGACGCGTGCGGGCTCACCGCGGTCTGCGGGATCACCTGCAGGAGAGGCGCCTGCACAGGGCCGAACGGGGAGGCCGACGGGTTCACGAAGGCGCTCTGGGCGCTGCGTGCGCCGGGCGTCTGCGCGAGGGTCTGCGCGAGCTCGGTCTTGAGGTTCGACAGGCGGCGCTCAACATCCATGAGGAGGCTGACACACTGCTCGATGTTCTTGTTCAGGTCGCCGCTGATGGCGCGTTCGATCTCCATGAGTTCACACCTGCCAAAATGTTGGCGACCCTGCAAGGCGGTCCTGCGCCTAGGCACCATGGGTAACCTGCCCGGCAAGGGCTCGGTGATGTCGCGGAGCTTGGTCGGCGCCCCGGGGTCGGCGCGCGAGGCGATGATCGTCGCCCGCGCCGGGCAGCCGAGCATCGCAGGTGTGGCGGCGGCGGTCCGTCCGTCGCTCCCGGTGTTCTGCGCGCGGACCGTTCGTCAACTTGCGCGCGACGCCGACGCGATGTGCCGTGCGCCGCGATGGCACGGCGCGAACCGTTCCAGGTACTTCGCGGGCAAACCAGCGCGGGAGACTGGCGGCCATGACACTACGTTCCAGCGTTCGAATCTGGGGCCACGACGTCGAGGCGATCGTGCGCGACCCGTTCCGCCTGCCTGCACGCTTCCGGCTGGGGGTGCGGCGTGCTGCCCGCGCGCTCGTTGATTTACTGACCCTTCTTCGTGCCAGGCGCAGGTCCTTCGCGCAGGCCGCGCTGCCGTCGCCACGCGCGGTCCATCGCGCCTGGCGGATGGTCGCGCACGACGCGGTGGCCAGGACGCGCCACGCGATCCTGCCGCGGGCCTGCCGAGCGGCGCTGGCCCGAGCCTGCGCGGCCAAGTTGCTCGAAGCGCCGCAGGTCCCGCAGTCGGCGGGCGCGGCGGATGTCGGACGACGTCGCCCAGGCCTTGCTGCGTGGGGACACGTGGACGCGATCGCGGAGCGCCTTCGTTCCAGCCTCGCGGGCGCGCGAGGCTCTCGCGCGGGCCACATCGCGGGCCCGGCGGCCGGGGGTCTTGTTGGAGCGCGGCATGCTCGGGACTCGGCGTTCAAGGTTGTTAAAGGCTCCGGCGTGCGCCAAGATGCGACGGCGAGCGTTGCATTCTCTTCGTCTCATTCTGTACGGACGGCGAAGCGATGCTTGCCCTCCCAGGCGTAGAGCGGCCAGCCGAGCCGTGCGCCGCCGTAGAACGACTCGCGCAGTGCAGCCGTTCATGCTACTTCGCGCGCGGCATCGGCGCGCGCGCCTGGGGCTGCGCGGGCGCGCGCTTCGGCGCGACGTGCACGGAGCGCGCCGCGTACCACTGGAGCGCGGGCGGCGCGGCCATGGTGGTGAGCACGATGGCTGCGACGAGCAGCGCGAAGCCCTGCGGGCCCACGACGCCCTCCTCGAGGCCCACGCGCGCAACGACGAGGCCCACCGCGCCGCGCGCGTTGAGCAGGATCCCCGCCATGAGCCGCTCGCGCCGCGGCAAGCCCGCAGCGGCGCCGCCGATCCACGCGCCCACCAGCTTGCCCGCGCTCGCGACGACGACCACCGCGGCGAGCGCGACGAGGCCCGCGCCGCTCGCGATCAGCGTGAGGTTCGTGTCGAGGCCGGCGAGGACGAAGAAGGCCGGCAGGAACAGCACCATGGTGATGCCTTGCAAACGCGGCTGCGCGTAGGCTTGCAGCGTCGCGTGCCGGCTCACGATGGCGCCCACCATGAGGGGCCCGAGCACCGCGTGGAGGCCCGCCGCTTGGGTCAGCAGGGCGGAGCCGAGGATCGCTACCACCAGCAGCGCGAGCATGCCTTGCGAGGGTGGCACCGCGCGCTCCTTGAGCAGGCGCGGCAGCGCGCGGTCCACGAGGTAAGCCCCGCCGAAGAGCGCGGCGGTCACGAGCACGTTGAGCCCCACGTGGCCCGTGAGGCCCACGTGCGCCGCGCTGACGAGCAGCGCGAGCAGCATCCAGGCGACGAGGTCGTCGACCGTGCCGGCGCCGAGCACGATGGTGCCGAGCCGCGAGCGCGCCAGGCCCGCGTCGTCGAGGATGCGCGCGAGCACCGGCAGCGCGCTGACGCTCATCACCAACGCGACGAGGGCGAGCAGCTCCAGCCGGGGCGGGCCGTCGGTGAACCAGCCGGGCTGCGCCATCACGAGCAGCGCGCCGAGCGCGAGGGGCGCGACGAGGCCGCCCCAGGCCACGAGGCCCGCGGCGCGGCCGTCGCCGCGCTGCCAGCGCATCTCCGAGCCCACCATGTACATGAAGAACGCGAGGCCCACCCACGCGATCGCCTCGAGCGCTGCGCGCGCGTCGGCCGGGAACAGCGCGTCGCGCGCGCCCGGCCACGCCCAGCCGAGCACGCTCGCGCCGAGCAGCAGGCCGAGGGTGAGCTCGCCGAGCACGCCCGGTTGGCCCGCGCGCAACGCGAGGAACCGGAAGAGGGCGCCGCCCCCGACGATGACGACCAGCGGCAGCATGACCGCTGCAGCGTCGAAGGCCACGCTTGGCCCTCGCCGGCGGGGCGCTTAAGCCCGCCGCGCGGGGTCGGGGGCCGACGCGCCCGCATCGCCCCAGCGCCCTTCCCCCACCGCGCGGAGCCAAGCTCATATGCCCTGGATCCCTGCCCCAGCCGACGGCGCCTCATCAGCGCCGCCAGCCCCGGCCGGCTGGCCCTCCGAAGCTCGATGAGGACGGGACCCGTGTCGGGGCTACATCTTCTTCAACATCGGGCGCGCCGGGCGACCAGGGATCGCAGCCAGCGCTTAAGCCGGGCACCGCGGAACGCTCGGCGATGCGCAGCCTGGCGACGGTGGTGGCGGGCCTTCTGCTCCTCGCGCCAGCGGCCCTCGCGGAGCCGGACGCGCGCACCGTCACGGTCAACTACACCGCGGGCCCGGGCGACGCCGTCTGCCCCGGCGCCGTGAGCCCGTTCCTCCAAGGTGCGGGCTGCGTCGTGCTGTTCCCGCTCGCGGGCGAGACGAGCTTGCGCATCACGGTCTTCGACCTCGCGCTGCACGGCTTCGGCCCGGTGGGCTTCGCGGTGTGCTCGCCCAACTGCGGCGGCGCAGGCTCGCTCGGCGTGGGCTGCGGCACGAAGACCGTGCCGGTCACGGGCGGGAAGCGTGTGCTCGTGTTCCTCGACGAGGCCCTGGGCCCCTTCGACTGCCCGCTGCTCGGCATGGCGGTCGCGGGCACCGTGACCGCGACGTTCAGCTGATCAGCCGGCGGGGCGCAGGTTGTAGATGCCCGTGCCCGCAATCGGCGCCTCGTGGCCGGCGAAGCGCACGACGTAGTGGAGGCCGCCGATGTCCTCGACGGTGAGCGCGCAAGTTCCGGTCACCTCGGTGGCCATGCCGCGCACGAAGAGCCGTCCCTCGCCGAGATCGGGGTAGCACTCGAAGGCCATCGTCGGCGGCCTGCCGGCGAAGGGCGGCGGCAGGCCCTGCGGCACGGGCTCGACGAAGGCCGTGAAGCCGGTGCCGTCGTTGAGCGTCAGCAGCACCGAGCGGATCTCGGGCGCCATCGCGACGTCGGCGGGCGGCGGCGCGTGGAAGGCCCACGTGCCGAAGTGGTCGGTGTAGTCGGCGGCCAGCGCGGGGAGCGCGGGCAGCGCGAGGCCAGCGGCGAGCAGCAGCAGCGAGGCGCGCGACATGGGGGGCGGACCCGTCCGCGGGCCTATGAAGGTTGCCTGGGCTGCGCGGAGCACCCGCGCGCCATAACCCTTAAATCGCCGCGCGCCGAGCCGCGCGCGAGGCTGGGCTGTGCGCTCGACCGTCCTCGCTGCGCTGTGGTTGGCCCCGGCCCTCGCGGGCTGCCTCGGGCCCAGCGCGTTGGATCGCGGCCTCGGCGAGCTCGGCTTCGACCTCGACGCGGTCGTGGCCGAGGGCGGCGTCGTCGAGCGCGTCGCCGAGGGCGCGCGCGCGGTGTGGAACCGCACGCTGCCGCTCGACGGCCTGCGCCTCGAGCTGCGGATCCCGCCCGGCGTCACGATGGTGGACGCGCGCCTCACCTGGCCGGCCGACGCCGCGGGCATCGCGCTCTTGCCCCGCGAGAGCAGCCCGCTCCGCCGCTGCCCGCGCTTCGAGGACCTCACGCTCCATGGCTTGGTGTGCCGCGGCCTCACCGTGCTCGATCCGCTGCCCGCGACGTGGACCTTCGACCTCGCGCCCCTGGGCGCGCCGGCCGCGCCGGTGCCCTTCGTGCTCGAAGCCACGCTCACCAGCGCGCCGCTCGATGGCCCCGCGGCGCTGCTGCATCTCGACGCACTCTCGCGCCCGGCGCTCGACCCGACGCCCACGGAGCACACGTTCGTTCCTGCCAGCAGCGACGGCGCGCTGCTGTGGGTGGAGGTCACGCGGCCCGGGACCGAGGCGCGCGTGCCGGCGATCCTCATCAGCAGCCCCTACAACAACGCGGTCCGCGCGGCCGGCGAGCGGCCCTACGACGCGGTCATCCTCGACTATGTGCCGCGCGGCTACGCCGTCGTGGTCGCGGACGTGCGCGGCTTCGGGAACAGTGCTGGATGCGTGGACGTGTGGGGCCCGCGTGAACAGCAGGACCAATACGACCTCGTCGAGTGGGTCGCGGCCCAGCCGTGGAGCGACGGCAAGGTCGCCATGTACGGGCAGAGCTACGTGGGCACGACGCCGCACGAGGCCGCGGTGATGCAGCCGCCGCACTTGACCACCATCGTGACCGTGGCGGGCCTCACCGATCCCTACTTCGACTGGCACTTCGGCGGCGTGCCCAACGGCGAGCAGCTCGGCAGCCCTCTGAGCTACGAGCAGCTCGGCGCCGAGACGCCGACCTACGACGAGGACCGCGTCGCGTGGGCGGAGCTGGTCGCGCAGAGCTACTGCGACGCCGTGCCGTTCACGGTGCGCGCGAACGACCCGCGCGCCGTCTATGACCAATTCTACATGGAGCGCAACCTCAGCGCGCGCGTCGGGAAGGTGCAGGTGCCGGTGCTGTACACGCAGGGCTACCTCGACCGGAACGTCAAGAGCACCATGGCCCTCGGCTGGTTCAACGACCTCGACGTGCCGAAGAAGGGCCTCTTCGGCCCGTGGCTGCACCGCCACCCGCCCCGGCCCGACCAGGACCTGTACTTCCACGCGTGGTTCGACCAATGGCTGCAGGGCCGCGACACGGGCATCCTCGCGACGCCGACGGCCGAGGCGCTGACGATGCAGGGGACGCTGCGCGCCGGCGACGCGTGGCCGCCCGCCGAGGCCCAGCCGTGGGCGCTGGAGCTCGACGCGCGCGAGGCGCGGCTGCGCGAGGACCGCGCGGAGCCCGACACGACCCAATGGGTCGCCGCGCCGGGCCGCGACAACGCCGACGCGAACCGCTACTTGGACTTGGTGGGCGCGCCGCCCGCGGCGCGCGTGCCCGACACCGACGGCCGCCTGCCCTTCGAGGGCGCGACCTTCGAGCTGGCTCCGATCGCGATGCGGCGCTACGTCAGCGGCGAGCCCGCGCTCGACCTGACGCTGGAGGTCGCGGGCGCGCCGACGACGTACGTGGGCGCGTGGCTCTTCGAGAAGCGCGGTGACGAGCTCCTGCCCATCACGTTCGGCATGGCCAACGCGGCGCTGCGGAACGGGTACGACCGCTGGGAGCCCGTGCCGCCCGACGAGCGCGTGCACGTGCGCGTGCCGATGCTGCCGACGGAGTACGCGCTGGAGCCCGGCGCGCGGCTGCTGCTCGAGGTGCGCGCGGCCTTCCCGAGCGATTGGGAGCTGGCCGGGCCCAATCCCGCGGGCCTGGTGACCCTCCACACCGGCGATGGCCAGAGCGTGCTGTCGCTGCCGACCCTCGCTGAGCCGGGCGACGCCCCCGCCCCAGCGGCCGCGCGCGTCACCTGAGGGCGCAAGGCTCAAGGCGGACCGGGCTCCTGCCCGCCCCGGGGGAGCCCCATGCCTGCGGTGCACGTCCTGAAGGAATTCGTCGTCTCCATGTCGAACCGCCCCGGCGCGCTGGGCGAGTCCGCGGGCGCGCTGGGCGACGCGGGCATCAACATGCGCGGCTTCCTCGCGACCGCGCCCGGAGGCTTCCCGGTGCTGCGCTTCGTCACCGACGACGCCGCGAAGGCCGAGGCGTGGCTCAAGGCGTCGCGGCTGCACTTCAAGATCGGCGAAGTGGTGGCGGTCGAGGGCGTGGACCGCCCCGGCGAGGTGGGCCGCCTCGCGAAGGCGCTCGCGGCCGCGGGCGTCAACGTCGAGGCCGGCTACCACGCGTGGGGGCCTGCCAACGAGGTGCTCATCGCCTTCGCGGTGGACGACGTGGGCCGCGCGCGCAAGGCCCTGGGCTGACGGCAAGCTTCTTGCTTCCTCCCGCGCCTCGGACCGCTGCGCATGGCCTTCCTCGCGACGCCGGGCTCGTGGATCGACGCGGGCAGCGGGCTGCTACTCATCGGCCTCGGCCTGTTCGTCGCACGGCTCCACCCGCGCCGGCGCGCGAACCTCGCGCTCGCGGCATTCAGCGTCCTCTTCGGCGTCGCGTACCTCGTGAGCAACCTCTACTCCGTCGACGACCCGGCCAGCCAACTGGGCCGGGGCGTGTTCCCCTTCCTCCAGGTCGGGGGTGCCGTCGCCCTCGCGGCGGTCGCGGTTCTGTTCCCGCGGCCCCTGACGCGGCACGAGCGCCGGCTGCTCGCCCTGCC